>JADBZH010000053.1 GCA_020402585.1 Phenylobacterium sp. | reverse complement strand
GAGGTGGTGGAGCTGGACCCGACAGAGGCCGAGCGGGTCGCCGCCCGGGCCGGGGAGCTCGAGGCCCTGGGCCTGGTGGTGGAGTCCTTCGGCCCCGGCGCGGTCCTGGTGCGCGAGACTCCCGCCCTGCTGGGCGAGACCGACGTGGCCGGCCTCATCCGCGACATCGCCGACGACCTGGCTGAGACAGGCCAGGCCCTGTCCCTGCGCGAGCGCCTGCAGGAGGTCTGCTCGACCCTGGCCTGCCACGGCTCGGTCCGGGCCGGCCGCCGCCTGACCGCCCCGGAGATGGACGCCCTCCTGCGCGAGATGGAGGCCACCCCCAACTCCGGCCAGTGCAACCATGGCCGCCCCACCTGGGTGGAGCTGAAACTGTCTGACATCGAGCGCCTGTTCGGGCGCCGGTAGAAGCGAGGTCCCATGAGCCGTCCCCCCTTCCACATCGTCTTCGCCCTCTTTCCGGGGCTCACCCAGCTGGACTTCACCGGTCCGCACCAGTTCCTGACCCGCATCCCCGGCGCGAAGGTGCACGTCGCCAGCCGGGCTGGAGGCGAGATCGAGGCCGAAGGCGGCGTGGTCTTCGCCCGGACCGAGCGGCTGGCGGACATTCCCGCCTGCGACCTCATCTGCGTGCCCGGCGGGGCGGAGGCCACGGCGGCGGCCCTGGATGCGGACTTTGTCGCCCAGGTGCGGCGGCTGGGCCTGTCGTCGCGCTATGTCACCTCGGTCTGCACCGGATCGCTGATCCTCGGCGCCGCGGGCCTTCTGGACGGCAAGCGCGCCGCCTGCCACTGGGCCTGGCGCCACCTGTTGCCCCTCTACGGGGCCATCCCCGATCCCGGCCGGGTGGTGCGCGACGGAAACGTCATCACCGGCGGGGGGGTGACGGCGGGGATCGACTTCGCCCTCACCGTCCTGGCGGAGGTGGGCGGCGAGGACCTGGCCCAGACCCTCCAGCTGGGCCTGGAGTACGCGCCCGCGCCGCCCTTTGAGTCCGGCCGCCCGGAGACGGCGCCGGCGAGGATCCTGGAGGCCTACCAGGAACGCATGGCGCCCTTCACGCCCCGTCGCGAGGCCGAGGCCCGCGAGGCGGCGGCGCGGCTGAAGGGGCTGACCGGGTCCTGATGGCTTGGCATTCTGTGAGCTTCACACCCCGTAAGGCTCCTCGCGCACCATGTGGCCTAGTACGATTTTCAGAAAAAGGATCGCGGGCAGCCACTCCAATCCCTCGATGAAGCCGGAACGGGAGGAGACGGCGATGGCCGCCGTAACCGTCAGGGCGGCGACCGGTCGCGCGAGCGCGAGGGGCGTGATCCTGACCAGGGCGGCTGCGGTAAGGAGGGCGAGATACCAGGCCAGGCCAACGCCCAGCACGGCGGGAGCGAAGATGAGGGCTGCGGCAGGCGCATGAATGTGGATTGCAGCGAAGGCCAGCGGTCGCCGAGCCAGCCGAGACAGAGCTGAATCGGTCGGTGCAGGCGGCGTGTGGTAGAACCTCTTGCCGGAGTTCAAGCAGTTGGCGACAGCGCCGCCTCCTATGTCGAGCGCCAGAAATGCGGCCGCCGCCCACTGCCACCAATTCCAGTCCAAAGTCGCGCCCGCCCAGGCCGTCCAGGCGAAAAGAGCCCCCGAAGCTATCCAGACCAGCGTCACCTCCGATCGCGTCGGAAACGCTCCATAGGCCAGCTGCGCCTTGGGATCTCGCCTCCAGTCGGCGCGTGCGCCACCTGGCAAGGGGTAGCTGCGGTCCCAATCAGGCTCGATCAGGTCCGAACTGGCGTCATTCATATCGGGCTCCCAATTTCGTGCAGGGGAGGCGCGAGGCGCGAACCGATATCAGCGTCCTGGCGTTGGCGGTGGCGCGTTCGACGACCATACGATTCCAACCCCGTCGCCGGATCGGGGCGCAACGCATCAGAACAGAGATACCGCCTCCCACGATCCGTGTTTTCATGACAGGCCCCAGCGGAGGTTCAACCAAGCCGCCAACCAGGCGAACGAGTTCGTCAGGTGAACGATTCCCTGGAACCAGAATGACCAGGCTGCGCCCCACCAGAAGGGGGACTGCCTGCGGCGCCCCGTCGACAGAATCCAGGCGCCCCCGAGACCGTACATTGCGATGTCCAGTCCAATGCTGCCGCAAAGGAACAGAAGCATCGCCTCCGTAGCTTCAAGGTTGCCCCCGGGTCCGGGGAACCGAAGTTGGATTACGGCCCATGTGACTAGGGTGAAGAGGTTCCAGAGCAGATTGACAGCCCAGGCTCCACGCCAGGCACCTCTCGAAAATGGCAGGATCCCGGCGCTCAGAACCGCGTTCGCCACGCCCCACCAGAAAAGAAGGGTCACGTGAGAGGTAGCCAGAAAATCTATTGGCGTCATGGCCTGTCGTCCAGTCGGGAGAATGGGGCGTCAGAGGTCGATCGAGACAGGACCGGGCCCAGCCAAGAACCGGCTCCAGGCGGCAAACAAAGTTCAAACCGGCGATAGAAAGCGGCCGGCTCGACCCAGCGCTCCGGAAACAGACAGCCGATGTTCCCAGTCGCGGACCTGTCGAGAGCTTCGAGAAAAAACGCTGCCTCCGCGCATCCTGTGGCGATCTCCATCTGCTTCAGCGGCGAACTCGGCGGCGTGCTGTCAATGTAACGGAGAAGCTCGATCGGCTGGCCCGCGACTGTTCCCCGTACCAGCGCCGCGGTCGCCGCCCGTGTCGGATACCTCCGCTTGAGCAGAGAGTTCAGGACGAAGAACCAGTAGTCCGCCCAGCTGATCTCGCCGTCCCGGATCTGGCGCTTTACGCCTCCGATCGCCAGCTTCTCGGCCCTCGGGTCTGTCGGCATGCCGGCTATGGCGGCGCGCAGGAAATCGATAGCCGCCTCGGCGCCAATATGGCCGGCCCGCTCGGCCTCGGCGACGCCCCGGATCACCCCGTTCAACGGGGACGGGTGAAGAGTTCCCCAACAAGTGACATCACGGACCTGCCGAAAGCTGCTGGCCAGCATGACGGGCTCTGGGTGCGCGCACTCATAGAATGGCTGCCGGAGCAATCCTGGTAGAGGCAAACGACGCATCGTCGCGAAGCTGCGCCGTTTGACCAGCTCTCCATTTCGCCAGCCGTCATAGTCTCCTGCGCCCATATGCAGGGTGTGGGCGATCACGGATCGCCCGAGTTCAACTGGCCCCTCGTCACCCACGCACCAGGCCACTTCGATAGCCTCGACATCATCTAGCCGGCAAACAAGGTCGAGCGCCAAGACATTGGTCAGCCCCGGCGAGGCGCCGCAGCCGACGTACAGAGCCACCCCGGCTTGTTCCGCCATGGCTGACATGGCTAACGCTCCACGGGCGCTTTCAACATCGTCGTCGATATCGAAGTAGTCCGCTCCCGCAGAAATGGCGGCGCGACGCACGGGTTCCGCCGTGCGCTGGAATGGGCCCGCCCCATTGACCACGAAGGCGGCGCCTGATGCGGCGGCGTGCAAGGCGGGTTCATCGAACAGGTCCAGCCTCGAGCCGTGGGCGCGGCCGTCTCCAAAGATTCCGGCCGCTGCGAGTGCGGCCTCTTCGCTGAGGTCGCGCAGATCAAAGCGCAGATCCGTAGGAGCCGCTTGCGCCATCGCGCGCAGGAACGCCCGAGTCATGGATCCGCCCGCGCCAACAACGAGGACGCGGCGTCCATTTTCTTTTCTGTCTTTGTGGGTGACTACCATTGCAAGCGCGCGCCAAACACGATCCGCCGCGGCTCGCCTAAACGCAGTACAGCGACATTGACCGCATCGATGACTTGGCCAGTCGTCGCGTAATGTGCGTCTGTGAGGTTCTCGCCCGACATTGCGAGTTCCAGACCCGAACGGGGAATCGTGTAGGCGATCCGGGCTGACAGAAGGCCGTACGCTGGCTGACTGAGCACGCCATTGTCAGGCGAAAAGTACTGCCTGCTGCGGCGGACGTAGTCAGCCTGCAACGAGAGACCCTCCACGCCAAGCAGATCATAGCCGGTAAGCCCAATTCGACCCGATGCTTTCGGCGCCAGCGGCAGCCTGTTGCCCGTGTAGTCGACCGTCTCCCCCAAGCGGAACCGGGTGTAGGTTGCATCCAGGAACGCCGCAGCGAGCGTCAAGTTGAGGCGGCGATCTGGAGCGAGGATGATGGACGACTCGAGGCCGCGGCCACGCGCGCGACCAGCGTTTCGGACGATCGGCAGCCCACCCTCGAAAACCTGAACCTGGAGGTCGTTGTAGCGCCACTGGAAGGCGGCGAGATCGTAGCGCACACGGCGTTCAAACAGAGATCCCTTGAGCCCCGCCTCGATCTGGGAGACGCGCTCTGGACCGAACGGTGGATCGCCAGGTTGAAGCACGTTGAAACCGCCTGATTTGTATCCGCGGGTGTAACTGGCATAGGCGCTCAGGGATTCTAGCGGCTTCCAGGCGAGGAGGACTCGCGGCTGCCACTGATCCCATGTCTTCGAGGACCGCTGCTGACCCGAACGAAGGTAGAGATTCTCCCCATTGACGATTGTCACGAGGTTAGAGGTCGGCAGGGCTATGACGTTCACGGACTTGCGGTCACGACTGTACCGGAGTCCACCAGTCAGGCTGAAGGTCGGGGAGAGTTCCAGGGTGAAGTCGCCGTACACTCCTAGGCTCAGATACTCTCCGCGTGCGCGATTAGCCTCAACCTGACCTGTTTCTCCTTTGTAGGGATCTGTCACCACTCCGGACTTTAACAGCGTGTCGAAAAGGCTGGCGTCGGAGGGGTCGGGAGAGGGCAGAGCGCGTAGCAGGCTGTCGCAGTCCGTGGGCGTAGGGCTGCGGGCCAGGCCGGTGCAGACTCCGTCCTCGTCATAGATCGTTCGACTGTCTGCCGCGATGCGCTCATGGTAGAGGCTCGCTCCTGCGGTCCAGCGGAACGCTTGATACGGCGACGCCAATCGGAACTCTTGGCTTTGCGCGTCTTGCCATTCCCGTGAGCCGAAGTGGACCTGGGTGAGCGGGGTCGCGTCCGTGTCTTCCAGATAACGCACCCGGTAGCCGCGCACCGCAGAGATAGACGTGAAGTCCAGTAGGCCGAGAGGAGCTTCAATCCGCAAGTTGCCACCATAAAGATCACGGTGGTTACGGATCGGTGCATTGATGGAAACGGGTGGCTTCGCCACTGCGGAATCCTGATCGCCTGGAACGTTGTAGGCTATGCTCTTTGCAACCAGCCCATCATCGCGGTCACGCTCGTACTCCCCTGTCAAAATGACGTCGAGCGAACCAGATTGGAGTCTCAACGCCACTCGCCCGGCGAGATGGTCGACTTTGTCAAGCCTGCGCCCGCCCGACGCATTCTCGAAGAAACCATCGTGGCGGTTGTAGACCATTGAGGCGCGAACCGCGGTCTGGTCGGTGAGCGGCATATTGAGAATTGCTGAAGCGAGGACGGCTTGGAAGTCACCGAAGCTGGCTGCGGCGGACCCGGCGAGCGCCCCGAGATCGGGCTTGTTGGTGTAGATGCTGATCGCGCCTGCTGTGGTGTTGCGCCCGAACAAAGTGCCCTGAGGGCCCTTCACGATCTCAACCCGATCGATGTCGACCAGTTCCTGGACCGCGCCAGCAGAGCGACCCGTGTAGACATCGTCAACGTAAATTCCCAATGCGGGGTCCCCGCCGATCGAGAAGTCGTTGCTGACGATGCCACGCACCGCAATGAGCGGTTGGGCGCTCGAGTTTCCCGAACCTGAAACAGCGGGCGACACCATCTGGATGGCGGTGATGTCTGTGACAGGTCCGGTGGCCAAAGCCGCCTCGCCTAAGGTTTCAATAGCGATCGGAACGTCCTGAAGCCGCTCACTTCGCTTCTGAGCCGTGACCACGATGGCATCAAGCTCCGCGATGTTTCTTTGCTCCCCTGCGCCGCCAGGATCAACCTGTTGCGCTAGCACCGGCCATGACGCGAACGAGGTCGCAACCATCAGCGCCGCAGCCTTTCCGCTCCTCATGGCCAGCCCTCCCATAGCCGTGAACCCCTTTTCCAAGGTAGGATCAGTTTTTAGAGTGTCAATATTTTTTTATCGCCTCTCATTTTATGGGGAATGAGGGGAGAATTGAACATCGTGGGTGAATCGGCGATCACCGACGTTGCGGTCGCTGGCGCTCGCTGGATGGCCGGGGCACGGAGGCGAAAAATGACCAAAGTCATAGATGGGCGACCGCTGGGTCGTCGTGAGCGCAAGAAGGCGGAACGCCGCGCTGCCATTATCTCTGTTGCTCGCCAAGCCTTTCAAATTTCCGGGTTCGATGGCGTCTCAATGGAGGCTATAGCAGATGCCGCAGATATATCATCTGCGACACTGTATAACTATTTTCCTAGTAAGTCCGAGATTCTTTATTCTGTTTTATTGGAAGATTTTTCTCATCTTTCAGATAAAATTACATATATACTCAATGCAAGAGATGTGCCTCTAAAATCCCAACTGGTGCAAATGATCGAGTTATACTTTTATTGGTTTGATGAATATGACCGAATCTTGATCCGACAGGTTGCATCTGATGCTATCCGTTCGCCGCAGATAAACGGAAAAAGCTATCACCAGATAGAGAAATTTATGATAATGAATTTACTAGATCTTCTAAATCGTATGGTAGATTGTAATTCCATAAGAGAAGATATAGATATAGAGAACTCCGCAAGACTTTTGTTCAATATCGGTAATTCTGAATTCTATGCATTTATCTCGGATGAATCTATAAGCGTGGAGCAAACTATGGACAGAATAGGTAGTCAAATCGATTTAGTTATCACGGGAATAACTTAGCGAGATCCCAATGCAGGCTCAGAGCGGGCGCTGTCATCGGTGACGTGCGCTCTGGCCGCATCGGGTTGCCGCGAGAGGGGAGCTGAGTTGGCGCTCAGGCCGCCGTCAGCCGGCCGGCGCCGTTCTCGACCACGAAGGCCGCGCGGGTGCTGAGGACGCCGCCAGGTCGGCTGACCTGGTCGAGGACCTTGAACTCCGAGCGCCAGGTCTGAGGGCTCACGTCGCAGACCAGGTAGCCGCGCTGGGCGTTGTTGAACTTCAGGAAGGGATTGTCGGCGAGGTAGCGACGCCCGTCGGGGCGCTGGTCCACCCCGTCGCCGCCTGAGCTGATCGAGGTGGCGACGAACTCCACGGCCAGCGGGGCGCCGGTGGGGTTCCGGCCCTCGCGGAACACCTCGCCGGCATAGTGCTGGTGCTCGTCGCCGGTGAGGATGACGGTGTTGCCGATCCGCCGGTCCCGGAGATGGGCGAGGAGCCGGGCCCGGGGGACGGCGTAACCGGCCCAGGTGTCCAGGTTGTAGCCGGGCTCGGGGCCCTCCCGGCGCTCCAGGTCCATCATCATCACCTGCTGGGCCAGAACCTTCCAGCGCGCCTGCGACCGGGCGAGGTTGCGGAACAGCCAGGCCTCCTGGGCCTCGCCCAGGACCTGGGCGGCGGGGTCCCGCACGGCGTCGCAGGTGGTGGCCCACTTGTCGCCACAGGGCTGGTCCGTGCGGTGGGACCGGGTGTCGAGGAAGTTGAGGTCGAGGAGCCCGCCCCAGGCCGCATTCCGGTAGACCTGCATCCGGACGCCCCGGGGGAAGGACGAGGCCCGCAGGGGCATGTGCTCGTAATAGGCCTGCATGGCGATCTGCCGGCGGAGATTGAAGATCTCCGGGGGCGTGCCGTCCTGGTCCTTGTCCCCGGCCCAGTTGTTATCGATCTCGTGGTCGTCCCAGGTGCAGAACCAGGCGGTGGAGGCGTGGCTGGCCTGCAGGTCCGGGTCCATCTTGTACTGGGCGTAGCGACGGCGGTAGTCGTCGAGCGAGAAGATCTCCCCGCCGAGATGGGCGCGGGGATTCCACGGCCGGGGCGGGGCGGCCGCACCGCGGCCCTCGTAGATATAGTCGCCATAGCAATAGATGAAGTCGAGGGACTCCTCGGCGATCTTCCGGTGCGCCGTGTACAGGCCCTGCTCGTAGGACTGGCAGCCGACGACGCCAAAACGCGCCCGGGAGGGACTGGCCGACCGCGCCGGGGTGGTCTTCGCGCGGCCAGGCGGGGAGGCCTCGCCTCCGGCCAGGAAGCGGTAGGCGTAGTCCCGCTCCGGCTCCAGACCGGTCACCTCCACATGGACAGAGTGTCCGAGCTCGGGGCGGGCAAGGGCCTCGCCCCGCCGCACGACCTGGGTGAAGCCCGGGTCGGCGGCCACCTCCCAGATGACGGGAACCGGAACAGGCGGAACGCCGCCGCCGGTCTCAAGGGGGCGCGGCGCCAGCCGGGTCCAGATCACGAAACCATCCGCGACGGGATCCCCCGCCGCCACCCCGAGCTGGAAGGGGAAGTCCGTGAAAAGGGGATTGGCCCGGGCCCGCTGCGCCGGGGCCAGGCTCGTTGCGCCGGCGGCGAGGGAGATGAGAAGTCCCCGGCGGGACGGGGGAGGGATTTGGGACATGAGACCTCCGCGGAACGTAGGCGACACCCTAGAGGGGATTCATGACAGACCCAATCCGGAGGCTGCAGACCACGAGGGCGCCGGGGCGCTTTCCGGTCACGCCCTCAGGATCCGCGGACCCAGAGACCCGGCCCGCCTCTCAGCGCGCCGGACGCAGACGGTGCGGAAGCCGCTCAGAACTGGCCATTGATGCGCAGGGAGATGTCCGGTCCGCGGTCCCAGTTGCGGATTTCCCGACCCGAGTCCCTTCCCGCGCGGTTCGGCTCAAAGAACCGTCGTTCACTTTGGAAGCGTCTCTGGGTGAAGTCGGAGAGGGTCAGCCGCACCTTCAATCCGGGCCAGCGGGTTGTCTCAATGTAGAGGTTGTGCCTGACGCCCCAGTTGAATTCGGACGTCTCGCCGACAAAAAATTCCCGTTCAGTTCCTTCAGAATTGGCGACCAGCCCCCAGGATAGCTTCCAGGCGGGGACATCCTGACGCAGCTCGACACGATAGGTGAGCGGCGTGAATGTGTTGACCACGCGGGTTCCGCCGGTCAGCGGGTCCCTGAACTGCGAGTCGCGCCATTCGCCCCCGCCTTCCAGCCGGAACCCCCCAGGGAGGGGCGACGCCGCGCTGACGCGGACCCCCCAGACGCGGGCATCCCCGGCATTCACTGTGGCGACAGCGCCTGAGGGCAGCACAAGTTGCTCAAGGATATCGCTGCGCCACTCATGGAAGGCCTCGAAGCTGGTGCTCGGTCCCTCGGGCTTGCGATAGTCAAGGTTGATTGAGCTGCGGATTACGCTGTCCGGCCGAAGTTGCGGATTGCCCGCCGCTGTCCTGTCCGCGGCGATTTCCGCCGAGGCGGCAAAACCATCGAAGTCGAGCTGGCCTACCTCCCGTCGCAGGTCCAGGCGCACTGTGAAGTCATCGCTTGCGCGCCAGGAGAGGGAGACCGCCGGCTTGAAGTCCGAGAGAGTTTCGGCCGCCGAGGCCTCACCCGAGACATTGATCCGCGAGGTTTCGAAGCTGAGAAGTCCCTCGACGGACACCCGGGGACCTAATCCCATCCCGGCGCTGACAAAGGCTTCGGCGCGTCGCTCCTCCACCCGGACATTCGCTGACGGCAGGTTGATGGGGACTCCCTGTCCCTGCGAGGTCAGATCGGCGAAGTCCAGCCCGGCGTCCAGTCGATTGAAGACCAACTCGCCACCAATCTCGACCTTCAGACCCGAGCCCAGCTGACCCGAGGCGACAGACCTGCCAATCCATTCGATCGTCTCGCTCGTCGACCTGGCCCGCTGTCCGCTGGAAAAGGCGCCCACAGGGGCCTCAAGCCGGCTGACGGTGCGGGTCTCGGTGTCGTCCCAGGTCGCCAGGGTCAGGGCGCGCAAGGTCCATCGAGGCGTCATCTGGCGGCTCCAGTCCAAGCCGAACTCGCCGTTGACGCCTTTGTCATTGAAGTCGATGAACCGCGCCTGGTCCGGGGCGCCGTCCGGCCTGCGGGCGAGAAAGCGATCCCGTCCGGCGTTCATCTCATACGTGTAGCCTTCCAGACGGCTGTTCACGGTCAATTCGCCGCCAGCGAGCGCGCCGCGCGCCTCGCTGGAGATGTTCAGCCACTTCTGAAGGCTATCCCGGCGCTCAACTTCCGACCTGATCAATCCACCCGAGCCGTCGCGCACTGTCCGGGTTCCGTCATTCGGGTCTCTGCCAGCGCCAAGAACAAGACGTGTCGAGGTGAGCCAGCCCGCCAGCGGTCGGGAGACAGTCGCCTCCAACGAAGGCGACAGGGCCCCCTCGCGATCAAGGGAGGCGCCCACCTGCCAGACAGACGTCTTCAGAGCTGGCTTGAGAACCAGATTGACCACAACCGACTGGCCCTGCGCCTCGCTGGAGGCCTCAGAGAGGATCAGCTCGACCCTTTCGACGGTGGAGGCCGGAATGCGAGCCAGGGCCTCCTCCAGGCCGCCGGACTTGGACGCCGGACGCTTCCCATCGATCAGGACATTCCCTCCACTCGAGCCGAAACCCCGGCGGTCCTGACCCAGATCAAGGGTGAAGCCAGGTACCCGCCTCACGATGTCGAAGGCCGTTGTGGGTGAGAAGGCGTCGAAGAAGGCCCTCGGATACTTCACCGTTTCAGGCGCAGCCACCGACTGGGCGAAGGCCTCCTGAGCAGACCCGAGCGCCAGCAGCGCAATGGCGGTGTCGCGAAGCTTGAGTTTGACCATTCCTGTTCTCCATGGCGGCTGCCACGGTTTTGCCGGAACGGACAAACGGATCGGTTGCCGGATGATTGCGAAGGGGTTGCGTCAATCCGCGGCTGGCAGTCGGACCTCGACCACGGCGCCTCCGCGCGCGCCGCGTTCCAGTCGAAGCGAACCGCCGTAGGCCTCGGCCGTGGCTTGAACGATCGACAGGCCAAGACCGCTTCCGCCCGTCTCCCGCGACCGGGAGCCCTCACCACGGACAAAGGCCTTGGCGAGGTCGTTTGGATCACCCTCCGGCCAGCCCGGTCCGAGATCCGCACAGCGCAGCACCGCCTCCCTGCCAATCCCTCGGACACTGAGGATGGCGGCGGCGCCCGGTGCGTACCGGATAAGATTCTTGAGGATGTTGAGGACCGCCCTTCGCAACCTCGCCGGGTCAGCCGAGACGAAGACAGGCCCCTCGACTTCGACCTGAAGAGGAATTCCAGCCCGGTCGATCTCAAGCTGAACTGAGCTGAGGCACTCATTGACCAGCGCAACGAAATCCAGGCGCTCCCTGGACCCGCCCACCGCCACACGCGCGTCGGTCAGCGCGTTGACGTCTGCAACAAGCTGATCGATCCAGCTGATCTGGTCGATCAGGCCCGCGATGAAGTTTGGATTCGCAACGAAGACGCCCTCCCGAAGCCCCTCCAGACGTCCGCGGAGAATGGTCAATGGCGTCCGGATGTCGTGCGCAATGGCCGCAGACCGAATGCGAAGGTCCTCATCTGCGGCAGCGAGCGCGGCGGTCATGGTTGCGAAATCCGCCTGCAGTCCGGCAACCTCCGCAGTGCTGGCGCGAACCGCGACCGGGGGGCTCCGGTCGCCGGAGGCGATCCTTTGCGCCGCGAGGGCCAAGGCCGAGATGGGAGCTGAGATCCTGCCGGCCAGAACCCAGGCAAGCCCTGCCATGGCCGTGCCCGCCGCCAGTACGACGACGATGAGTACAAGATCATAGTTCAGCCGCCAGACATCGAAGCCCAGGGCGTCCCGGAGTTGCTGATAGCCCGGCCCGCAGTGACCCTGCGTTGCCTCGACCTGGCGAAGCTGTTCGCGCTCGTTGACCGTGAGACTCGCCTCAAACAGCGCATCCCGCAGGTCGAAGACCATTCTAGGAAGATACGCGGTCGCCAGGGCCCCGCCAAAGGAGGTCAAGAGCGCGAAGGCGGCGATCTGCGCCTTCAGGGAACGGAGACCGCGCCAGTTCACTGGAGCACCTCGAGCCGATAGCCTTCCGCCCTGACTGAAACAAGGCGCAAGCCGCCCTGCGTCCGCTCTTCGATTTTCTGCCGAAGCCGGCTGATGTGAGGATTCACAGACTTGTCGAAGGCTTCCTCATCCATAGCCGCATCGACGATCTGGCTTCGGGTCACCAGCTTGCCGCCGCGTTCGGCAAGGACCCGAAGGATGCGAAACTCGGTAGGCGTCAGCGACAGAATCTCGTCAGCCAGGCTGGCCTGGTGCGCGTCGAGATCAATCCGCAGAGGGCCGATCGCCAGGATGCGACCACTGTCCGTCCGAAGGCGCCTGCCTGAGACCGCCCGGGCGCGCGCGATGAGCTCCAGCGGATTGAAGGGCTTAACCATGTAGTCGTCACAGCCAAGCCGGAAGCCAGAAAGCTTGTCCACATCTTCACCGAGGGCGCTGAGAATGATGACGGGGACGTCGCTACGAGATCTCAGCTCGGCCAGGACGGAGTACCCATCCCGCTTCGGAAGCTTCAGGTCGAGGATGACCAGGTCAGGCTGCCAATAGGATGCAGCGTTCAGGGCGTCCTCGCCATCGCGGGCGATCAGGCGCGAGACGCCTTCGCGGGCGAGGAAGACGTCGATGATCTCCGCGATCTGGGGTTCGTCCTCAACGATGAGCACGCGGTGATGGGTGGGAAGCGGGTCCATGTTCACCTGTTTGGGAACCCTGAGGATCGTATTCCGGCAGCCTAGAGGTCTGGGGTTGCGGTTTGGTTGCAGCGAGCGCCCCTACCCCTCGCCGTCCTCCAGCTGGAGGAACCAGACCTTCGCCGCGCCCCAGGTGCGGGCGTCGAGGAGGGTGTAGCCGGGCGCCAGGGGGGTGGGCTCGGAGGCGCCGGTCTCCAGCACCGCAAGGGCGCCGGGCGCCAGCCAGCCGCCTTCGCGCAGGCGGGCCAGGGCGATCTCACCCAGGCCCTGGCCGTAGGGCGGGTCGAGGAAGGCCAGGGTGAAGGCCGGGCCGTCGGCGCCGGGGCGCACCCCCAGGTCCGTCGCGTCGCGACGGTGGATGCGGGTCCGGCCGAAGAGGGCGAAGGCCTCGGCGTTGTCGCGGATGGCGCCCCGGGCGGCCGCCTCGGTCTCCACGAAGAGGCAGAAGGCGGCCCCCCGGGAGATGGCCTCAAAGCCGAGAGCCCCGGAGCCGGCGAAGAGGTCGATGACCCGGGCCTCCGCCAGGGGCGGGGCCCAGGCGGCGTGCTCCAGTATGTTGAAGACGGCCTGCCGGGCCCGGTCGGAGGTGGGTCGGGTGCCCTGCCCCGGCGGGGCGGCGAGGCTGCGGCCCTTCAGGACGCCGGAGACAATGCGCATGGCGGGCGGGCCTTGGTCGGGTCTAGGGTGACGGGGGATGGAAACGGACAGGGAGGTCCTGATGAGCCTGGTGACCCGCGAACGCAAGGGGGCGGCGGTCGTCCTGACCTACGCCAACCCGCCCTGGGGCACGATGACCGCTCCGGGCGCCCGACAGATGTTCGCCGAGGCCAAGGCGGCCCTGGACGATCCGTCCGCACGCTGCCTGATCCTGACCGGGGGCGTGCCCGGCATCTTCATCCGGCACTACGACGTGGACGAGCTGGCCGACCTGAGCGCCCGCCTGCAGGACGGCCCGCCGCCCGCACCACCGCGCGCCGACGCGCCTGCGCCGACGCCCGGCTTCCTGGAGCTGACGGACATCATCGCGGCGGCGGACAAGCCGGTGGTCGCAGCCATCAACGGGCTTTGCCAGGGCGGCGGCTTCGAGCTGGCCCTGGCCTGCGATCTCCGGATCGCCACGCCCGAGGCCGAATCCATTGGCCTGCCCGAGACCCGGATCGGCATCTTCCCGGGCGGGGGCGGCACCCAGCGCCTGCCGCGGGTGGTGGGCGAGGCCAAGGCCCTGGAGATCATCCTGCGCGGCCTGACCTTCACAGGCGCCGAGGCCCACGCCATCGGCCTGGTGCACGAGTTGGCGGCCGACCCCCTGGCCCGGGCCCTGGAGATGGCGCGCGACTGGGAGGGACGCGGGGCCGAAGGCATAGCCGCCGCCAAGCGGCTTACCCGCGCGGCCCTCGACCGCCCCCTTTCGGAGGGCCTTTCCGAGGAGCGCCGGGCCTTCCTGCAGGTGACGGCGACCGATTCGGCCCGCGCGGCCCTGGAGGCCGCCCGCCGGCCGGTGGAGATCCAGAAGGTTTGACCGGCCGCACCTTGGGCGCCGTCGCCGGCCGGCTGATGTCGGTCTTGCCGGCCCGTTCGGCGTCGGGCTTGCGAGACCCCGGTTTGCGGGAGTCGGGCTTGCGGGACTCGGGCTTGCGGGCTCCAGGTTTCGGGGGCGGGCGCCCACCCGGCGGCTTGGGCTTGGGCCGCGCCCAGCCGGCCTTGTAGGCCGGGCGACCGCGGGTCTCGGGGGCCTCGGCGGACACGATGGCCTCGCCGGCGCCCTCCCGGCGCTTCTCGGACACCGGCGCCCGGCGGCTCCACTTCGGCTTGTCGCCCTTGGGCAGGTCCTCGGGCGGGATCAGGTCGCTGAAGAGCTCGCGGATCACCCGCGGCCCCACCTCCTCGATCTCGCCCGGCGGCAGGGTGGAGAGGGCGAAGGGGCCGTAGGCGAGGCGAATCAGCCGGTTGACCTTCAGGCCAACGGACTCCAGCACCTTGCGGACCTCGCGGTTCTTGCCCTCGGACAGGGTGACGCTGATCCAGAGGTTGGCGCCGGAGGCGCCATCCCGGGCCTTGTCGATCACCGCCTCGATGGGCCCGTAACGGACCCCCTCCACGGTCACGCCGGACTTCAGGGCGTCGAGCCGGTCCTGCGTGATCCGACCGAAGGCGCGGGCCCGGTAGCGGCGGACCAGACCCGTCGAAGGAAGCTCCAGGCTGCGGGCCAGGCCCCCGTCGTTGGTCAGGAGGAGCAGGCCCTCGGTGGCCAGGTCCAGGCGGCCCACGGAAATCAGGCGGGGCAGGCCGGGCGGCAGGGCCTGGAACACCGTGGGCCGGCCCTGGGGGTCCTTGTGCGAGGTCACCAGGCCCGAGGGCTTATGGTAGCGGAACAGGCGGACGGGCTCGGCATCGCCCACCACCTCGCCGTCGACGGTGAGGATGTCGCCAGCCTCGATCCGGATGGCGGGGGTGGTGAGGGTCCGGCCATTGATGGCGACCCGGCCCTCGGCGATCAGGCGCTCAACCTCGCGGCGCGAGGCGACCCCGGCGCGGGCCAGGGCCTTGGCGATGCGCTCGCCGCCGCCCTCCGGGGATTGACCTTCGTCGCCGCCAGGGGTTCGTAACGGATCGTGGACCATGATCCGGAGTACATGCGCATTGCGCTGGCCGAGGCGCAAGCCGCCGCGGACCGGGGGGAGACCCCCGTGGGCGCCGTCGTGGTCGATCCGGCCACCGGCGAGGTCGTCGCGGCGGCGGGCAACGCCCCGATCGGTGAGTCCGACCCCACCGCTCACGCAGAAATCCGCGCCTTGCGGGCCGCGGCCCGGAAGCGGGGCAACTACCGGCTGACCGGCCTGACCCTCTACGTGACCCTGGAGCCCTGCCCCATGTGCGCCGGGGCGATCAGCCACGCCCGGATCGGACGGGTGGTGTTCGGCGCCGAGGACGCGAAGGGCGGCGGCGTCGTGCACGGGGCGCGTGTCTTTGACCAGCCCACCTGCCATTGGCGGCCGGAGGTTTCCGGTGGGGTCCTGGCGGCGGAGTCCGCCAGCCTGCTGAAGGGATTCTTCCGCGCCCGGCGCGGCCGCCGGTCAGGAGAGGCGGCGACGGTAGAGGGCGAGGAGGGCTGACCAGGCGCGTTCGGCCGCCTCGGGGTTGTAGACGGCTGATCCGGGCACGCACCAGCCATGCTGGGCCCCAGCGTAGACCTCGACCTCAGCGGGTCGGCCGGCGGCCCGGAAGGCGGCGCGCAGAACGTCCTTGGACTGGGGTTCCTTCTGGTCGTCGTTCTCGGCGATGGCGACCAGGTAGTCCGCCCGGGTGCGTGCGATGAGGCGGTGCGGACTGTCGGGCCCGGCGGCGACGAGACCCCCGCCATGGAAGGAGCCCACTGCGGCGATGCGGTCCGGGAGGGCGGCGGCGGCCTGGAAGGCCATGGGCCCGCCCATGCAATAGCCCTGCACGCCCGCACCCTTGCCGGGATCGACGACGGACTGGCCGTCGAGCCAGGCGAAGCAGGCGATGGCGTCCCGGGCCGTCGCCTCGGCGGTCAGGGCGGACCGCAGCTCCATCAGCTTCGCCCGGTCCGCCGGATCGGCCCAGTTGACCGGACCGGCCGGGATGGGCGCGCGCCCCTTGCGATAGAAGGGGTTGGGGACGAGGACGGCGTAGCCTTCGGCGGCCATGCGGCTGGCCATCTGACGGAAGACGGGGCGCAGGCCCATGATGTCGGTCCAGACCAGGACGGCCGGCCAGCCGCCGGCGGGGGCCCTTCCCGTGGGGTGGACGAAGACGGCGTCGCAGAGGCCGTCAGGCGTCTGGACCTCGACGTCCATCTCCATGACCTTCAGGGGCGCGGCGCCCGCTGTCGATGACGCGGCCACGGCGGCGCCGGCGGCCATGAGGCCGAGATCTCGCCGGGACAGGCCGGTTTCCGACGGGGGCGAACCGGGGAGTTGGGCGTCGTCTTGCATGGCGGGCTCCTGACCAGACCTTGGATGCCGACTATGCGCCCGCCCGGGCCGCCTGTCAGCCTAGGCGCGCCTCGGCGGCGGACAGGGCCGCATCGAGGTCGACCGACCGGCCCTGGGCCGCCAGGGCGTCGGCCAGGGCGGTAAGGCAAAGGCGGACATGCCAGGAGCTTGCGGAGGCGCCCATGAGGCCGATCCGCCAGACCTGGCCCTTCAGGGGACCGAGGCCGGCGCCGATCTCCAGGTCCCAGCGCGCCAGCATGTGCGCCCGGACGGCCGCCTCGTCGACGCCCTCGGGAACGCGGACCGTGTTGAGCTGGGGCAGTCGATGCTCGGGGGCGACCAGCATTTCCAGGCCGAGGGCCTCCAGGCCGGCGACCAGGGCCTCGTGCATCCGGGCGTGGCGCACGAAGACGGCCTGCTGGCCCTCCTCGAACAGGGCCACGAGGGACTCATGCAGGCCGTAGAGGGCGTTGATGGGCGCGGTGTGGTGATAGGTGCGGCCACCCTCCCCGCCCCAGTAGGCCATCAGAAGGCTGACATCGAGGAGCCAGTTCCGCACCGGCGTGGTGCGGGCGGCCACCGCGTCCAGGGCGCGGCGGGAGAAGGCGACGGGAGACAGGCCGGGAGGCGCCGAGAGGCACTTCTGGGTGCCGGAGTAGAGGACGTCGGCGTCCCAGCCTGCGGCGTCCACCGGCACCCCGCCGAGGGAGGTCACGCAGTCGACGATGGACAGGGCGCCGTGCCGGCGGGCCAGGGCGCAGAGGGCGGCGGCGTCGGACCGCACGCCCGTGGAGGTTTCGGCGTGGACGAAGGCCAGCACCTTGGCCGGGCCGGAGGCGAGGGCGGCCTCGACGGCGGCGACGTCGACGGGTTCGCCCCAGGGCGCGTCGACCCGCACCGCCTCGGCGCCAGCGCGGCCCGCCATGTCGGCCATGCGGCCGCCGAAGACGCCGTTGACGGCGATCACCGCCCGGTCGCCCGGCTCCAACAGGTTCATCAGGGCCGCCTCCATGCCCGCCGTGCCGGGGGCCGGCAGAGGGACACAGGCATGGTCGGGGGCGTTGAAGAGGCGCGCCAGGGCGGCCTTGATCTCTTCCATGAGGTCCTGGAAGGCGGGATCCAGGTGGCCTACCGTCGGACGGGCCAGGGCCGCGAGCACGCGCGGGCTGACGTCGGAGGGGCCAGGGCCCATGAGGATGCGCCTCGGCGGCTGGAAGCTCTGCATATCGCCCTCCCTGTTCGGCGCGCGACGATTAGGCGAAGCGCGGGCCCGTGTCAGCACCCGCGATCAGCGGAAGGGCGGCTCATCGAAGCTGCGAAGCTTGCGCGAGTGCAGGCCGGCCCCCTCCCGCCGCAGCAGGTCCACCGTCGCCAGGCCGATCTGCAGGTGCTGGCCGATGGCCCGGTCATAGAAGGCGTTGGCCTGGCCGGGCAGCTTGATCTCGCCATGCAGGGGCTTGTCGGAAACACAGAGCAGGGTGCCGTAGGGCACCCGGAACCGGTAGCCCTGGGCGGCGATGGTGGCGCTTTCCATGTCGATGGCCACGGCCCGGGACTGGTTGAATCTCAGGGCGCTGGAGGAGTAGCGCAGCTCCCAGTTGCGATCGTCGGTGGTCACCACCGTGCCGGTGCGCAGGCGCCGCTTGAGGGCGTCGCCGCTTTCTCCGGTGATGGTCTCGGCGGCCCGTCCGAGGGCCACCTGGACCTCGGCGATGGGCGGGATGGGGATTTCCGGCGGCAGGACGTCGTCCAGGACGTGGTCATCCCGCAGGTAGGCGTGGGCCAGGACATAGTCGCCGATGGTCTGGGAGCCCCTCAGCCCGCCGCAGTGGCCGATCATCAGCCAGGCCTCAGGCCGCAGGACGGCCAGGTGGTCGGTGATGGTCTTGGCGTTCGACGGGCCGACGCCGATGTTGACCAGGGTCACCCCCCGGCGTCCCGGCGCCATGAGATGGTAGGCGGGCATCTGGTGGCGCCGCCAGGTGGCGTCGGCGACGACCTGTTCGGGGTTGGGCGTGTCCCGCGTGACCAGGACGCCGCCGGCGGTGGACAGGCCGGTGTAGCCCTCGTCGCTGCGCAGCCGATCGCAGGACCAGCGGACGAACTCGTCCACATAGCGGTGATAGTTCGTGAAGAGGACATAGGACTGGACGTGCTCGGCCGGGGTCCCCGTGTAGTGGGTGAGCCGGGCGAGGGAGAAGTCGGTGCGCAGACCGTCGAAGAGGGCGAGGGGGCGGGCCGCCTCGGGCGGCGAGACCCAGAGGCCGTCCGCCACCTCGTCGCCGATGTAGGCCAGTTCGGTCGTGGGGAAGTGCCGAGCGATCTCGACGGCGCCGATATCGGCCTGGGCGAGGTCGACAGAGGCGTCCAGGACGTAGGCGAAGGGGATCTCCTGGGTCGAACGGCCGACGCTGACGGTGACGTCGAAGTCCGCCATCAGCAGGGAGAGCTGTTCGACCAGGAACTCCCGGAAATGCCGGGGCCGGGTGACCGTGGTCTCATAGGCGCCCGGTGCGGCCAGGCGGGCATAGGCCCGGGCCAGGCGCGGATAGTCGAGACCCGAGGGCCAGACCAACCTGAGACTGGGATAGGAAAAGGCCCCCGATGCGCGCAGGGAGGGATCAGGAGGGACGCCGCCGGACAAGAAGTCATTCAGGGCGGTCCTCAGGGCGGTGACGGAGGCGTCGTATTCGGCCTCCAGCGCATCACAGATGCGCACAGCGTCGGCGTTTGGCGTCATGCCCCTTCATAGCGTGCTCCTCGTCGAATTCCGAGGGGGCGCCGGGCCCGAGATGGACGCCAGCACCGTACCGGCCAAGCAGGCGCACCAGATCAGGGTCGCGACCAGGCCGGCGTGGCCATGGTCTTCCACCGGCGCGCCCGTCTCCCCATATTCCCGCCGTCAGACTCCATGGGGCGGAACCCGATGCGCAACACCCTGAAGACCTTCACCCTGCTGGCCGCACTGACGGCCATCTTCGTGGGTATCGGCTACAGCATGGCCGGCCTGAACGGCATGCTGATCGCTTTCGGCCTGGCCGTGGCGATGAACCTCTTCAGCTACTGGAACTCGGACAAGATCGTCCTGAAGATGTACCGGGCGGCGGCGGTGGACGACACCCACCCGGACCCGCGCGTCCGGGCCTATGCCTCGGACGTCCGCGACCTTGCGGCCAGGGCGCAGATGCCCCTTCCCAAGATCTACATCATCGACCAGGACCAGCCGAACGCCTTCGCCACCGGCCGGAACCCCGAGAACGCGGCGGTCGCGGCGACCCGGGGCCTCCTGGAAATGCTGGACCGACGCGAGATCCGCGGCGTCATGGCCCACGAACTGGCGCACGTGATGCACCGCGACACCCTGACCATGACAGTGACGGCGACGATCGCGGGCGCCATCTCGACCCTCGCCAATCTGGCCGCCTTCGGGGGGATGACCGGGGACGGGGAACGCCGTGGCCCCGGCTGGCTGGGCCTGGTGGTGATGATCCTGGCGCCGATCGCCGCCGCCCTGGTGCAGATGGCCATCAGCCGCAGCCGGGAGTACGAGGCCGACCGGGCGGGGGCCGAGATATCCGGAGACCCGGAGGCCCTCGCCAGTGCGCTTCGGAAGATCGAGGCCTACGCCCACGGGGTCAGGAACCCCGACGCCGAGGCCAATCCGGCCACCAGCCACATGTTCATCATCAACCCCCTTCACGGGGAGGGGATGGACAACCTGTTCTCGACCCACCCGTCCACCGCCAACCGGGTGGCCGCGTTGATGGAGCTGATGGGCCGGCGAACCGCCTGACCGGAGCGCCTACTCAGCCGGCTCGGCGGGAACGGTGCGGCGGGCCAGGAGGCGGTCGAACTCCGTCCAGACGCCGGCCTCGCCGTGCCACTGCCCGCGGGTCGCCGCCTTGGAGTACTCGGTCGAACGGGCCTCAAAGAAGTTGGCGTGCTCTACGCCCGACAGCATCGACTGCAGCCAGGGCAGGGGATTCTCCTTCACCCCGTAGACCTCCGGCAGGGCCAGCTGGCGCAGGCGCCAGTCCGCGATGAAGCGGATGTAGGCCTTGATGTCGTCTGGGGTCATGCCCTGGACCTCCCCGGCCGAGAAGGCCAGGTCGATGAACTTGTCCTCCAGGTTCACCACGGTCTTGCAGCAGTCGACGATGTCGTCCGCCACGGAGGGCGTGACCGCCCCCGTTTCCTGGTTGAAGGCGTGGTAGAGCTTGATGATGCCTTCGCAATGCAGGCTCTCGTCCCGCACCGACCAGGACACGATCTGCCCCATGCCCTTCATCTTGTTGTGCCGGGGGAAGTTCATCAGCATGGCGAAGCTGGCGAACAGCTGCAGGCCCTCGGTGAAGGCGCCGAACATGGCGAGAGTCCGGGCGATGTCGGCCTCGGTATCGACCCCGAACTGCTGCATGTAGTCATGCTTGGCCTTGAGTTCCTGGAACTCCAGGAAGGCCGTGAACTCGGAATCGGGCATACCGATCGTCTCGAGCAGCAGGGCGTAGGCGGCGATGTGGATCGTCTCCATGTTGGAGAACGAGGCCAGCATCATCTTGATCTCGGTCGGACGGAAGACGCGCGAATAGCGCTCCATGTAGTTGTCGTTCACCTCGACGTCCGACTGGGTGAAGAACCGGAAGATCTGGGTGAGCAGGTTCCGCTCGCGGTCGTTGAGCTTGGCCGCCCAGTCCTTGAGGTCCTCGCCGAGGGGAACCTCCTCCGGCATCCAGTGGACCTGCTGCTGACGCTTCCAGAAGTCGTAGGCCCAAGGGTAGCGGAAGGGCTTGTAGGCGTAGGACGGCGTGAGCAGACCAGGCAGGGACGACTTGGCGGACACGGTCAGGCTCTCCTGGGGAAGACGATGGATCTCAGCGGTTCAAGGCGCGATCTAGACACGGCTTCGATCCGATATCTAGGGGGTCTCACTTCATCAGCCCCAACATGTTGTGCACATCCGGCGTCCGCCCCGCCTATTGGCAGGCGAGGCACTCCTCATAGTCGGTGCGCCCCTCATCGGCCAGCTCGACGCTGGCCACCGCCTCGGCGCCCGCGTGGGCGGCGCGCTGCACGGACTTGGAGCGCAGGTAATAGAGCGACTTGCACCCCTGCTCCCAGGCTGCCCAGTGCAGCATGTGGAGGTCCCACTTGTCCACATCGCCCGGCAGGAAGATGTTCACAGACTGGGACTGGCAGATGTCCGGCGTACGGTCGGCGGCCAACTCGACCACCCAGCGCTGGTCCAGCTCGAAGGCGGTCTTGAAGACATCCTTCTCGTCCGGGGTCAGGAAATCGAGGTGCTGTACCGACCCCTCATTCTCGAGGATGGTGTCCCAGACCGGCGGGACGTTCTGGCCCCGGTCCTCCAGCAGCCGCTCCAGGTACGGATTGCGAACCGCGAAGGTGCCCGACAGGGTCTTGTGGGTGTAGATGTTGGCCGGGATCGGCTCGATCCCTGCACTGGTCCCGCCGCAGATGATCGAGATGGACGCGGTCGGGGCGATGGCCAGCTTGTGGGAGAAGCGCTCCATGACCCCGCGCTCGGCGGCGTCTGGGCAAGGGCCGCGCTCGGCGGCCAGGACCCGCGAGGCGGTGTCGCACTGGCGGCGCAGGTGCTTGAAGAGCCGCATGTTCCAGGACTTGGCCATGGCGGACTCAAAGGGCACGTTCTGCATCTGCAGGAAGGAATGGAAGCCCATCAGGCCCAGGCCCACCGACCGCTCGCGGCGCGCCGCATAGATGGCGTTGGCCATGCTGGAGGGCGCCCGGGTGATGAAGTCCTCAAGGACATTGTCGAGGAAGCGCATCACATCCTCGATAAAGGTCGGATGGTCGCGCCACTCCAGGAAGGTCTCGGCGTTCACTGAGGACAGGCAGCAGACGGCGGTGCGCTCCTTGCCCAGGTGATCCAGGCCGGTATGCAGCATGATTTCCGAGCACAGGTTCGACTGCCGCACCGAGAGGCCCAGGTCCCGCTGATGCTGGGGCATGGAGCGGTTCACGGTGTCGGAGAAGATCAGGTACGGCTCGCCGGTCTGCAGGCGGATTTCGAGGATCTTCTGCCAGAGGCTGCGAGCGTCGACTTCGCGCATGACCTCACCGGTCTTGGGCGAACGCAGGCCGAAGGGCGCGCCGTCGCGGACGGCCTCCATGAACTCGTCGGTGATGGAGATGCCATGGTGCAGGTTCAGGGACTTGCGGTTGAAGTCTCCGGACGGTTTGCGGATCTCGAGGAACTCCTCGATCTCCGGATGATGGATGTCGAGGTAGACGGCGGCTGATCCGCGGCGCAGGGAGCCCTGGCTGATGGCCAGTGTCAGGCTGTCCATGACCCGGATGAAGGGGATGATGCCGCTGGTCTGGCCGGCGCCCTTCACCTTCTCGCCGATGGAACGGACTCCGCCCCAGTAGGTGCCGATGCCGCCGCCGTTGGAAGCCAGGGCGACATTCTCGTTCCACACGCCCTGGATGCCGTCGAGCGAGTCGTTCACGGCGTTCAGGAAGCAGGAGATCGGCAGGCCGCGATCCGCGCCGCCGTTGGACAGGACCGGCGTGGCCGGCATGAACCAGAGGCGTGAGATGTAATCGTAGACCCGCTGGGCGTGGTCGGCGTCATCGGCATAGGCGGTGGCCACGCGGGCGAACATGTCCTGATAGGACTCGCCTGGGAGGAGATAGCGGTCCTCCAGGGTGGTCTTGCCGAAGTCGGTCAGCAGGGCGTCCCGCGAGCGGTCCACCTGGACCTTCCGCACCAGCTGGAGCTGGGGACGTTCCGCGCGCTCTCGCCCGGCCTTCGCCTCGGCCTCAACGACCCGCCTGACTGCTTCACCACCGCTCATGCCCTGCACCCGAAATCCTCAATGGCGACGCAGATCTGGTCTGGGCCCGCCAACTCTCAAAACGTCTATATCTAGTGGGCGCCCCGCCCAACTACGCAACATCATGGGGCCACGACCCTAATGACTCGTCAACGGCGCGGGCGGGTTGTCCCCGGGAGTTTTTTGCTAACAAGAGGTTAACAGGGGGCTTGACGCTTGAACATGCTGGAGTTTCGGCAGGCCCTGGAGGATCGATTCACGAGACTGTGAACACTGTGACACGCCCGACTTCCGCGACGTCGCCAGGGCCGGTGACAAGGCGCCAAGCATGAAAAAGGGGCCCGGTCCAAAGACCGGGCCCCCGTATTTCAGGCGTTTCCGCCGTCGATCGAAATCAGAAGTTGATGTCGATCGTCGAACGGCGGTTCAGGGGTTCCTTCACGCCGTCGCCGGTGGCGACTGCGAGTTCGGTTTCACCCTTCCAGTCGACCTGCATCAGCTGCTGGCCCACGCCCTGACCCACCAGGGCGTCGGCAACGGCCTTGGCCCGACGCTCGGAGAGGCGGACGTTGTAGGCCGGCGAGCCGGACGAGTCGGTGTGACCGACCACGATCACGCGGGTCGCGTTGCCAGCCTTGGCGTACTCAGCCGCTTCCGTGACGATGGTCTGGGCTTCCGGCGTCAGGATGGACTGATCGAACGGGAAGTAGACCACGAACTGCTTCGCCTCGTAGGCCGGCGGCGGCGGAGGCGGCGGCGGCGGCGGAGGAGGCGGGGGCGGCGGGGGCGGCGGGGGAGGCGGCGGCGGGGGCGGCGGGGGCGCGAAGGAGTACCGCAGACCGACGGTCAGCGACTGGTCCTCATAGGCGCCGCCGAACGCGCCGGGCTGCAGGGCATGGGAGCCCCTGGAGGCGAGGGTCAGATCCGACCCGCTCAGGTAGCGGTAGGTCAGGTCCGCATCCAGACGATCGGTGATGGCCCAGGCCACGCCGGCGATGCCCTGCCAGGCGAAGGCGGTGTCATCGTCGTCGATGGTCAGGTTCTGGTAGGCCGGGTTGGCGGCGGTCGCCGCCGGACCCACCGGGGTGATGGACGAGAACTGGCCGACAATGGTGTCCGCCTTGGTCTGATTGATGCCCACGCCCACGCCGACAAACGGGTTCAGCGCGGAGTCCGGCAGGATGTCATAAATGACATTGCCCATGATGGTGATCGTCTTCAGGTTGCCGGCTGGCGAACCGCAGTTCGGAGCGGCTGCGGTGCGGACCACACCGGCGGTGCAGAGCCCCAGGATGGCGTTGCTGGCGCCGCCGCGAATCGAATCGATGTCGCCGGGGCGATAGCCGCCCTCCAGCTCGACGCGCCAGTTGCTGGACACCTGGTAGCCCAGACGGGCGAAGCCCGACCAGTCCTCGGCCTGGCCCAGATTCCAGTCATAGGGCTTGCCGTTGGCGGCGTTGTTGCTCGACGTCGCGTCGATGCCCATCGGCCAGTGATAGCCAAAATCGACCGCGCCGTACCAGCCCACTTCGCGGGCCGAGGCCCCGGAGGCGATGGTCACAGCAGCCAGAGCCGCTCCAGCCAGGAGTTTGAATTTCATAACAGAGCCCTCTCTTGCCCTCAGCGGAGACGAAACCGCGTTCGTTCCTTTATATCAGGCCAGTGAATAGGTGGAAGTGTCGCTAACGCAACACTAGGCTGTATTCGCCAGAATCGGTGCTTGCAAGCCTCTTGGAGCCGTCACGATCCGATACCCGCGGGATTTCGGCGTGCTTTGGCCAGAAAGCCGTCCCCTCGGTTGAGTTCGCGCCGGAACTCGTCGCGACGCTCATGGATCGAGGCGATGACCGGCCCGGCGCGCGCACCCACCCCGAAGAGGACCGCCTCCGACAACTGAAGGCTGGCCTCGACGGTCTCGGGGACGGCGTCGGTGACCCCCAGGTCATAGAGGCGCAGCGCCTGCTGGCTGTCCCGGGCCCGGGCGAAGATGGCCCGGTCCGGACTTCGCTCCCGGACCAAAGCCACGAGCGCCTCCACCGAGCCTGCCCCCCCATCGTTGGAGTCCGTGGTGATCACCAGGGCGCGGGCCGACTCCAGGCCGCAGCGCTCCAGGAAACCCGGTCGTGAGGCGTCTCCGAAGTAGAGGCTGCAGCCAGACCGGCGCCCACGGGCGACCACGGCCGCGTCCTGGTCAATCGCCGACCAGGGCAGGCCGTGGCGATCCAGCATCTCTCCGACAAGCCTCCCGACTCGCCCGAAGCCCACGATCAGGACCCTGCCCTCTGGGGCTTCCCCGGGCGCGTGGGGCGCCTCGGCCGGGCCGTCGGTCGACCGTCCGGCGATCCGCAGGCCAAGGGCCGCCAGGAGTGGGATGCACATCATCGACAGGGTGGCGGAGACCAGGAGGCTCTGGCCCAGGGCTTCGGGGACGAGGCCCAGGCCCATGGCGGAACCCAGGATGACGAAGGCGAACTCGCCGCTGGCGGCCAGCAGGAGGGCTGTCTCGATCGCGACCTTCCAGGTCATGCCGAAGGCGCGGGCCAATCCGAAAATGAGAGCGGTGTTGAGGGCCATCAACCCGAAGGTCACCCCGATGATCTGGAAGGGCTGCTCCAGAATCAGGCCCACATCGAGGCCGATGCCGACGGCCAGGAAGAAGAGTCCCAGCAGCAGGCCCTTGAAGGGCTCGATGACCTGTTCGACCTGGTGGCGGAACTCGGTCTCGGCGAGTAAGAGCCCGGCGACGAAGGCGCCCAGGGCCATGGAAAGGCCGGCGAAGACCGCCATCAGGCCCGAGCCGATCACGACCAGCAGGCAGGCGGCCATGAAGAGCTCCTCGCTGCGGGCCCTGGCCACGGAGGCCATCATGGGGCGGAGCAGGAAGCGTCCGAAACCGACCAGGGCGGCCACCGCCAGGACGGCGGGCGCGAAGCTGACAAGGAGGTCGGGTGAGAGCGCCGGCCCTTGGTCACGACCCAGGATCGCCAGGGTGATCAGGATCGGCGCCACGGCCAGGTCCTGGAACAGGAGGACGGCGAAGGTTACGCGACCCGCCTGGACATGTTGGCGGCGGCTCTCGGTCAGGATGGGCATGACCATAGCGGTGGAGGACAGGGCCATGGCCGCGCCGATCGCAGCAGAAGCCGTGATGGAGGCTCCGAAGAGGTGGGCGGTCAGGCCGACGATCAGGCCGCAGCCCAGGACCTGAAGGGCGCCGAGTCCGAAGACATGACGGCGCATCAGCCAAAGCCTGGCCCAGGAGAGTTCCAGCCCGATCATGAACATCAGGAAGACCACGCCCAGCTCGCCAAGCTGGGCCAGCTCCTTCGGCGAATCGATGGTCAGTTCCGCCGCCCAGGGAGCCAGTGATCCCAGGGCGCCGAGACCTGAAGGGCCAAGGAGGACCCCGGCGCCGAGGAAGCCGAGGATGGGACTGATCTTCCAGCGCCGGAACAGCGGAACAATGATTCCCGCCGTCGCCAGGAACAGGATGACGTCCTTGTAATCGCCGGGGGCGGGGTGGGCCATGATCGTCCTCGTAAGCTTCGACTATGGCTCATGCCGGAGCAGGGCGCGAGGCCCCGCGACCGATGGCGAGATGTGGGTTGGACAAGGGGTGGACAGTTCAGAAAACAGGTGCCTGGATCCTGGGGAGTGGCTATGCGCCGCCCACCGATCCCTGCCCCGGAGCTTTCGATGATCCTGTCGCGCCCGCTGACCGTCGCCCTGGCCCTCGCCTTCGCCCTTCCCGCAGCCGCCGCCGACCTCCCGGCGCCCCGCATGGGCGCCTGGGGCTTCGACATGTCCGGTCGGGACGCCGCCACGCCGGCTGCGCGGGACTTCTTCGTCCACGCCAACGGAACCTATCTCGACAAGCTGGAGATCCCGGCCGACCGCTCCAGCTATGGCGCCTTCGACGCCCTGCGCGAGCTGTCCGTGAACCGCATGCACGCCGTGCTTGAGGCCGCCGCGGCGGACCCGGCCCCCACGGCGGATCGCCAGCGCCTCGCCACCCTTTACCGGAACTACATGGACGAAGGCCGGATCGCCGCCCTGGGCGCCCAGCCCATCGCCCCCGCGCTGAAGGAGATCCGGGGCCTTCGCAACCACCGGGACGCCGCCCGCCTGATGGGCCGTTCCGCCCAGGGCTTCGGGGCGTCGGTCTTCTCGGTCTTTGTGTCCGATGACGCCCGCAACCCTCAGGCCTACGCCGTCTATGTGAGCCAGTCAGGACTGAACCTGCCGGACCGGGACTACTATCTCGAGCCGAGATTCGAACGTCAGAGGGCCGAGTACCGCACCTACGCCGAACGCCTGCTGACCCTGGCCGGCTGGACCGACCCCGGCAAGGGGGCGGACGCCATCCTCGCCTTCGAAACCCGCATCGCGAAGGCCTCCTGGACCAACGCCCAGCGCCGGGACCGGGACAAGACCTTCAACCCAGCCTCCCCCGCCGAACTGGCCCGGAGCGCACCCGGCTTCGCCTGGGGCGACTACCTGGCGGGCGCCGGGCTCTCCGGCGTGAAGCGGGTGATCCTGCGCGAGCAGGGCGCCATTCCTGAGATCGCGAAGATCTATGCGGAGACTTCGCTGGACACCCTCAAGGCCTACATGGCCCTCAGCCTGGTGGACGAGGCCGCCCCGTATCTCGCGCCCGAGTTCGACCAGGCGAACTTCGAGTTCCGGGGCAAGGTCCTGACCGGCCAGCCCCAGCAGCAGCCGCGCTGGAAGCGCGCCGTCAACCTGGTCGATGACCAGCTCGGCGAGGCCCTTGGCCGGGACTACGTGGCCGCCTACTTCCCGCCGGAGTCCAAGGCCCTGATGGAAGGCCTGGTCGCCGACATCAAGGCCGCCATGCGCGGGCGGATCGAGACCGTGTCCTGGATGGGGCCGGAGACCCGCGCCAAGGCCCTGGAGAAGCTGTCCAAGTTCAGCGTCATGATCGGCTATCCCGACACCTGGCTGGACTATACCGGCCTGGAGATGAAACCCGGCGACCTGTTCGGCGATGTCTCCCGCGCCCGTGCCTGGGACTGGAACCGCCGCGTGGCGCGCCTCAACAGTCCGGTGGACCGCAAGGAATGGAGCATGACCCCGGCGACGGTGAACGCCTACTATTCCTCGACGCGGAACGTGATCGTCTTCCCGGCCGCCATCCTCCAGCCTCCCTTCTTTGATCCCGCCGGCGACATGGCCATCAACTACGGCGCGATCGGCGGCGTGATAGGCCACGAGATCACCCACGGCTTCGATGACCAGGGACGGAAGTCGGATGGCGACGGGCGCTTGTCGGACTGGTGGACCCCGCAGGACGCCGAGCGCTTCAATGCCGAGGCCGCCAAGCTGGGCGCCCAATACTCCGCCTTCGAGGCCCTTCCGGGAGTCTTCATCAAGGGCGAACTCACAATGGGGGAGAATATCGCCGACCTGGGCGGACTCCTGCTCGCGCTCGACGGTTACCGCGCCTCCTTGAAGGGAGCGCCTGCGCCAGTGATCGACGGCCTGACGGGCGACCAGCGGGTCTTCTATGGGTGGGCGCAGGTCTGGCGGACCAAGCTCCGGGATGACCGGGCGCGCCAGCAGTTGACGACAGGGCCCCACTCACCGCCCAAGGCGCGGGTCAACCTTCCGGTCCGCAACATCGACGCCTTCCATGAGGCCTTCGGCGTCAAGCCCGGCGACCCCATGTACCTGCCGCCGGAAAAGCGCGCCCGGATCTGGTGAGGCCTCAGCCGAGCCGGGCCAGGATGTCCCGTGCGGCGTGGACGCCGGTGGCGAAGACGGCCTGCAGGAGATAGCCCCCTGTGGGCGCCTCCCAGTCCAGCATCTCGCCGGCGATCCAGGTCCCGGGTCTGGCGCGCAGCTGCAGGCCGGAGTCGAGGTCCTCGAAGCGCACGCCGCCGGCGGTGGAGATGGCGCGCTCCAGGCCCGCCGTCGCCGTCAGGCGGACGGGGACCGACTTGACCCGTTCCGCCAGGGCCAGGGGCTCGGACGGGACAGGACCCGCCTCGCGCAGGAGGCCGATGGCCGCGGGCGAGAGGGAAAGCGCCTTGCGCAACCTGTTCGAAAGGCTGGCCTTGCGGTCCTGCCGGGCCAGGCGGGCGGCGAGATCTGCGGCCAGCCGGTCCGGACGTAGATCGATGAAGGCCCAGGCCTCGCCGGTGGCCGCAAGGGTCTCCCGGATCGGGGCCGAGAGGGCGTAGACGGCGCCACCCTCCAGGCCGCGTTCAGTGAGAAGGATTTCCCCGCGGACCTCGCGCCTGCCATGGCGCAGAGCTGCGGCCTTCAGCGGCGCTCCGGCGAACCGTTGGACGAAGTCGGGCCTGAAGTCGGCGACAAAGCCGCAATTGGCGGGCTGGAGCGGGGCCGGCGGGACGCCCGCCGCCGACAGGATGTCTGTCCACCCACCGTCAGCGCCCAGACGGGGCCAGCTGGCGCCGCCCAGGGCGAGCAACAGGGCGTCGGCCGGCTGGGCGACCGGGTCTCCATCCCCCTGCTGGAACAGGGGACGCCCCTCGGCGTTCCAGCCGGCCCAGGTCGAGCGCAGGCGGATCTCGACGCCCAGCGCGGCCAGGCGGACGAGCCAGGCCCGGACAAGGGGGGAGGCCTTCAGGGCCTTGGGAAAGACCCGGCCGCTGGAGCCCACGAAGGTCTCCTGGCCCAGGCCCTCCACCCAGTCGCGAAGGGCCTGAGGCGGAAAGGCCTCAAGCAGGGGCGCCAGGCGGGACGACCGGTCGCCGTAGCGACCCAACATGTCCGCCAGGGCCTCGGAATGGGTCAGGTTGAGGCCGCCGCGACCGGCCATGAGCAGGCGACGGGCGGGGCTGGGCATGCGCTCGTGCACCACCACCTGCGCCCCGCCCCGGGCGAGGACCTCGGCCGCCATCAACCCTGCAGGACCGGCGCCGACAATCACCACCTTCGGACTGGGCATGGGCGTGACCTCCGGGACCAGACGGCGGCAATGGCCCCCGAAAAACTGACAACTTCGTCAATTTGAGTGATGCTGCAAAAAACAACCCGCCTTGCGGCGGGTTGCATTGGCCTTTGGCCTTGGAATCAAGAGGGCGTTTCCTCCCCGAAACGCCGGAGATTGACGGTTCGAAGGCCGCCATGTCTCTCGCAGTTACAGACTTGAAGGCAAATCTCCCGCCCTGTCAACCGCCAGGGTTGACCCCGCGTCCAATCTTCCTAATGGGCCGGAAAATCCTGACAGTTCCGTCAAATACGACCAAGGGCGGCCCGTAGCCGCTCGACAGGTGGGCAGGCCGTCTCGAACACGAAGTCCGGGCGCGAGGCCGTGACCGGCCCGCGCCCCGCGGCGGTCAGGCGGGCCGCCACGCGGGCCACGAGATCGACCGGCGCCAGCAGGCCATTCGGCCGCCGCACAGCCCCCAGGGACTCCAGTTCCGGCAGGATCGGATCCTCGTCCCCGCCGGGCCAGATGAGGGTCGCCGAGGCGTGCGCGGCGGCGCGGGCCTCGAGGATCCTGAGCAGGGACTCGGCGGCGGCGAGGCCGTCGGCAGTCCAGTCCGCCCGGAGCCCGGCCGCCAGCTGGGCCTGGCTCCGGAGGATGACGCCGTCCTCTAGAATCTTCAGGTCGTTGGCCTGAAGGGTCGCACCCGTAGTGGTGATATCGACCACGATGTCGGCGGCGCCCGCCGCCGGGGCCCCCTCGGTGGCGCCGCCCGATTCGACGATCCGGTAGTCTGTCACCCCATGGCGGGCGAAGAACTCGCGGGTCTGGACGAGGTACTTGGTGGCGACCCTGAGCCGTCGGCCTGTGCGGACCAGGCGCTCGTGGGCGACCTCCTCCAGGTCGGCCAGGGTCGAGACGTCCAGCCAGCTCTTCGGCGCCGCCACCACCAGATCGGCGCGGCCAAAGCCGAGCGCACGAAGCAGCAGGGCCGAGGCGGAGGCCTCGGCGCCCTGCTCGCGCAGGAGGTCCTCGCCGGTGACGCCCAGGTGCACCTCGCCGGAGACAAGGGCCGAGGCGATATCCCCGGCGGACAGCAGCCGCACCTGCACCCCGTCCACGCCGCGCAGGCGGGCGCGGTAGCCGCGGTCACCTCCGCTCATGGCCAGGCTGAGGCCGCAGTCCTGGAGCCAGGCCTCGACCTGCTCCTTCAGTCGCCCCTTGGAAGGAATGGCGAGGGTCAGGGCGTCGCTCATTGTCCCGTCTCCACAATGGCGCGTCCGGGCAGGACCATGCCGCCCAGGGCCGACCCCTTGGCCGCACCGGACCCCGACAGGCGCGCAGGGAGGCCGTCGTAGCGTCCTCCCGCCGCCACGGGGCGGCCCGGCCCCAGGGCCCCGGACAGCACCTCGAACACCAGGCCGTCGTAATAGGCGAAATCCCCGCGGGGGGCGGCCTCGAAGATCGCTGGCGCAGCGCCGGCGGGGACCGCCTCTATCTGGTCCAGGCGGCGGTTCCAGTCCGACAGCCTCGCCTGCAGGGCCGTCGCCCCGGGCGCGAGCCGGGCGAGCCGGTCGAGAGCCGGGCGAGGCGCTTCGCGGATGGCCAGGAAGGCGCGGATGGCGTCGGCCTGGGCGGGGGACAGGGCGGGCGCCTGCGCCGCCTCGGCACGGCGGACCAGGCGGCCTGCAATCTCGGCGGCGCTGCGGCCGCCCACGGGGGTGATCCCCGCGAGCGCCCAGATCTCCTCCAGGAGAGCTGCGGCCTCTCCAGGCGGCAGGGCGCCGAGGCGGCGGGCGATCACGTCATCAGAGTCTGCGGCGGGCGCGTCCCCGTCGGTCCGGTCCAGCTCCGCCGCCAGCCGGCTGGGCCGGGCGGCCATGCGGACCAGGCGCGAGGCCAGGACAGGGTTCAGGCCCAGTGTGTCCACGAAGGCCGGGAAAAGACCCGCGTCGCCCAGGCGCAGGGACAGGTCCCCCCGCCCCCCGGCGAGGGCGGCGCGCCAGATAAGGTCGACCAGGCCGGCGTCCGCCTCGACGCGGTCAGCGTCGGGGGCGAAGCGCTCGATGCCGACCTGAAGGATCTCTTCCGGCTCGTCCGTCGAGGCCCGGAAGACCAGGCCCTCATAGGCGTAGTCGCCGGCGGAGGCGCCGGACGCCAGGTGGAGGCGGGCGACAGGCGTGGTGAAGTCGGGCCTCAGGCAGACCTCCTCCCCGCCGGCGGCCTGGAGCACGAAGAGCCGCGAACGCAGGGCTTCGCCGGCCAGGTCGAGGACCAGGGACAAGGGCTGCAGAACCGGCGGCTGCACCCAGGTCGCACCAGTGGCGCGGAAGGGTGCGCGGATGGCCTCGAGACGAGCCTCCGGAAGGCGTGAACCCGAGGTCATTGCGCCTCTCCGAGGATCCGGCGAAGCACCCCGACCAGCTGGTCGCGGGGAACCGTCTGCTGGCCCGGACGCTCCGCCCGCCAGGCCGCGTTGTCGGTCACGTCTGAGGCCAGGGCGCGGCCGAGGTCGAGGTCCTTCACCGTGACGGTCCCGGCGGCGATCTCGTCGCCGCCAAGGATGACCGCCGCGGGCGAGAGACGGCGGTCGGCATACTTCATCTGCGCCTTCATGCCCGAGGCGCCGAGATAGACCTCGGCGGCGATCCCGGCGGCCCGGAGCTCGGCGGCCACGCCGAAGTAGGCCTCCATGTCGTTGGGGGAGAAGGCGATGACCACCACGGGGCCCCTCGCCTCCCGCCCGGCGTCGCGGCCGGCGGCGCGCAGGGCGGCGGCCAGCCGGGACACGCCGAACGAGAAGCCGGTGGCGGGGGTGCGCTCGCCGGTGAAGCGGGCGACCAGGTCGTCGTAGCGGCCGCCGCCGCCGACGGAGCCGAACCGGGCCGGCTGCCCCTTTTCGTCCAGGATCTCCAGCCGCAGCTCGGCCTCGAATACGGCGCCGGTGTAGTACTCTAGGCCCCGGACCACCGAGGGATCGAAGACGGCGCGGTCAGCGCCGACGCCCATGCCGGCCAGGGCCCGGTCAATGCCCGCCAGTTCCTCCAGGCCTGCGTCGCCCTCGGCGGAACCGCCGATGACCTCGGCGATGCGCCGCAGGGTCTCAGCCCGGTCCCCGGCCCCGGCGGCGGTGAAGGCCAGGACGGACTCGGCGGCGGCGGCCGAAAGGCCCGCGCCCCGGGTAAAGGCGCCGGACTCATCCTTGCGCCCTTCGCCCAGCAGCAGACGCACGCCCTCGGGACCCAGCCGGTCGAGCTTGTCCACCGCCCGGAGGACGGCGAGCTTCTGGCCCTCGTCCGCCACGCCGGCCCTGTCGAGGAGGCCATTCAGCAGGCGTCGGTTGTTGATCCGCAGGACATAGCCGCCCTCGGGAAGGCCAGCGGCGGCCAGGCCCTCGGCGGCCATGGCGATGATCTCGGCGTCCGCCTCGGGCCGGGCCGAGCCCACCGTGTCGGCGTCGCACTGGGTGAACTCGCGGAACCGGCCGGGGCCGGGCTTCTCATTGCGCCAGACCGGGCCGTAGGCGTAGCGCCGGAAGGGCTTGGTCAGCCCCTCGCGGTTCTGGGCAAAGAACCGGGCCAGGGGCGCGGTGAGGTCGTAGCGCAGGGCCATCCACTGGTCGTCGTCGTCCTGCAGGGCGAAGACGCCCTCGTTGGGACGGTCTTCGTCGGGCAGGAACTTGCCCAGGGCGTCGGCGTATTCCAGGGCGCCGGTGTCGAGAGCTTCGAAGCCGTAGCGTTCATAGACCTCGGCGACGCGGGCCAGGATCCGCCGCTCGGCGGCCAGGTCGCGGGCGCGGCGGTCCATGAAGCCGCGGGGGGCGCGGGCCTCGGGCCGGGGCGCGTCCGCAGCGGCTTCGGTCTGGGTTTCGGGGGTGGTCATGGTCCTATCCCTTGGGTTGGCCAGGGACGGAGCCGCCGGCCGGCCCCGTCCGCATTGCGCGGGGGCCGGCGCCGGAGGTTCGATCAGGCCGAACGCACCCGCCCGCTCCCGCTTTCGCAGGTCGGATGGTGGAGGCCGTGATGATGAACCTGACGGAGCATGGGCCGGGTCCCTAGCCCATCGACGCCGGGCCGTCCAGTCCCGGACCCGGCGCCCGCCGGCCTCAGGGCAGGAGGTCGAGGTCCGGCGTGCGGTAGTCCATTCCGCTCAGGGCCTGGCTCCGGTCGGCGGAATCAAAGCCTTCCATGATCCGCTGGAAGCGCATCTGGACGAAGGGACGCATGTCCGGGTGGGTGAAGATGTAGAGGTCGCCGGCCTGCAGGGCCTCCAGCACACGGGCGCCGACCCGGGCCGGGTCGATGCCGTTCGCCACCCGATCGTCCGGGACGATCTCGCGCACCTGGGGGCCCCCGAACCTGGCCGGGCGGTTGCGGCCCGACTGGTTGATGCCGGTGCGTACGAAACCGGGGCAGAGGACCTGGACCTGGATGTTCTCGGGCGCCAGCTGGGCCGCCCAGCCCTCGGTCAGGGCCACGACGGCGAACTTGGAAGCGCTGTAGGCCTCCATGCCGGGGGGCGACATGTGGCCGGCCATGGACGCGGTGTTGATGATCGCCCCGCCCTCTCCGTGGGCGCGGATGTGGGGCAGGAAGGCCTCGAAGCCGTAGATCACCCCCATCAGGTTGACCTGGAAGGTCCAGTCCCAGTCGGCGGGCTTCATGTCGTCTGCGGCCCCGCCGGCGCCCACGCCGGCGTTGTTGCACAGGATGTGGACCTTGCCGAAGGCCGCCACCGTCTCACGGGCGGCGGCGACCAGGGCCGCACGGTCCGTAACGTCGCACTGGACGGCGGCCACGCGCACCTGCCGGGCCTCCAGCTCGGCCACGGCCCGGGCCAGGGCCTCAGTCTCGATGTCGGCCAGCATGACGTTCATGCCCGCGGCGCCGAAGGCGTGGGCCATGGCCAGGCCGAGGCCCGAGGCCCCGCCGGTGATGAAGGCGGTCTTTCCCGCGAGGTCCTGCATGATGGTCTTTCCTGCTGAGTTCAGATCTTGCGGTCGCCCTGCCAGTAGGCGTCGCGGAGGATGCGCTTATAGAGCTTGCCGGTGGGCAGGCGCGGCATTTCCTCGATGAAGTCGATGGAGCGAGGCGCCATGTAGTGGGCCAGGTGCTCGCGGGCGTAGGCCATCAGCTCGGCGGCGAGGTCCGTGGTGGGCGCCACGCCCGGGGCCGGTTCGATCACCGCCTTGACCGCCTCGCCCATCTCCGGATCCGGCACGCCGAAGACCGCCACGTCAGCGACCTTGGGATGGGTGATCAGGGCGTCCTCGATGGCCTGGGGATAGATGTTCACCCCACCCGAGATGATCATGAAGGCCTTGCGGTCGGTGAGGTAGAGATAGCCCTCCGCGTCCAGGTAGCCGACATCGCCCAGGGCGTTCCAGCTGGGGTGCCTCGGATGCCGGGAGGACCGGGTCTTCTCGGGGTCGTTGTGGTACTCGAAGGTTGGGATTTCGCGCTCGAAATAGATCAGTCCGGTCGCGCCGGGAGGCAGCTCGTTCCCCTCCTCGTCGCAGACGTGAAGGATGCCGACGGCGGCCCGGCCCACGGAGCCCGGGTGCTTCAGCCAGTCCTCGCTGTCGATAAAGGTCGAGCCTGAGCCCTCGGTGCCCGCGTAATACTCGTAGAGGACCGGGCCCCACCACTCGATCATCTGGCGCTTGACCTCCACCGGGCAGGGCGCGGCGGCGTGGATGGCGACGCGCAGGCTGGAGACGTCGAAGGCCCGGCGGGCCTCCTCCGGCAGCTTGAGCATGCGCACGAACATGGTCGGCACCCACTGGGAGTGGGTGATCCGGTAGTCCTGGATCAGTTCCAGCGACCGCTCGGCGTCGAACCGCTCCATCATCACCACGGTCCCGCCGAAGGACTGGACGGTGACCACGTAGGCCAGGGGGGCGGCGTGGTAGAGGGGCGCAGGCGACAGGTAGACCGTCTCGGGGCCAAAGCCATAGCGGTTGGCCTGCTGGCGCAGGGCGAAGGCCTCGGCGGGGCTTGCCTCCGGCAGGGGCCGCAATATGCCCTTGGGCCGGCCCGTGGTGCCCGAGCTGTAGAGCATGGAATCGCCCATCCACTCCGGGTCGAGGGGCGCAGGCGATGCGCCGTCCCGGGCCGCCTCGTAGGATTCCCAGCCGGGGATCACGCCGTCGACCATCAGGCGGATCGGGCAGGCGGGGATCAGGTCGGACAGGCCCTCGGCGGTCTCGCGCTTGGCGTGGGAGCTGATCAGGACCCTGGCCCCGCAGTCATTGACGATGTAGGCGGCCTCGTCCGGCGGCAGGTAGCGGTTGATGGTGGTGATGTAGAGGCCCGACCGGAAACAGGCCCACACCGCATCGAGGAAGGCGAGGTTGTTCTCCATCAGGAGGGCGACGTGGTCGCCGCGCTTCAGGCCCCTGTCACGGAACAGGTTGGCCATCCTCAGGGAGCGCTCATCCAGCTGGGCGAAGGTCACGACCTTGCCGGTATCCGCCGAGATGACGGCCGGCTTGTCGGGGGTCAGGCGGGCGTGGTCGGCGAGATACATGGGCCTTGCGTCTCCTCCAGCGGGGGCGCTGGCCGCCCCTCTGGGGCCACTCTAGCGGAGGGGCCGGAGGCGTAAACCCGTCGCGGGCCTCACTCGCCGCGCAGGCGGGCGATCAGGGCGGTGGTGGAGGCGTCGTGCGGCGCGGGCGCCCCGCCCTCCAGCTCTGGCAGGATGCGGGCGGCCAGGACCTTGCCCAGCTCGACGCCCCACTGATCGAAGCTGTTGAGCCCCCAAACCACGCCCTCGACGAAGACCTTGTGCTCGAAGAGGGCCAGGAGGCCGCCGAGGGTCGGGGCGTCCAGGCGCTCCAGCAGGAAGAAGCCCGAGGGCCGGTCGCCGGGAAAGGCCTTCTGGGCTGCCAGGACCGGGTCGCCACCGGCCGCTGCGAGCGCCTCGGCCTCCGTCCGCCCGGCCATCAGGGCCTCGGCCTGGGCGATGGCGTTGGCCAGCAGGGCGAGGTGGGCGGCGGGGTCGCCCTCCACCGGCCGACGCACGGCCAGGATGTCGAGGGGGATGACGTCGGTTCCCTGGTGCAGGGCCTGGAAGAAGGCGTGCTGGCCGTTGGTTCCGGGCTCGCCGAAGACGACGCCGGCGGTGGGCCGGGCCACAGGCTGGCCATCACGCCCGACGCGCTTTCCGTTGGACTCCATCTCCAGCTGCTGGAGGAAGGCCGGAAGGAGACGCAGGCGGCGGGCGTAAGGAACCACCGCCCGGGCCGGTCGGCCGAGGATGTCGCGGTTCAGGACGTGGGCCAGGGCCAGGACCACGGGCAGATTCTGTTCCGGCGGGACCGAGAGGAAATGGCTGTCCATCGCCGCCGCCCCCGCCAGCAGGCCGGCGAAGGTCTCGGGGCCCAGGCCGATGGCGCAGGACAGGCCGACCGCTGACCAGAGGGAGAAGCGCCCGCCCACCCAGTCGGCGAAGGGAAAGATGCGGTCGGCCGCGACGCCGAAGTCGGCGGCGGCCCCCGGCGCGGCGGTGACGGCCACGAGGCGCGTCTCCGACCCCGGCGCCGACGCCAGCCAGGCGCGGGCGGCGCGGGCGTTGAACAGGGTCTCCTGGGTGGTGAAGGTCTTGGAGACCACGATCACCAGGGTGTAAGCCGGGTCGAGGCCAGCCAGGGCGGCGGTGATCTCGGACGGATCGACATTGGCCGCAAAGCGCAGCTCGATCTCCGGGACGGCGGGGGCCAGGGCCTCCCAGACGAGGCGCGGCCCAAGGTCCGACCCGCCGATGCCGATATGCACCACCGCCCGGATCGCGCCCTCCTTCCGGATCGCAGCGGCGAAGTGCAGCATGCGGTCGAGCTCCGAGCGCACAGAACCTGCGACGGGCTGACCGCCAACGCGCCAGTCCCTCGCCCCGGGATCTCGGAGGGCCATGTGCAGGACGGCGCGGCCTTCTGAAGCGTTGACCGCCTCGCCGGCGAACAGGGCCTCCCTCGCCGCCTCAAGGCCGCAGGCGCGGACGAGGTCGAGCGCCCGGGTGAAGCTTTCGGCGGACCAGGGCTGCTTGGACAGGTCCAGGGCCAGGCCGCAGGCCTCGAAGGTCAGGCGGCTCGCGCGGTCGGGCTCAGCCTCGAACAGGCGGCGGAGCGGCGGATCAGACGCCGCGGTGCGCGCCAGGGTCTCCCAGGGATCGGTCACGGCGCTCATCCCCGGGCGGCGTCCTGCACGGCGCGGGCGACGATGTCAGGGGTCAGGAACTGAGGCAGGATACGGGGCTCGCCACCGCCGGCCGGATAGGCGAGGTAGAGGGGGACCCCGGCGCGCCCGAAGCGGGCGAGATCCTCGGCGATCACGGCGTCGCGCCGCGTCCAGTCGGCCTTGAGGTAGACCGTACCGCTGGTCTCGAAGGCCGCCGCCGCCTTGCGGGTGGAGAGAGCGACCCTTTCATTGACCTGGCAGGTCACGCACCAGGCGGCGGTGTAGTTCACGAAGACCGGCTTGCCCTCGGCCCGCAGGGCGGCCAGGCGCTCGGGAGTGTAGGCCTCATAGGGAAGCCCCGAGGTTTCGCCGGCGGAGGTCGGGGTCGCCGAGGCGTCCGCGGCGGCGGGTGAAGGCCAGACGGCGGCGCCCACCGACAGGGCGGCGATGGCGAGGGCGGTGATCCCCAGGACCCGGGCCGGCTGGCCGAGCGCCGAACGCTTCTGGGCAAGGCCCGCCAGCCAGCAGGCGAAGGCCAGGAGGACGCCGGCTCCCAGGAGGCGGGCCAGCAGGTCCGGGCCCGCCTGCACCGCGAGAACCCAGGCCAGCCAGGCCGCGGCTCCGTACATCGGGAAGGCCAGGACCTTGCGGAAGGTGTCCATCCAGGGGCCTGGCCGGGGCAGCCGGGTGAGGAGACCGGGCGCCAGGGCGGCCAGGGTGAAGGGGGCGGCGAATCCGAGGCCAAGGCCGGCGAACACCGCCAGGGACAGGGCCGCCGGCTGGGTCATGGCCCAGCCGAGGGCCGGCGCCATGAAGGGCGCCGTGCAGGGCGCCGCCACCACCACCGCCAGGGCGCCGGTGAGGAAGGCCCCGAGACCCCCGCCCCGGGAAGCCGCTCCCGCACCGATCCCCTGCAGGGAGGCGCCGATCTCGAACAGGCCCGACATGTTCAGGCCCACCGCCAGCATGAGGAGGGCGAGGCCCGCCACCACGGGTGGAGACTGGAGCTGGAATCCCCACCCCACGGCGGCCCCGCCGGCGCGGACGACCAGCAGGAGAGCGGCGAGCGCCAGGAAGGTGGCCATGACGCCGGCCAGGAAGGCCAGGCCCTGCAGGCGGGCGGCGCGCCGGTCATGCCCATGCCCGGCCAGGGAGGCGGCCTTCATGGCCAGGACGGGAAAGACGCAGGGCATGAGGTTCAGGATCAGGCCGCCGAGGAAGGCGAAGGCGATCGCCCCGGCCAGCCCCCCGGCGCCCCCGGCGGCCTGCGCAGCCGAAGGCGGAGGTCCGAGGCCGCCGGCGCCAGGAGGCGCCTCTCCCGCAGCCGCCTCGATCTCGTAGACCTTGCCGTCCACCGAGAGCACGCCGGTCAGCGAGGCCGGCGCGGCGTCGGCGGGAGCGGGTTTCAGGGTCAAGGTCAGGCCGTCGGGCCCTCGATCCACCGACTGGGGGGCGGCGTGGTCGATGACCCCCGCGGCATAGGGGTAGAAGTAGGCGTCCCGGACCGTTCCTCCAGCGATGACCGCGCCCGTAGCGGCGATCCGGAGTCCGGCCGGGCCGCTGGACAGGACGGCCTGCACCTGGCCCGGTCGCGGGACCGCCGCCAGGGCCGCCTCGACCCGGGGCGCCCAGACAGGGTCCGGGGCCGGGGCGCCCGCCACCACCTTGAGATCCAGAGAAAGATCGGCGTCCTCAGGGATGCAGACGTCCGAGCAGACGAGGAAGGCGGCCTTCGCCCGAAGGGTGACCGTGTCGCCGGGCCGGGCGGAAGCCGGGGCCCGGACGGTCACCGGCAGGAGGACCTCGCCTGAATAGCCATAGTTCATGAGGGGCCCAATGGGCTTGCGCGACGGCGGAGCCCAGACGAGGTCGCCGGCCGACCAGCCGGGGGGCAGGGTCCAGATCAGCTCGGTCGGCGCACCGGAATCCCCGGAGTTGCGCCAGTAGGTGTGCCAGCCCTTGTCAATGTCCTGGCGCAGGACCAGTTGGACCTCCTGGCCGGGCGCGACCCCCACCGTGGCGGCGGCGAGTTCGGCGGTGAGGTGACCGGTGCGCACCGGCCCGGCATGGGACGGGGAGGCTGCAAGGCTGGCCGAAAGGGCCAGCAGGGCCACGAGGCCGGCGAGCAGTGTCCTGAGCATGTCATCCCCCGACGGTCACGCAGACCGGGTCCGCGCCTAATATGGTCCGACGCCCCGCCATGGCAATCTGCAGCCATCGGATGGCGGGGCTCGATTTCGGGCGCGTCAGGCCCCATGATCACCTCGTTTGCCAGACGGTGAAAGGGAGACCCGAGCGTGCCGGGCAGGTTTGACGAGATCGAGATCGGCCAGGTGGCGCCCCTGGGCGACTTCCGAGTGGATGGCCGGGCCCTTGAGGCCTTCATCGAGGCCTTCGCCCCCGGCTGGCCCGCTGACCGCGGGGCGCCGGACGCCATGGTCTACGCGATCTGGAGCCGGCTGGACGCCCTGGCCACCATCGGCTGGCCGCAGACCAAGCGCCTGGGCGTCGACGCCCTGCGCTGGGTCCGCAACCCTCCGGCCGGTGAAGTCCTTCGCGGCCGGATGACCATCATGGGCAAGGACCCCGTCGGCGACGGCAAGGGAATCGTCATCGCCCAGCATGACCTGCTGGACGAGGCGGGCCGCCTGGTCTTCTCCTGCCTGACCCGCTCGGTCTTCGCGCGCTAGACCGACAGGCCGGCCGCCCGGGCCTCAGCCTCGGAGGTCTTGTAGATCTGCAGGGCCACCAGCCGGTCCCAGCCAAACAGGCTGATCAGGTGGGCGTAGATCTGCTGCAGGGCCCCATTGTCGCGGAGCTCCACCAGCTTTTCGTTCGGCAGGGCGTTGAGCTTCTCTTCCGAGATCCCGAAATACTCGGCGATCTGCTGGGGCTCGCCGGCCGTCCCGTCGGGATTGACCGGCGTGTGGGTCGCGCGCTTGACCTCGAACAGGTCCAGGTCCTTGAGGATCTGGACGAAGGCCAGGGTCTTCTGGCGCTCGATCTCGTAGTTGTTGCAGAACTCGATGCAGTTCTGGGTGTACTCGCTGGGCGAGCCGTCCTCGTTGAAGAAGGGCAGGTCGCCGCCCTCAACAACGAACTCCGCAGAGCGGTCGATGCACAGGATCGACTGCTGGGCGGCGTCATCATTGGCGAAGACGAAGGGGTAGCGACGGACGTAGGCCGGGACATAGATGCCCGGATCGAACAGGCCGTCGTCCCTCAGGAACATGTTCTGCTCGGCATTCAGGCCCATCACCGCCAGGGGGGTCTTGTCCTCGCCGACGAAGATGATCGGGAAGGTCAGGCAGGCGATGCTGAACTCCGTGACCGTCAGGGGCACGGCATGGCCGGTCCGGGCGAAGCCGAAGGGGCCGTCCAGGCGCTTGACCCCCATGGTCTTGTGCAGCTCGGGCGAGAGGGGCTCCGGCTTGTTGTAGAACAGGACAGTGCCGCTGATCTGGCCGCCGCGGTTGATCTGGGTGGGGGTCGCCATGGAATGCCTTGGGTCTGGAGGGCGAATGCCGCAAGCGCAGCGACGGTGGACCCGACGCTGCAGAAGCCGCCGCTTCTAACCGATTGCAGGATTGGCGGCAAATCCGGGCGGCGGCGGCTTGCACGACAGAGTCCGAGCCGCTTCAATCACCCCATAAGAAACGGCGGCGGAGCCGCCCATGGAGAGGGAACGATCTCATGGCGATCTTTTATCCGGACATCCTGCAGCAGCGCACCGCCCCGCGGACCTTCTCGTATGGCGACAAGGACGTGATGCTCTACGCCCTCGGCATCGGCCTGGGCCAGGACCCGATGGACGAGACTGAACTGGCCTTTGTCTATGAGAAGGGCCTGAAGGTGGTCCCGACCGCCGCCACCGTGCTGGCCGCCGCCCTGCGTGGCGCCGCGGGCCCAGCCCCCGAGATGCCGCCGGGCCACCGGCCCAGCCAGATCAACTTCCTGATGGTCGTCCACGGCGAGCAGAAGGTCGAGCTTCACAAGCCCCTGCCCACAAGCGGGACCTTCACCGCCGAGGGGCGCACCATTGGCGCCTATGACAAGGGCGAGGGCAAGGGCGCGGTCATCATCAACGAGACCGTCTGGACCGACGAGAAGGGCGAGAAGGTCGCCACCCTGACGGGATCCACCTTCGCCCGCGGCGACGGCGGCTTCGGCGGCCCCTCCGAGGGCACCCCCGAGCCGCACGCCGTGCCGACCCGGGCGCCGGACATCTCCGTCGACTTCGCGACCCGCGAGGACCAGGCCCTGCTCTACCGCCTGAACGGCGACCGCAACCCCCTGCACTCAGACCCCGGCGTGGCGAAGAAGGCGGGCTTCGACCGGCCCATCCTGCACGGCCTGTGCACCTACGGCATCACCTGCCGGGCCATCCTGCAGGAAGTGACCGGGTTCGACGCCGACCAGATCTATTCCCACCAGGCCCGGTTCTCCTCGCCGGTCTTCCCGGGCGATGTGATCACGGTGGACATCTGGAAGGACGGCAAGACCATCTCGTTCGAGGCCCGGGTGAAGGCCCGCAACGTCACCGTCATCCGCAACGGCCTGACGGTCCTGCGCTAGGTTCTAGACCCGGAGACCTGCTCACCGGGTCATGCCCCGGGCCGGGGGGGCGACTGAATCGCCGTTGACCCCCTCACCCGGCTTCGCCGGGAGCTCCCCCTTGGGGGAGCAATTGGCTCAGTCATTCCTCCCCCCAGGGGGAGGTGGACCGCGTAGCGGGCCGGAGGGGGTCAGAGGCGCTGCCGCCCCCCCAGCGCCGCTCTGACCGCTTCAGCCGACCTCTGGCTCAGGGCTCATGCGTCGACGTCTGGGGCCCTGGTCGTCCAGACCACGTGCCGGCGAAGGGGGTGTCCCTCCGCCAGGCGCGGATGGTCGAAGTCGCGCGTCGGGTCGGCGACCATGCCGATCCGGCGCATGACCGCCTGGGAAGCCAGGTTGGTCGTCGCCGTGAAGGCCAGGATCTCGGGAATCCCTCCCGGACCGAGGCCCCAGTCCAGGGCCGCCCGGGCGCCCTCAGAGGCCAGCCCCTGCCCCCAGACATCCGGGTGCAGCCGCCAGCCGATCTCTACGCAGGGACCGACCGGCAGGTTTCCTTCGGCCACGCGGGACAGGCCGATCATCCCCGCAAGGCGGCCGTCCATGCGCAGCTCCGCCGCCCAGAGGCCGAAGCCGTCCGCCGCGATCCCGGCGTTGATTCGGTCGATCAGGGCGTCGGTCGCCTCGGCCGTGATGGGCCCGCCGAGCCAGTCGTGGACCCGGGGATCGCCGTTGATCGCGGCGAAGGCTGGGCGGTCGGCCTCCGTCCAGGGCCGCAGAACGAGCCGGTCGGTGACGATCATGCGGGCCTCGGCGCGGTCAGCGCCCCGTAGAGGTCGGTCCGGCGATCCCGGAAGAAGCCCCAGGCCGCCCGGTGCCTGGCGAGGAAGTCGAGGTCGAAGGTCGCGACGGCCACCCCCTCCTCGTCCCGCCCCATGTCCGCGACCAGGTCACCCCGGTGATCGGCGATAAAGCTGGAGCCGTAGAAGCCCTGGCCGCCGCCGGGATAACCCTCCCAGGGCTCGAAGCCGGTGCGGTTCGCGCCCACCACCGGAATGACGTTGGAGACCGCATGCCCCTGCATGGCCCGGCGCCAGGGCGCGGCGGTGTCGAGGCTGGCGTCATGCGGCTCGGAGCCGATGGCCGTGGGATAAAGCAGCACCTCGGCGCCCATCAGGGCCATGGCCCGGGCGCACTCCGGATACCACTGGTCCCAGCAGATCCCGACGCCGACGCGGCCAAAGCGGGTGTCCCAGACCCGGAAGCCGGTGTCGCCGGGGCGGAAGTAGTACTTCTCCATGTAGCCGGGGCCATCGGGGATGTGGCTCTTGCGGTAGAGGCCCAGCAGGGACCCGTCGGCGTCCACCATCACCAGGCTGTTGAAGTAGTGCGGACCCTGGCGCTCGAAGATCGAGATGGGCAGGACGACGCTCAGCTCGGCGGCCAGGGGCGCGAGGGCGGTGACGCAGGGGTGCTCGCGCCAGGGATGGGCCTCGGCGAACCAGCGCTCTTCCTGGGCGACGCAGAAGTAGGGGCCCTGGAAGAGCTCCGAGGGCAGGATGACCTGGGCGCCCCTGTCCGCAGCCTGCCGGATCAGGTCGGCCGTGCGGGCGATGTTCGCGTCCCGGTCGGCGCCGTAGGCGCTCTGAAGGGCCGCGACAGTCAGCTTTCGGGTCATCAGGCCGGCTCCTGCTGGGAGATGCAGTGGAAGGACCCGCCCCCGGACAGGAGGGCGTTGGACGGCAGGGCGATCACCTCACGGCCCGGGAAGGCTTCGGACAGGCCCTGGGCGGCCAGGGTCCCGGCCAGGCCCTCGCCGTAGACTGGCAGGATCACGGCGCGGTTGGCGATGATGAAGTTCATGTGGCTGGCCGGCGCGCCGCCAACCCCATCCACCTCCACCCAACCCGGCGAGGGGATGCGGACCACCTTCAGGCGCCGGCCTTCCGCGTCGGTCATGTCGGCCAGGGCCCGGGCGGCGGTATCGTAGACCCCGCCATTGGGGTCTCCCGCGCCGAAGGCCACGGGGCAGAGCACCACCCCAGGGGCGGCGAAGCGGGCCAGGTTGTCGACATGGCCGTCCGTATGGTCGTTCTGCAGGCCATTCCCCAGCCAGAGCACCTTTCGGGCGCCCAGATCGCGGGTCAGCACAGCCTCGGCCCGCGCCTCGGTCCAGCCCGCGTTACGGTTGGAGTTGAGGAGGCATTGGCGGGTGGTGAGCACCGTCCCTTGGCCGTCGTGGTCCAGGGCGCCGCCCTCAAGGATGGCGTCGCTGCGCGCCAGGACGGCGCCGGCGTGGTCGGCGATCTGCGCCGCCACCTCGTCATCGTGGGGCAGGTCGTACTTGCCGCCCCAGCCGTTGAAGGTGAAGCCCACGGCGGTGTCCGACGCCCGGAAGATAGGACCGGTGTCGCGGAGCCAGACGTCGCCGAAGCGGCCGGGGATGATCTCGATACCCTCGAGGCCGCCCAGCCGACGCCGGGCCTCCGCCTCGCCCGCCGCCGAGCCCGTCATCAGGCGCACAGCCTCGCCGCCGGGACCGGCCAGAGCGCGGGCCAGGGCCTCCACCTCGTCCTGGGCGGGGGCGAGATTGTCCTCCCAGAGGTCCTCGTGACTGGGAAAGCCCAGCCACATGGCCCTGTGCGGGGCCCATTCGGCGGGAACGGGGCGGGACATGGCGCGGTTCTCCCTCAAGGGACGCGGGCAGATGGGCGAGGCTGGCCCCCGCGTCAAGCGCCTGGACAGAGCCCGCAAGAGAAAGGGGCGGCCCGTCGCCGGACCGCCCCCTGAAAGGTGACCCTTCCTGGGCCTTAGAACTGATAGCGAAGCGAGATCTGCGCGGCCCAGAGAGACGGGTTGTTCGCCCCCGGGCGACCCGCGAAGGACCGGGTCAGGGCCGTGGAACTCGGGTTCGAGTAACGGTACCGGGCGCAGACCGGGCTGCCGGTTCCCGCCGCGGCGCCCGTCGCCGTCGCGCACTGAACGTCGACGATCCGGTTGTTGCCCTGGCCCGAGCCTGTGGCGCCGTACTCTTCGATGGTTCCCCAGCTATCGTTCATCAGGTTGAGGACGTTGTAGACATCCAGAACCACCTTGAACTTGTGACCCTGGATCGGGGTCGGGACTTCCTGGCTGATCTGCAGATCCACCTGGTTCACATCAGGGTTGCGGTTGTAGCCCTTGGGCACCACGCCGACCGGGAGGTCGAACCGGTTCACCGCAGCCCTGAAGGCGTTGAGCGTGTTGACGCTGTCGAAGGTGACGAAGCCGACATCCAGGTCGTTGGGGTTTGCGTCGGCGGCGAAGTCCGGAACGTAGAGCTGATAGGCGCCCCGGTTGGTGCCGAAGACCGGGCTGCGGTTGCCGCCCTGGCTCGCCATCGTCACGTTGAAGGGACGACCCGACCGGAACTCGCCAAAGAAAGAGATACGGGTCTTGGCGTCCGCAAAGAACGCCTTCTCGTAGCTCAGCTCAATCTTGGCGCGGTCACGGACTTCCTCATATCCCCGGCCATAGGCGTCGCTGTTGGGGTCCTCGGCCGCCGCGAGCTGGCTGGCGTAGAGGGATCCGGAGGTCGTGCCGAACCGAAGGCCGCTGGTGGATTCCTCGAGGTTCTGGCGGACGTAACCGACCGAGACATTGAGATCGTCGTCGAAGAAGCCCCGTGAGAGCCCCACCGCAGCAACGTATCCCTTGCCGCGCTTGTCATCGCCCACGACCAGGTCCGCCGCGGTCTGCACGTTGGTCCCACCGACCCCGGCCGCGGCGCGCGCAGCATCCGTCATGTTCAGGCCGTCATAGCGGAGCCGCCCGTCTGGGGTGAACTGCTGCTGCCCGTTCAGAAGAAGCGGGCGGACCTTGAAGTCGGTGTACCTGAGCGTCGAGATCACCTCAGTGACCACCAGGTCGGTCTGGGCCTTGAAGCCGAAGGGAAGATCGATGGAGCCGCTCAGGAAGAACTTCCAGGACGAGGGGATCTGGAAGGCCGGGTTGAGCGCGATCACCTCAGAGGCGGTCGGCAGGATGGTGGGCGTCACCAGACCGGTCACAGCCGACGGAAGGTCGTAGCCAAACCGTGCGTCCGCACGGTTGACGTTCAGGGCCGAAGCGCCCGCAGCCTGGGTGAAGGCGACATTGTTGCCCAGCTCCCGGAAGGTGCCGTCCGCGTTCCGCTCAATGGTCACGCCCGCCGCCGCATAGCCGGTGGTGCTGAAGGAGGTGGAGAGCAGGACATCGGGGATGCCGCCGGCGAAGATCCCGGCGCCGCCCGTGATGCGGATGGATTCGTTGGGATCATACTTGAACGCCAACCGGGGCATGAGGATCGACTTGCCGTCATAGGTGGTCTGGTTGGAGAAACCGTTGCGGTCCCGGAAGAAGGGATTGGCGATCGGCTTGTCGTCGCTTGAGTACCAGTCATAGCGGAAGCCCGCCGTCACCTGCAGGTCGGTGCTGATATCAAGGACGTCCTGAAGGTACAGGCTGTTCTGCTGGTACTTGAACTTGGCTGCGGCGTCGAAGGGATTTCCAGAAGGCGCGTTCGAGTAGGTCAGGCGATTCGCGCGTCCGAGCTGGAAGTCGTTGATCGAGTCAAAATAGTAGACCCCGTCGCTACTGGGGACAAAGAGATTGATGACCTCGATGTTCTGGGACTCAAAACCAATCTTGAACAGGTGATCACCAAGCGCATAGGTCGCCTTGGCCTGAATGTTGAGGTTCTTGGTCTCAAGCTCATTGGCCTGGCGGAAGGCGTCCGGTCCGATGCGGACGTTGGAGAAACCGGAAGCGCAGGTGGTCAGGACGGCGTCGGAGGTCGCGGCAGAGCAGATTTGCAGCTCTGAGAACTCCTGTCCCGAATCCGGCATCTGCTGGCGCACATAGTCCCGCTGGGAGATGCGGATTTGGGTGTTGAGCGAGTCCGTCCACTGGGAATTCAGTTCACCGACGTAGGACGTGTCGTCCTCACCGGTCAGGTAGAAGTTGGACGAGAGTCCCGCCGTGCCGGCATTCAGGTTCGGACGGGTGATCACCTCGGAGAGGGAGTAACGGTAGGTGAACGAGGCGCGATGCTGGTCGTTGATGTTCCAGTCGAGCTTCGCCGAGTACTTCTCGTCCAGGATCGGAGTGTTGCGCGGAATGCCGCCCGCATCGAACTTGGTGGCGTAGGAATTGTTCAGGATCCCGACGACCTGATCGATCGTCGATTGCGTCACGCCGCTGATGCTGTTGGCGAAGCCCGCCCCGGTGGGGCCGGTGACCACCGCCTCGCTGGACTCATACTTCTCGTAGGAGAGGGCGAAGAAGAGCCGGTCAGCCAGGATGGGTCCCGAAAGGAACCCGCCATAGTTGGTCTGGCTGATGGTCTGGGGGATAGACCGGCCCTTGACCTTCTCGCCGACCAGGCCGTCGTTGAGATAGTTCACAAAGGCCGAACCGGTGAAGTCATTACCGCCGGAACGAAGGACGATATCGATCGCACCGCCCTGGAAGTCGCCGTTCTCGACGTCATAGGGAACCGACTGGACCGTGAACTGCTCCACGGCGTCGATGGAGATGGGGCCGCGCAGGGTGGGCAGTCCCCCGGAGTTCAGGCCGAAGTCGTCCTGCACGGACGCGCCGTCGATCGTGATCCGGTTCAGCTTGGGGTTGGACCCGGCGATGGAGACACCGCCGTCGGCCTGGGCGTTGGTGGACGTCAGCAGGTTGCGACGGGCGAGGTCCCGGATGTCCCGGGTGACCGAAACCACCGCCTCGATCGAGGGCCGGCTCAGGGTCGAGGCGACGCCGGAATTGCCCGCCTCGGGGTTCCGCGCGGCGGTGACAATCACCTCGTCCACAGCGGTCGTCGAGATCAGGTCGATGTTCAGGCGCAGGGTCTCCGCCTGGGTCAGGACCACGCCGGAAACAGTTTCGGTCTCGTAGCCCGGCGCGCTGACCGTCACGGTGTAGGGACCACCAACCCGAAGTCCCCGCGCATCGAACACGCCGTCTGCGCCAGACCGCGTGATGGAGCGGGTTCCCGAGGGGGTGTGAACCACGGTCACCGTGGCGTTGGCCACGGACGCGCCATCGTTGCCTTCAAGTTGGCCGCGGATGGCGCTGGTGGTTTCCTGGGCGAAGGCCGGGACGGCCATGGCGCACATCAGGGCGGCGACCGCCGCGCTGTTGGCGAGCGTTCTCGTGGACATCATGGATACCCCTTCTATCGGATCAATCCGGCCTGCAGCCTGCCCCGACCGGTCGGGCGTGCGTATACCGTGGATTGTCACATTTGGTGTGACGGTTTTTTAACAGTTCGCTCCATGTGCGTGAGTGCTGCAAAAACGCCACGCTCCGAGGCTTCTGACGCCCGTTTGCGAGGCGCCCTTCAGCCCCGTCCCGACCAGACCGCCCGGATCCGGGCGTCACGGCCGCAGCCGATCCGGTAGCGGTTGTAGTGGGCGGCATTCTTGACCGCGTAGTCCTGGTGGTAGCCCTCACCCACCCAGAAAGTCGACCGCGGAAGGATCCGGGTGGCGACGGGCCGCCGGATCTGGCGGGCGACGTCGGCCTTGACCTGTTCGGCGACGCGTCTGTCGGCATCGGTCTCCACAAAGACGGCTGTGCGGTAGCTGGGGCCGATGTCGCAGATCTGGCCGTTGGGATCTGTGGGATCGATGTTCCGGAAGAAGGCTGCGACCAGGGCGGGGTAGGTGGTCCGGGACGGGTCCCAGGTTACCCGGATCGCCTCCAGGTGCCCCTCGTGATTCTCGTAGGTGGGGTTTCGCTTGGCGCCGCCCGAATAGCCAACGACGACGTCGACCACCCCACGCACCTTTTCCATCTCGTGCTCGGCCGACCAGAAGCAGCCGCCAGCGAAGATGGAGGTCTTCAGGTTCGAGCCCTTGGGAGGGGCGGATGCGGCGGGAACGGCGGCGCCGGCCATCAGGACCAGGCACAGGGCCAGGAAGACACGGAACATGGTTGCGCCTCCGTTGCGGCGGACCGGATCAGGCCAGATCGGTGACGAAGTCGGCCTCGGTCCGAGCCCGGACCTCTTCCAGCGTAACGCCCGGGGCGAGTTCCACAAGCCGAACCGAGGAGCGCCCGCGGTTGATCTCGAAGACTCCGAGGTCGGTGATGAGGAGGTCCACCACCCCCTTGCCCGTCAGGGGCAGGGTGCATTCGCGGACCAGCTTGGAGCGGCCGGATTTCTCGCAGTGCTCCATGACCACGATGACACGCTTCACCCCGGCCACCAGGTCCATGGCACCGCCCATGCCCTTGACCATCTTTCCCGGCACCATCCAGTTCGCCAGGTCGCCATTGGCCGCCACCTGCATGGCGCCCAGCACCGACAGGTCGATGTGGCCGCCGCGGATCATGGCGAAGGATTCGGCGCTGTTGAAATAGGACGAGGCGTCCAACTCGCTGATGGTCATCTTGCCGGCATTGACCAGGTCGGGGTCTTCCTCGCCCTCGAAGGGATAGGGCCCCATGCCCAGCATGCCGTTCTCGGACTGCAGGGTGACCTGCACGCCCGGCGGGATGTGGTTGGCGACCAGGGTCGGAATGCCGATGCCGAGGTTGACGTAGAAGCCGTCCTTCAGCTCGCGCGCCGCCCGGGCGGTCATGTCATCGCGGGTCCAGGGCATCAGGCGCTCGCCTTCTCAGTGCGGGGGCGGGTGGTCAGGCGCTCGATGCGCTTCTCGTAGGCCGGGCCCTTCAGGATTCGGTGCACGTAGACGCCGGGGGTGTGGATCATGTCCTTGTCCAGGCTTCCGGTGCCGACCAGGACCTCGACCTCGGCGACGCAGACCCGGCCCGCCGTCGCCATCATCGGATTGAAGTTCCGCGCCGTCTTCCGGTAGATCAGGTTGCCCTCGGCGTCGCCCTTCCAGGCCTTGACGATGGAGAGGTCCGCCTTGAGCGCCCGCTCCATGAGGTAGGTCTCGCCGTCGAACTCGCGGGTCTCCTTGCCTTCGGCGACGACCGTGCCCACGCCAGTGCGGGTGTAGAAGGCCGGGATGCCGGCGCCACCCGCCCGGATGCGCTCGGCCAGGGTGCCCTGGGGCGTGAACTCCACTTCCAGCCGGCCCTCAATGTAGAGCCGCTCGAAGAGCTCGTTCTCGCCCACATAGGAGCTGATCATCTTGCGGATCTGGCCGTTCTCGAGCAGCAGGCCGAGGCCGAAGCCGTCGACGCCGCAGTTGTTCGAGACCACCGTCAGGTCCTTCACCCCGGACTCGCGGATGGCCAGGATGAGGTTCTCGGGAATGCCGCAGAGGCCGAAACCCCCGGCCATCACGGTCATGCCGTCGAACAGCAGGCCCGCCAGGGCGGAGGCCGCATCGGATTGGATCTTAGTCGCCATGGGATCACCCTACGCTGCAATGCAGCATTTGAAAACGCCCCGGACGCCCTGGGAGGCCTCCGGATTGGCGCGGAGGCCCGCCCCGGTGTAGGAGGCGATCATGACCCAGCCCCCCTCCCCGTCCGGCCTTCCGCCGGTGGATTTCAATGACTGGTCCGCCGACTTCGAAGGCTTCTCCCGCCGCCTGGGCGACAGCTTCGTCCGCTATGGATTCTGCGTTATCGCCGACCACGATCTGGACCTGGCCCGGATCGACCGGGCGCTCGCGGCCTCCCAGGCCTTCTTCGCCCTGCCGGAGGCGGTGAAGCGCCGCTATGTCACCGGGATTGGGGGCCAGAGGGGCTACACGCCCTTCGGCGTGGAGACGGCGAAGGACTCCCAGCACTTCGATCTCAAGGAGTTCTGGCACATGGGCCGGGAGCTGCCGGCGGGTCACGCCTACGCCCCGGTCATGCCGCCGAATGTCTGGCCTGAAGAGGTCGCGGATTTCCGCGAGGAGATCACCTGGCTGTTCAATGCGCTGGAGGATTTCGGCCTTCGGGTGCTCCAAGCCCTGGCCGCATACCTCGGCCTGGAGCGCCGCTGGTTCGACGACCCCGTGCGGGACGGCAACTCCGTCCTGCGGCTCCTGCACTATCCGCCAGTCCCGCCGGACGGCCCCAACATCCGGGCCGGAGCGCACGGGGACATCAACGTCATCACCCTGCTGCTCGGAGCCGAGGAGGCGGGGCTGGAGGTCCTGGACCACGATGGCCGCTGGCTGCCGGTGAACCCGCCGGCGGGCTCCCTGGTCTGCAACATCGGCGACATGCTGGAGCGGCTGAGCAACCGGGTCCTGCCCTCGACCATTCACCGGGTGGTCAATCCGGCGCCGGAGCGGCGGGGCTTCTCGCGCTATTCGACGCCCTTCTTCCTGCACTTCCGGCCGGATTTCGAGGTCCGGACCCTGCCGGGCTGCGTCACGGCGGACCGGCCCGACGCCTTCCCCGAGCCCATCACCGCGGACGCCTTCCTTCAGCAGAGGCTGAGGGAGATCAAGCTGGCCTGACTCCAGGCTGCAGGGCCTCAAGCCCGCCGACGTCGGACACGGTGACGGACAGGTCCGTCAGCAGGCCGTCATGGATGGCGTAGATCCAGCCGTGGACGCTGATGTCCTGGCCGCGCACCCAGGCGTCCTGGACGAAGACGTCCGAGGCCACGTTGCGGACCTGGCGGATGACGTTGAGCTCGCAGAGCCGGTCGAGGCGCTGCCCATCGGCCAAGGCCTCAAGCTCGCTGCGGTTCTCGGCGTAGACGTCGCGGATGGGATGCAGCCAGTGATCGACCAGGCCGCGCCTCTTTCCATCCACGGCCGCCGCCACGCCGCCGCACCCGTAATGCCCGACCACCATGATGTGCCGGACCTTCAGGACGTCGACCGCGAACTGGAGCACAGACAGGTAGTTGGCGTCCTGCGGCGGGGCGAGGTTGGCGACGTTCCGATGCACGAAGAGCTCGCCAGGATCGAGGCCAACGATCTCATTGGCGGGCACCCGGCTGTCGGCGCATCCGATCCAGAGATACTCCGGGCTCTGCTGCCCGGCGAGACGCTGGAAGAAGCCCGGGTCCACGGACAGCTTGGCGGCGGCCCAGCGCCGGTTATTGGCCTTCAGGTCCTCAAGCATCAGGGTTTCGGCGCTCCCGGCTGGTTCCTGGGATGGGCGGCCTCAAAGGCGGGATGGCCCGCGGCGTGGTCGGCGACGGCCTTCAGAGCTGGCCAGCGGTTCATATCCAGGTCGTAGCGGGCGGCGGCATAGACCTGCGGGATGAGCAGGCAGTCGGCGAGGCCGGGTGAATAGCCATAGGCGAAGGCCCCCCCATGCCGGGCGACCATGGGCTCGAGGGCGTCGAACCCGTCGCTGACCCATCGGGCCGACCAGGTGGTGACCGCCTCACGGTCGACGCCCAACCCCTGCAGGGTCCGGTGGACCCTCAGATTGTTCAGGGGATGAATGTCGCAGGCCACGATGGCGGCCATGGCCCGGACCTGGGCGCGGCCCAAGGCGTCACGCGGCAGGAGCGGGGGCTCGGGGTGAGTGTCCTCCAGCCACTCCAGGATCGCCAGGCTCTGGGTCAGGAGGTCGCCGGAATCCGTCTCCAGGGCCGGGGCCAGGCCCTGTGGGTTACGGGCCCGGTAGTCCGCGCCATGCTGGTCGCCGGCGCGCAGGTCCACGGGGACGATCTCATAGGGCAGTCCCTTGAGGGCCAGGCCAATGCGGACCCGGTAAGGGGCGGTTGCGGCCCAGAAGCTGTAGAGGGTGAGAGCCACAGCGGTCAGTCCAGCCGGAAGGCCAGGACGCCGACACCCTCGACCTCGCCCTCGACCCGATCGCCCGCCTGCAGCGGCCCCACGCCTTCAGGGGTCCCGGTGAAGATCAAGTCGCCGGCCTGCAGGGTCCAGAGCCGGGAGGCCTCGGAAATGATCTCGGCCACGTTCCAGATCATGTCCGCGACAACGGCGTCCTGGCGTACGCCGCCGTTGACCGAAAGGCGGATGGGCCCCTGTGGCGGGGCGTCGGTCCAGGGTCGGATCGCCGACATGGGGCCTGAGGCGTCGAACCCCTTGGCGGCCTCCCAGGGCTGGCCCTTGTCCTTGGCCAGGGCCTGCAGGTCCCGCCGGGTCAGGTCTACCCCGACGGCGTAGCCGAAGACGTGCTCCTGGGCCCGGCCGACGGGAATATCCGCACCGCCGGACTTCAGGGCGACGACGAGTTCGATCTCATGGTGCAGGTTGGTCGTGGCCGGGGGGAAGGGAACCTGACCGCCTGGGGGAACGATGGCGTCCGCGGGCTTGGCGAAGAAGAAGGGCGGATCCCGGTCATCGCCCCCCATCTCGCGGCGGTGGGCGGCGTAGTTCCGGCCCACGCACAGCACCCGACGGACCGGGAAGAGGGCGTCGGAGCCCTCGACAGGGACCAGGACCGGAGACGGCGGCGTGTGCGTGAAGCGGGTCATGGAGGGCGGCATACGCCTATCGGGCGGGAAGGAAAACCCCGGAGCCGCCAAAGGGGCAGCCCATGATTGACACCTTTCCCGGCCTGCGGCCTAGGTCCGCTCGAGTGGAACCGGAGCGCGCCATGACCGACCAGATCCCGAAGGGACCCCTGTCCGACCTGAAGGTCGTGGAGATGGGCACCCTGATCGCCGGCCCCTTCTGCGGCCAGGTGCTGGGCGACTTCGGGGCCGACGTGGTCAAGGTCGAGGACCCCGGCAAGGGCGACCCCATGCGCCAGTGGGGCCGCTCCCTGCCCAAGGGCCTGTCGCCCTGGTGGCCGGTCATCGGGCGGAACAAGCGCTCAGTGGCCCTCGACCTGCGCCAGCCCGAGGGCCGCGAGCTGGCCCTGGCCCTGATCGACCAGGCCGATGTCCTGATCGAGAACTTCCGCCCGGGCGCCATGGAGAAGTGGGGCATGGGCTACGAGGCCCTCGCGGCCCGCAATCCCCGCCTGGTCATGGCCAGGGTCTCGGGCTTCGGCCAGACCGGGCCCTACTCGGAGCGGGCGGGCTACGGCCTGATCGGTGAGGCCATGGGCGGCCTGCGGTACGTGACCGGCGAGCCCGACCGTCCACCGGCCCGGGCGGGAATCTCCATCGGCGACAGCCTGACCGCCCTCCACGCCGTGATCGGCGTCATGATGGCCCTGCACCACCGCGAGCGGACCGGGCGCGGCCAGATGATCGACGCGGCGCTCTATGAGAGCGTGCTCTCTGTGATGGAGAACCTGGTCACCGAGTACGACCTGACCGGCTATGTCCGGGAACGCTCAGGCTCCATCCTGCCCGGCATCGCGCCCTCGAACGTCTATCCCTGCGCCAACGGCGAGAGCCTCTTGATCGGCGGGAACGGCGACGCCGTCTTCGCCCGCCTGGCCGCGACCATGGGCCGGGAGGACCTGGCCGCCGACCCGCGCTACGCCACCCACGCCGCACGGGGCGAGAACCAGGCCGAGCTGGACACCATCGTCTCGGCCTGGACCCGCAACTGGCCCCTGCCCGAGCTCCTGGCCCTGCTGGAGGCCAATGGCGTGCCCTGCGGCCGCATCTTCCGCGCCCCGGACATGCTGGAGGACCCTCAGTTCGTCGCCCGCCAGTCCATTGTCGAGGTGGATCACCCGGTCTTCGGGAGGGTGAAGATGCAGAACGCCTTCCCGAAACTGTCGGAGACCCCGGGAAGCGTCCGCTGGCCGGGCCCGGCCCTGGGCGAACACACGCTCGAGGTGCTGGAGGGCCTGGGCATCGACGCCAGCCGACTGGCCGACCTCGCGGCCCGGAAGGTCACCGCCCTGGGGTGATCAGGTCCCGACCGCAAGATCGTCGGCGTGGACGACAGGCCCTTCTGAATAGCCAAGGGTCGCCTCGATGGCGGCGGAGCTGAGGCCACAGATCCGCGCTGCATCCTTGGAGTCGTAACGGCAGAGGCCGCGCCCGACCTCGAGGCCGTCCTCATCCCGGATGACCACGGCGTCCCCCTTCCCGAACCGGCCCTCGACGGCGGTGACGCCAGCGGCCAGCAGGCTCTTGCCCCCGCGCAGGGCCCGGGCGGCGCCGGGGTCAATCCGGATCACCCCGGACGGCGCCAGGGAGCCGCCGATCCAGGACTTGCGCGCGGCGTGGGGAGACACTGCGGCGGTAACCAGGGTGGCGCGCGCGCCGGCCTCGACCTGGGCGAGAGGCGAGGACCGGCCGCCAAGGGTGATGAGGGTCGCGCAACCGGCTTGTCGGGCGATCCGCGCGGCCATGATCTTGGTGGCCATACCGCCGGTGCCGACCCCCGCCGAGGCGTTGGCCCCGCCGGCCATGGCCTCAATCCCTGCGTCGAGGTCCGTGACCAGGGGCACGTGCTCGGCCGCCGGGTCCGACCTCGGGTCAGCCGTATAGAGCCCGTCGACGTCAGAGAGCAGGACCAGGAGATCGGCGCCGATCAGCTGGGCGGCCCGGGCCGCGAGCCGGTCGTTGTCGCCATAGCGGATCTCCTCGGTGACCACCGTGTCGTTCTCGTTGACCACCGGAACGACCCCCAGGTCGAGCAGGGTCTCCAGGGTGGCCCGGGCATTGAGCCAGCGGCGGCGGATCTCGGTGTCGTCGCGGGTCAGCAGGACCTGGGCGACGGGCAGGCCGTGGGGCTCCAGCGCCGCCTCCCAGGCGTGCATGAGGGCCGACTGGCCGGCGGCGGCGGCGGCCTGCTTCTCGGGCAGGGTCAGGGTCTTGCGGCCAAGACCGAGGCGCCGGCGACCGAGGGCCACGGCGCCGGAGGACACCACCAGCACCTGCTGGCCACGCGCCCGCAACCGGGCGAGGTCGCCGGCGAAGTCAGAAAGCCAAGCGGCGTCGGGGGCGCCGTCCGGCCCGACCACCAGGGCGGAGCCGATCTTGACGACCACCCGGCGGGCGGAGACGAGGCCGCTCACGGTCGCCAGTCTCCCGGGGTCTCCCCGGTCGCCTTCGCCTCGGCGCGCCGCGCCTGGACCTGGCGCCAGGCCTCGCGCAGGAGGTCCTTCACGCCCTGTCCCGATACGCCGGAGACCAGGCTGACCGGGCGGCCGGCGGCGGCCTCGAGCGCCTCCTTCTGCATGGCCAGGGTGTCCGCATCGAGGGCGTCGACCTTGGACAGGGCCAGGATCTCGCGCTTGTCCCCCAGGCCCGAGCCATAGGCCTCAAGCTCATGCCGGACTGTGCGCCAGGCCTCGGCCACGTCGGTCTGGGTGCAGTCGACCAGGTGGATCAGGACCGCCGTCCGCTCCACATGGCCCAGGAACCGGGTTCCCAGGCCGGCGCCTTCCGAGGCGCCCTCGATGAGGCCGGGAATGTCGGCCATGACGAACCGCTCCTCGGGGGACAGGTCGACGATGCCGAGGTTGGGGGCCAGGGTGGTGAAGGGATAGTCCGCGATCTTGGGCCGGGCGGCGCTGGCCGCCGCCAGGAAGGTGGACTTGCCGGCGTTGGGCAGGCCGGCCAGGCCGACGTCAGCGATCAGCTTCAGCCGCAGCCAGATCCACTTCTCCTCGCCTTCCTGCCCGGCGTTGGCGTGGTAGGGGGCCTGGTTGATGGGCCCCTTGAAGCGGTCATTGCCCCAGCCGCCGTTGCCGCCCTTGGCCAGGAGGATGCGCTGGCCGGGATGGTCCAGGTCGACGATCAGGGTCTCGCGGTCCTCCTCCAGCACCTCCGTGCCGACGGGAACCTTCAGGACCACGTCGGCTCCGGCCGCACCGTGGCGGTTGCGACCCATGCCGTGGATGCCGGTTTCGGCCTTGAAATGCTGGTGGTAGCGATAATCGATCAGGGTGTTCAGCCCATCCACCGCCTCGATCCATACATCACCGCCCCGGCCGCCGTCGCCGCCGTCCGGGCCGCCGTACTCGATGTACTTCTCGCGCCGGAAGGACACGGCGCCGCCGCCGCCATTGCCCGAGCGGATGTAGATCTTGCACTGGTCGAGGAACTTCATGGGGTGGCCCTAGCACGTCCCGACGACAAAATCAGGCCAGCCAGATCTGGCCGCGCGAGGGCAGGGCCTCGCCGCGGGACAGCACGAAGGTCTGGCGACGCTCGCCGGTGTAGAGGAAGCCCGCCTTCACCAGGACGGCGTCCGACGCCGGGTTCTCGTCCAGCCGCCAGGCGCGCACATAGGTACGGCCCCAGTCCCGGGCGGCCCAGACCAGGGCGGCCTTGACCGCCTCGGTCATCAGGCCCTCGCCCCAGTAAGGGCGGCCGAGCCAGTAGCCGATCTCCGTTCCCGGGGCGGGCTCGCCGAAGAAGGACAGCATGCCGACAAGGCCTTCCGCGGGATGGTCGAGCACGAACCTCGCCTCTCGGGTGGGGTCGAGACCGTCGCCGGAGGCCAGGAAGGCTTCGGCGTCCTCGAGGGCGTAAGGGTGCGGGAGGCTGCGGGTGTTTCGGACCACTTCGAAGTCGGCGCACAGGGCGGCGATCCGGGCGGTGTCGCTGCGCCGGGGCGCGCGCAGGCGCAGGCGGGGCGTCTCGATGACGGGTTCAGGGCGGAAGGGGAGCATTCGGGGGGCCTCCCGGCCCCTCTGGCGGGGGCCTGAAAACGAAAACGGGGAGCCCGGCGTCCGGGCTCCCCGCTTCGGGAGATCCACCGGTCCGCCAGGCAGGCGGGCCTTCGGGAAGGTCCGCGTCAGCCGGCCGCGTTTTCCACGCAGACGTAGGTGCGGTCATCACGCTTAGTGATGAACTTCACGGCGCCGTGGGCGGTCGCGAAGAGGGTGTGGTCCTTGCCCATGCCGACATTGTCGCCCGGGAAGAACTTGGTGCCGCGCTGGCGCACGATGATGTTGCCGGCCAGGACCGCCTCACCACCGAACTTCTTCACGCCGAGGCGGCGGCCCGCCGAGTCGCGCCCGTTGCGCGAGGAACCGCCAGATTTCTTGTGAGCCATGGGGGCCTCCTGAAACTAGGTTCCGACGCTTATTCGGCGTCGGTCTTCTTGGCCGCGGCCTTCTTCGGCGCAGCCTTCTTCGCGGCGGGCTTCTCGGCCGGAGCCGCCTCGGCGGCCTCCGCCGGAGCGGCCTTCGCCTTGGCGGGAGCCTTGGCCTTCGCAGCCTTGGCCGGGGCGGCGGCGGGCGCCGCGGCTTCCAGCGAGGCCACAACGGCCTTCAGGTTGCGGGCCTTGGCGTCCAGCAGGGCCTTGGGCGTCAGGTCGACCACGCCGTCCCAGGCGGCGGTCTTGCCGGCGCCGGTGATGGAGGTGACGCGCAGCACGGTCTCGGGCTGGCGGTGGCCGCGGGTACGGCGATAGCCCTGGCGACGGATCTTCTTGAAGATCCGGACCTTCTCGCCCTTGCGGGTCTCGATCAGGGTGGCGTTGACTGCAGCGCCCTCGACGGTGGGGGCGCCCACGGTGACCGCAGCGCCGTCGCCCAGCATCAGGACGTCCGAGAAGGCCACGTCCGCACCGGGCTCGCCGCCCAGCTTTTCGACCACCAGCACGTCGCCAGGTTCGACCCGGTACTGTTTGCCGCCGGTTCTGATCACCGCGTACATGATTGGCGTCCCGAAGAAATAGCAAAGAAAGCAGCGCCCGCAGGGAACCCCGCGGGCGGAAGCGCGCTCTTATACAGACCGACCCGTCCGAGTCAACGCGTGGGGCTCAGTCCGCCCGGTCCGAGTCCGGTCCCGCGCCACTGGCGGCGACCTGGATCCGCCAGTGGCTGACCAGGGTCGAGGAGACATTCTGGAACACCCTGAGCCGCAGGGGAGACCCTTTCGGGACCTGGGGCGCCAGGACGGCGACGGCATAGACCCGGCCGTCCGGAGCGGTCACCAGGCCGACGTCGTTGAGCCCGAAGGTTTCGCCCCTGAAATCCTGGCCCGTTCCCGTCTTGTGGGCGGCGCGCCAGCCTGGCGACAGACCCCCGCGAAGCCGCATGGGTCCGGTCTTCACCCGTGCCAGGGTCTTGAGGATGAAGTCCGAGGATTCCGGGGACAGAATCTCGCCGCGGTGCAGGGCGGCAAGGGCGCGCACGACGCCGGCGGGGGTGGCGCCATCGTAGGGGCGCTCGACATAGGCGGCGAGGGAGGCGGCCCGCGCCTCGGGGTCCAGGCGCGCCCGGGCCGCCTCGAAGGCGCCGTAGGCGGAGAGGTCGGGGCTCCAGGTCAGACCGGCGATCCGGGACTGGAGACGTCGCTCATCCTCGGCCAGGCGAATGCCGGACATGCCCCGGGACGTCAGGAAGGCCTGCACTGTCGCCGGGCCGCCGGCCAGGGCCATGAGCTTGTCGTTGGCCGCATTGTCCGACTGGATCAGGGCCCGGCGGATCAGGTCCCGCAGCGTGGTTTCGAATGTCCCGTTCTCGATCAGGTGGGCGACCGGCTGGTTGAAGACGCTCCGGTCGGCGTCCGTCAGGATCACGGTCTGGTCGAGGGACAAGCGCCCGGAGTCGACCTGGTCCATCACGGTCAGCGCCACCCAGAGCTTGGAGACGCTCTGCTGGGGAAAGGCCTGGTCGCCGCTCGAGGCGGCGATCCAGCCGCTTTCGACGTCCATGACGGCGATACCCACCGGCCGGCGGAAGCCGGGGTCCAGGCTGGCCAGCCGGGCGACGAGTTCGGGAGGCGGAGGCGGCGCCGGGCGAGAGGCGAGATCGGGGTCCTTCCTGGGCGGCGGCGGGGCGGGAACATCCCCGGCGGCGGGCCTGGCCGGCTCGAGAGTCCGGAACAGGGGGGAGGCGACGGCGATAGGGCCGGCGGTCACGAGCAGGGCCACGGATAGGGTCGCCACCGGCCGCCGGAAACCCAGCAGGAGCGCCGAGACGCCCAGGTCCATGACGCCTTCCGGCAGGCGGCGCAGGGACCCTGGAAGGTTCCTCAGCGTCCGGACGGCGGACGCCGGGGCGAGCCAGATGACATCCGCGACCCTCCAGAGGGGCTGCATCATGCGCCACCCCAGCCCAGGGGGCCGCGGGGCGGGAGGCAGGACTGAACGGAGGCGAGGCTCGGACATGCCCCTTTTTTCAGCCCTGATCCGGGGCGCGCCGTCAACCCGCAGGGGTTCAGAGAAGGTCCAGACTGAGCCGGCTGACGCCGGGAAGGTCTGCGAGAGCCCGCCGGATCTGCTCCGGCGCCTCGGAATGCGGCGACTGCAGCGTGATGGAGACGGCGCTCCTCCCGGGCCCCGTTCTCCAGGCCCGGACATCCCGGACGACAAGGCCGGAGGACTCCAGTCGGCGGGCGATCTCCGCCTCCAGGGCGGGATTCTGGCGGACGTCCAGGAGGGCGGCGCCAGCGCGTCTCAGGATCGTTCCGGCGAAGTGGGCGATCAGGGCGGCCCCGATCAGCGCCATGACGGGATCCGCCCAGGCCCAGCCCAGGCGCCAGGCCGCCGCCAGTCCCGCCAGGGTCAGGGCGGCGACGACGGCGTCCGCCGTCACATGCAGATGCGCCGCCGAGAGATTGATGTCTCCGGAGGCGTCGCGACGGTCGGCCCGGGCCGGACGGAGAAGGGCCATGCAGGCCAGGTTGAGGACCAGGCCGCCGGCGGCGGCATAGAGGGCGGCCGGGTACTCGGGACTCTCCGGGTCGAGCAAGCGGGACACGCTCTCGGCGGCCAACCCCAGGGCCGCCAGGGCCAGGAGCATGGCGTTGGCGAAGGCGGCCAGGTCGCCGATCCGGCCGGTTCCGTGGGCGAGCTGCAGATTGCCCTCATTCCGACGCGCCACCCAGTAGGCGGCGCCCGCCACAGCCAGGGCGGCGACATGGGCGCCGGAATGGGCGCCGTTGGCGACCAGCGCCACGGATCCAAAGGCAAGGCCCGCCCCGACCTGCGCCAGGGAGGCGAGGGCGACCAGCAGGGCGGCCAGCCATGTCCGCCGCTCGTTCCGGTGGAGGTCGACAGGGGCGCCGGTCTCTTCGGGTCGGGGGCCGGTGGAGGACACGAAGGGATCACCCTGAACGGAGGCGGGGAACGAAAACTGCACCTGCGATACATGCATGACGAGAGAGGACCAAGCCGGGTCCGAGGTTTCCCCCAGCCGTCCGAAGGTCTAGATGGGAGGCCATGAGCCAGAAGACACCCGTCACCGTACTCACCGGCTACCTCGGCGCCGGCAAGACCACGCTCCTCAACCGGATCCTCTCGGAGGACCATGGCCGGCGCTATGCGGTCATCGTCAACGAGTTCGGGGAGGTGGGGATCGACAACGACCTCATCGTCGGCGCCGACGAGGAAGTCTTCGAGATGAACAACGGCTGCGTCTGCTGCACGGTCCGCGGCGACCTGATCCGGGTGCTGTCGGGACTCATGAAGCGCAAGGGCGGGTTCGACGCCATCATCGTCGAGACCACGGGCCTGGCCGACCCCGGCCCTGTCGCCCAGACCTTCTTCGTCGATGACGATGTTCGGGCGCGGACGGAACTGGACAGCGTGACGACCGTGGTCGACGCCCTGCACCTTCCCCTTCGCCTGGGGGACTCGAAGGAGGCGGTCGAGCAGATCGCCTTCGCCGACCAGATCATCCTGAACAAGACCGACCTGGTGACCGAGGCCCAGCTCCGGGACGTCGAGGCGCGGATTCGCCGCCTCAACCCCTTGGCGCCCATCCACCGGGCCCAGAGATCAAATGTTCCCCTCGAGATGATCCTCGGCAGGGGCGGGTTCGACCTGGAACGGATCACGGAACTCCAGCCCGAGTTCCTGAATCCGGGGCACGGCGAGCCCGGGCATGTCCACGACGAGTCCTGCGACCACCATGGTCACGAGCACCATGATCACGACCACCACGGGCATGAGCATCACGGGCACGACCATCATGGGCACGAGCCTTCCGCCCGGGACCACGCCGCCGACGCCGGCATATCAAGCGTCTCGCTGACCTTTGACCGTCCGATGCACGGGACGCGGGTCAGCGCCTGGCTGAACGATGTGCTCCAGACCCAGGGTCCGGACATCCTGCGCGCCAAGGGCATACTCAGCGTGGCGGGGGAGGACCGGCGCCTGGTGTTCCAGGCGGTTCACATGATCCTGGAAGGCGACCTGCAGCGGCCCTGGCGAGAAGACGAGTCCCGTGTCTCACGCCTGGTCTTCATTGGCCGAAACCTGGACCCCGACGCCCTGAAAGCCGGCTTCGAGGCCTGCGCCGCCTGACCCTCGCGGGCAGATGGCTGCGGCATTGAAAAGGCCCGCCCGGCAAGCCGGGCGGGCCCTTCAATTCCCTACGGGGATGAAGATCAGAGCTCTTCGTTGATCAGCGCGACCTGGAAGTAGCCGTTGCCCTGCAGGGTGTTCATCACCTGCATGAAATCGCCGTAGCGGACGTCGCGGTTGGCGCGGATGTAAACGCGCTCCTGGGTCGGGTCCGGCTTGTCCAGCTTCCGGGCGAGATCGGCGGGGAGCGTGTCGATGGTCGTCGCCGACTCCCCGATGAAGATTCCGCCATCCTGGATGTTGATGACCGTCGGCTCCTCGGTCTTGGCGCCGGGCGGCGGCGGCACCGCCGGCGGCAGGTCAAGCTTGATGGACACCGTGGCGGCCGGGATCGCCACCATGAAGATGATGAGGAGCACCAGCATCACATCGACGAAGGGCGTAACGTTGATCTCGCTGTTCTGGCCGAGATCGAAGCGTCCGCCGCGCCCGCCGCCAACCTTCGCACCCATGAAACATTCCTTCCCTTCGGGACGCCGCCAAGCGTCCGGCTGTGTTGAAAAACCCTTCGCCAATCGGATCGGGATTGTAAAGCCCCAACCCGACACACCCCCTCCCCTCGTCGGGCAGGCGGGGTTATGGAGGAGGGATGACCCACGCATTTGAAGCCTTCGTGACCGCCGCCCTGTTCGACGCCTCCGGACGGGCCTGGTTCGCCCTCGGCGACGGAACGGTCAGGCGCGAGGATGGCCTGACGGTCGGGGCCCACCAGGGCGCGGTCCTCTGCGCCGCGGTGCATCCGACGGGGGCGGGCGTCCTGACCGGCGGTGACGACGGCGTTTTGGCCTGGAGCCGGGATTCCGGCGCCGAGGTCCTGGAGAAAAACCCCGGCCGCTGGATCGACGCGGTCACAACGAGCCCCGCCTCGGGCCTGATCGCCTGGGCCAGCGGGAGGCAGGTCGAGGTGCGCGACGCGACCGACCCTGACTTCCGGCGGGCCTTCGAGCACGAGAGGTCGGTGGCGGACCTGGCTTTCGACCCCCGGGGCCGGCGCCTGGCGGTGGCCACCTATGGCGGGGCCTGGCTGTGGTACGCCCGGATTGCAGAGCAGAAGCCCGAGATCCTGAAGTGGGCGGGCAGCCACATCGCCCTGGCCTGGAGCCCGGACGGCAAGTTCCTGATGAGCGCCATGCAGGAGAACCAGCTGCACGGCTGGCGCGTGGCTGACGACAAGAACCTCAAGATGGGCGGTTATCCGGCCAAGGTGAAAAGTCTCGCCTTCCTGTCTCGAGGGCAGATGCTGGCCACCTCCGGCGCCAACGGGGTGGTGGTCTGGCCCTTTACGGGACCGGCGGGGCCCCTCGGCAAGCAGGCGGCCGAGGTTGGATATGATGAGTCCGCCCTCGTCGCCCGGGTGGCCGCTGATCCGGGTTCCAAGCGGGTCGCGGCCGGCCTGGAGGACGGCCGGGTCTGGATCTGCGACCTGACCGGCCAACGCATTGACATGCTCAAGGCCGAGAAGGGCGAATCGATCTCGACCCTGGCCTTCAGCCGCGACGCCCGGCGCCTGGCCTGGGGCGACGAGGCCGGCGGCGCAGGGGTCTTCGACCTTTCGACCTAGAAGCCGCGCAACTCTCCCCAGGCCTCGAAGGGATCGCGTGCGGAGCGCAGGGTGTTGATCGGCGCGGACTCATCGCGCCATCCCAGGGCCATGCCGGAAAAGAGCATGTGGTCGTCCGGCAGGCCGAGGATGTCGGCCACCGTCTTCGGATAGCGCGCCCAGTACTCCTGGGCGCAGGTGTCCAGGCCCTGTTCCAGGGCCAGCAGCATGACGGTCTGCATGTACATGCCGACGTCCGACCACTGGGGCGGGCCGAGTTTCCGGTCGAGACAGAAGAAGAGGCCCACGGGAGCTCCGAACAGCTCGGTGTTCCGGGCAAGCTGACGCAGGCGGGCCGCCTTGTCCTCGCGCGGGATGCCGATCGTGGCGTAGAGGTCCTCGCCGTTCTGGAACCGCCGGGTCCGGAAAGGATCCCAGAGATTGGGCGGATAGACGTCGTACTCGGGCGCCTCGCCAAGGGGATTGGCCGCCGCTCGCGCCTTGAGGTCCTCGAGGGGTGCGCCCGTAAGGGCATAGACCTTCCAGGGCTGAAGGTTGCCTCCCGAGGGCGCCCGGGCCGCCGCCTCAAGGAGTCCCCGCACCATCTCGGCGGAAGGGCGTTCCGGGCGAAAGGCCCGAATCGAGACCCGGCGTTCGACCGCTTCGCTGACCTTCATGTCGACCTCCCTGGCGCCGGTCCCTCCGGCGCTTGCTGCCTAAAGAACTATCACCCGGGCGATGGGATTGTCAGCGCGTTTGCCTCGCGGCAGGCTTGGCCTATCCTCAGGCGCATGGCGCGAGGCGACAGGATGGGCGGCCCCAGGGGACGGTGGCTTCGAAGACTTCTTGTTGCAGCCCTGTGCCTGTTCGTCGGCCTGCCCCTGGCCCTGGTGGCCGCCTACCGCTTCGTCCCGCCGCCGGTGACGATCCTGATGATCCAGAGGTCGCTGGAGGGAAAGGGCTTCTCCCGCACCTGGCGGCCTCTCGACCAGATGTCGCCCGCCCTCATCCGCTCGGTGATCGCCGCCGAGGACGCCGGTTTCTGCAGCCACAAGGGCTTTGACTTCGAGGCCATGCAGGAGGCCTGGGCCCACAACGAGAGGTCGGACCGGGTCCGCGGCGGCTCGACCATCAGCCAGCAGACCGCCAAGAACGTCTTCCTCTGGCCCCAGAGGTCTTATGTCAGAAAGGGTCTCGAGGCGGGCTTCACCGTGCTGATCGAGGTCGGTTGGGGCAAGCGCCGGATCCTGGAGGTCTATCTCAACACCATTGAATGGGGCCCCGGAATCTATGGCGCGGAAGCCGCGGCCAGGCGGAACTTCGGGGTGGGCGCCGATCGCCTGACCCCCGCCCAGGCGGCGCGCCTGGCCGCCATCCTTCCGAGCCCCCTGAAGTGGCGGGCGGCCAAACCGGGGCCATATGTTAAGCGTCGGTCCGGGCGGATCGGCGCAGCTGCGGGAACCGTCCGCCGGGATGGCCTGGCCGACTGCGTTCTCGCCACCCGCCCGCGCTGACGGCGGAACTTCCAAGAGGAGATGCAAGATGCGTATCGGCGTTCCGAAGGAGATCAAGTCCAACGAGCACAGGGTGGGGCTGATTCCCGCTGCTGTCCGCGAGCTTACAGCCCAGGGCCACGAGGTGCTGATTGAGGCGGGCGCAGGCGCCGGCTCGGGCTTCCCCGACGCCGCCTACCTGGAGGCGGGCGCCACTCTGGCGCCGGACGCAGAGGCGGTGTTCTCCGGCGCCGACCTGATCGTCAAGGTCAAGGAGCCCCAAAGGCCGGAGTGGGAGCGGTTGACCCCGCGCCACATCCTTTTCACCTACCTGCACCTTGCGCCGGACCCCGCACAGGCCGAGGGCCTGGCCCGGTCGGGCTGCGCCGCCATCGCCTACGAGACCGTCACCGATCCCTCCGGAGGGTTGCCGCTGCTGGCGCCCATGTCCGAGATCGCGGGCCGACTGTCCGTGCTGGCCGCCGCCCAACACCTGCAGAAGCACAATGGCGGAATGGGGCTGCTGCTGCCCGGGGTGGCCGGCTCGCCTCCGGCCCGGGTGACGATCCTGGGCGGCGGCATGGTCGGCGCAAACGCCGCCCGCATGGCCCTGGGCCTCGGCGCCCAGGTGACCCTTCTGGACCGGTCCATCCCGCGGCTTCGCTTCCTCGACGACCTGTTCGACGGACGGGCGCGCACCCGCTACGCCAATCTCGACGCGGTGGAGACCGAGATCCTGGCGGCGGACGTGGTGATCGGCGCTGTCCTGGCGCCAGGGGCGGCGGCCCCGCGGCTCCTGCGGCGGGAACACCTGTCGCGGATGACCCCGGGCGCCGTCATCGTCGACGTCGCCATTGACCAGGGCGGATGCTTCGAGACCAGCCGGCCGACCACCCACCATGAGCCGACCTTCGTTGTCGATGGCGTGGTTCACTACTGCGTGGCCAACATGCCGGGCGCCGTTCCGCGGACGGCGTCGGAGGCCCTGGGCAACGCCACCCTGCCCTATGTGCTGAAGCTGGCGGACCAGGGCCTCGAGGCACTCAGGGGCGATCGTCACCTGGCGCGGGGTCTGAACGTCCTGAACGGAGAGATCACTCACCCGGCGGTGGCTTCAGCCCTTGGCCGGACGTCCTCCGATCCCTTCGCCGCCTGGGATTGAGCCCTCAGGCCGCGGCCCAGGAGCCGGAGTCCAGGGCCTCGGGATCGTCTATGGCCATATTGTCCCAGTCCAGGTCCGGCGGCGGACTGGCGGCGGCGGCGACGATGGCGTTGAGCTCGGCCGCCGAGGCCACCGACACGAGCACCGCTGAGGCCTCCGGCCGGGACAGGGCGAAGCCAAGGGCCGCCTGCAGCGGGTCGGACCGGCCTTCCGCGATCATGCGCCGGGCGCGGGAGATGCGCGCCGCCGCCTCCCTCAGATGACTGGGAGCCCGGTCCGGTGGGAGGAGGAGGAGGCCGTTGAGGAAGATGGACCTCAGGTGAACCTCCATCCCCAGGCCTGCGATTGAGGCCAGGGTGCCGTCGTTGATGAGGCGCTGGTCCAGAAGGCTGGCCGGCGCCTGGACGACATCGGGTCTGAAGCGGCGGGCGACGCCCAGGGGATCGTCCGAGGCGAAGACGGAGACGCCGATCTTGCGGGTCAGCCCCTCGTCCTTCAGCGCCTTGAGCCGGTCCCAGAGGACCGCGCCGTGGGGCCCGAGAAGTTCAGCAACCGAGGGCACGAGAAGGCACTCGGCCTGGGTCACGCCCAGGCGGTTCAGGCTGGCCCTGACCTCCGCTTCGACGATGTCCGGCCCACGATCGGGGCGGATGGTCGAGATGCAGACGTTGAAGGCTTCCGGGCGCGGGAGGATTGCGCCGATCTCGCGCTCGGCCTGGACGGAGCGGCCGGTCACGTCGAACAGTCGGACCCCCGACCGGGCGGCGACCTCGAGGATATCCTGGACCTCGGCCTGAGGGGTCCGGCCCCGGACCGGAGCCCGGTCGAACGCGAACTGCCCCGAACTGAGGCCAAGCTTTGAAACCGGCGAAGACATGAGTTCTTCAGGCGCGCCCTGGGTGACTGGAAGCGGCATCCTGTCGCCAATGCCTAAAGAAGCGGTTTCTGAAATGCTTACAGGACGTTAAATTCGGCCCTCATGAGAACCCCGCTTCCCGACTGGCCCGTCTTCGGATTCGTCGATGACGTCCGCCCCGCCCTGGACGACGCCCGGCGGCGCGGCCGCACCTCGGTGCTCGCCACACTGGTCGCCGTCGAGGGCGGCGGTCCCAGGCCCGTGGGAACCCAGATGGTCTTCACCGACTCCGGTGGTGCGAGCCCCGATCCCGTGGCCGGGTACTTTTCGGGCGGGTGCGTGGAGTCCGATATCGCAGACCACGCCTACGCCTGCCTCGCTGACGGCGAGCCCCGGCGCCTGGTCTACGGCGAAGGTAGCCCCTGGCCGGACATCCGCCTGCTCTGCGGCGCGCGGATCGAGATCCTGTTGGAGCGCCTGGAGTCCTCAGAGCCGGCGCTGGCCGTCCTCCTTGAGGCCTGGGCCGAGCGTCGGCCAGCCGACTGGGTCACCGACGGCCGGCGGCGGACGTGCGGTGCGCCCGGAGAGGTCGAGGCCTGGGAGGGCGCCTTCACCCGTCGCTGCGATCCGGCCCAGAAGCTGGTGGTCTTTGGCTCCGACCCCACCGCCCTGGCCATCGCCGCCCTGGGCGCCCAGTCCGGTTTCGAAACGACCCTCGTGCGCGGCAAGGGGCCGGAGGCGCCGCCGCCTGTCCCAGGCCTGGCCTATAGCCGCCTGTCCCCCGCCGAGGCCCTGGCCATCATCGGGACCGACGCCTGGACAGCCGTCGCCATCGCCAGCCACAACCTGGAGCTGGACCGCGAGGCCCTGGCCGCGGCCCTGCCGTCGGCGGCGGGCTATGTCGGCCTGCTCGGCGCCAAGCGGCGACTGGAGGAACGCCTGGCCCCCCTCCGTGCGGCCGGCGTTCCGGAAGCGGTCCTGTCGAAGGTCCACGCCCCCATCGGCCTGGACATCGGCGGCAAGGCGCCCTGGGCGGTCGCCGTCTCGGTGATCGGCGAGATCATGTCCGAACGTTTCGGCGGCGGCCGAAAGGCCTAAGCCGGGACCCGGCGCCTCACCCCCTGAGGAGGGCGAGCACCTCCACGGCGTCGCCGGCCGCGGCGGCGGGGGCGTGAGGCAGGCGGCGCAAGAGGGCGTCGGCTTCGGAGAAGACCCGGACAAGGGAGGAGTCCTGGTCGAGGAAGGCCTCCACGGCCTCCCCCTCCCGGTCGGCCATAAGCCGGGCCCGCATCCAGTGTTCCCGCGGGCCATTGGCCGGCAGAGGCGCCACAAGGCGGGCCGGCCGCAGGGCCGGAGCGGAGGGCCGGCCCTCAAGGGCGGCGACCAGGGGCCGCAGAAAGAGTTCGGCGCAGACGAAGGCCGAGGCGGGATTGCCCGGCAGGCCCAGAAGGGGACGCCCGTCGGCCAGGACGCCGAAGAAGGTCGGTTTTCCGGGTCGGACGGCGACGCTCTCGACCCGCAGGTCCAGGCCCAGGTCGGCGGCGGCCGACCGGACCAGGTCATGGTCGCCAACGGAGGCGCCGCCCAGGGTGACGACGAGATCCCCGCCCGCCCCGGCGATGGCGTCCCTGACGGCTTCCCGGCGGTCACGGACACCGGTCACCCGGCGGGTCTCAGCCCCCCAGGTGCGCAGCATGGCCGCCAGCCCCGGGGAACCCGAGTCGAAGATCTGCCAGGGCCCGGGAACGGCCGGCGCCTCCACGACTTCCTCGCCGGTGGAGACAATGCTGACCTGCGGCGGCCGGACCACCCGGACCCGGTCGCGCCCGGCGGAGGCGCAGAGGGACAGGCGCCAGGGATCGAGCCTCAGGCCCTCGGCCAGCAGCCGCCCGCCCGCCCGGAAGTCGCGGCCAGCCTGGCGCACATTGTCGCCGGGTGCGCAGGCAGGGACCTCCACCGTCCCACCCTCCCGGCGGGCATCCTCCTGGATCACCACGGCGTCCGCGCCGGAGGGCAGGGCCGCGCCGGTGAAGATGCGCACCGCTTCACCGGCGCCGAGGGGCCCCTCGAAGCCATGGCCCGCAGCGCTCTCGCCGATGATCTTCCGGGACCCGGGACCGTCGGCGCTACGGACCGCCCAGCCGTCCATGGAGGAATTGGTGAAGGGGGGCTGGTCGCGGACGGCGTGGATGTCCTCGGCCAGCATGCGGCCCAAGGCGTCCTGCAGTGGAAGCTCGACCGGACCCAGCCGGCGGATGACGGCCAGCATGGCCGCCCGGGCGGCCTCGACCGTCATCAGCTTCATTCGCGGACCCAGTCGCCGGAACGCCCGCCGGACTTGGACACAAGCTGGACGTCCTCGATGACCATCCCCCGGTCAGCGGCCTTGAGCATGTCGTAGAGGGTCAGGCAGGCCACGCTGACCGCCGTCAGGGCCTCCATCTCCACGCCGGTACGCCCGGTGGTCCGCACCCGCGCCGTCACCTTGAGCCGGCCCCCGTCGACGTCGACGGCCACCTCGGCCTTGGAGATGTCCAGGGGATGGCAGAGGGGGATCAGGTCCGAGGTCCGCTTGGCCGCCATCACGCCGGCGATCTCGGCCACGGCGCGGACGTCGCCCTTGCGGCCCTGCCCGGAGACGGCCAGGGCCAGGGTCTCGGGCGCCAGGCGGACAAAGCCCTCGGCCACGGCCTCGCGGGCCGTCTCCGGCTTGTCGGAGACGTCCACCATCCGGGCGCGGCCCTCGGCGTCGATGTGGGTCAGGCCGCTCACTTTTCCAGGAGCCGCGGCATCAGCTCGACCATGTTGCAGGGTCCATGGCGGCTGTCGAGCTGGGCCTGGATGACCTTGTCCCAGCCGTCCTTCACCGCGCCATTCGACCCGGGAAGGCAGAAGACGAAGACGCCGTTGACGATGCCGGCCGTGGCGCGGGACTGCAGGGTGGACAGTCCCACGGACTGGAAGCTGACCAGATGGAAGACCACGGAGAAGCCATCGATACGCTTGTCGAACAGGGGCTCCACGGCCTCTGGGGTGACGTCCCGGCCCGTGATGCCGGTGCCGCCGGTGCTGATCACTGCGTCGACCTCGCCGGAGTCGACCCAGGCCAGGATCCGGGCGCGGATCTCGTCGACATCGTCGCGGACGATGGCCTTGTCGGCCAGGACATGGCCGGCCCCCGTGACCCGGTCGGCCAGCACATGGCCGGAGGTGTCGCTTTCCTCATCCCGGGTATCCGAAATCGTGAGGACGGCGATGCGCACCGGAACGAAGGGCCGGGCCGGGTCGATCCGGCCTCCGGGGGTCAGGGTGATCGGGGTCGGTGAGGTCATGAGGTCTCCCATCGCGCCAGGTCGTCTCGGTCACGCTCGGTCGGTTCGATCCATCGCGCGCCGTCCGGGCCCGTCTCCTTCTTCCAGAAGGGCGCCCGGGACTTCAAGTAGTCCATGAGGAAGTCGCAGGCCTCGAAGGCGGCGCGGCGGTGCGCCGCAGCCGTCGCGACGAAAACGATGGCCTCGCCCGGCGGGATCGGGCCGGTGCGATGGAGGATCAGGACATCCTGCAAGCCGAAGCGCGCCACCGCGGCGGCCTCATGCCGGCCGATCTCGCGCTCCGTAAATCCCGGATAGGCTTCCAGCTCCAGGAGGGTGGTTTGACCCGCCTCGGCCCGGGCCAGTCCCGTGAAGCTGGCGATGGCCCCCGTCTCGCTCCGGCCACGGCAGAATCCGGCCAGGGCTTCACCGGGGTCAAAGGGTTGGCTGACCAGCCGGATCACCCCTCAACCTCCGCTCATGGGCGGCAGGAAGGCGACCTCGGAGTCGGGCCCGAGATCGACGTCCAGGCTCACCAGGGACTGGTCGACCGCCGTGCGCACCGCTGGCGCCTGGAGGGCTTCGAAGAGGGCGGGATCCTCCGTCGCGATCCAGCCCCTCAGTTCGCCCAGGGTCCGGGCCGGGATGTCCCGCTCCCGCCAGCCGGCGACATCGGCGAGCCGCCCGAACAGGAGCACCCGCGCCACCGTCAGCCCCCCGTCGTGGACATGTGTCGCTGCACCGCCGGCGGGGCGTTGCGATCGATCCGGAAATCGTGCCCCTCGGGCTTGGCGTCGATGGCCCGCAGGATGGCCTGGCGAAGCTCGCCGTCCGACGCGCCGCTGCGGATCACCGCCCGCAAGTCGCTGGCGTCCTCGCGGCCAAGGCAGGTGTGCAGGGTCCCCGTGCAGGTCAGGCGCACCCGGTTGCAGAGCTCGCAGAAGTTGTGGCTGAGGGGGGTGATGAAACCCAGCCGTCCGCCGGTCTCGGCGACCCGGACATAACGGGCGGGTCCGCCGGTGGTCAGGTCGAGGTCGGTCAGGGTCCAGAAGCTTTCCAGGTGGGCCCGAACCTCCCGCAGCGACAGGAACTGGTCGCTTCGGTCGACGTCGATCTCGCCCATGGGCATGGCCTCGATCAGGGTGGCGTCGAAGCCCTGGCCGTGGGCCCAGGCGACCAGGTCGGGAAGTTCCTCAGCGTTGTCATCTCGCAGGGCGACGGCGTTGATCTTGACCGCAAGGCCTGCGGCGCGTGCGGCCTCGAGCCCGCGCAGGACCTGGGCCAGGTCGCCGCCCCGGGTCAGCCGGCGGAAGGTCTCGGGGTTGAGGCTGTCCAGCGAGACATTGACCCGCCGCACGCCGGAGGCCGCAAGGTCCGCGGCGAAGGTCTCCAGCCGGGTGCCGTTCGTCGTCAGGGTCACCTCGTCCAGGTCGCCGGCGGCCAGCCGCGGCGACAGGGCGCCGAAGAGGTCCATCACCCCCTTGCGCACCAGGGGTTCGCCGCCGGTGATGCGGATCTTCCGCACGCCCAGGTCGATGAAGGCCGAGGCGAGGCGCTCAAGCTCCTCGAGAGTCAGCACCTGCGCCTTGGGCAGAAAGGTCATATGCTCGGCCATGCAATAGACGCAGCGCAGGTCGCATCGGTCCGTCACCGAGACCCGAAGATAGGTCACGGCGCGGCCGAACCCGTCCACGAGGCGGGGGCGGGACTGGACGGCGGGCGCGGTATCGAGCGGCGTCATGCCGGATCAACATATGCGGGGATGACGGAACATGACAGGGGCGGCGGTCGGACTCGGGTCGGGTTATGCGGCCATCCTGCTGGCGGCGGGGGCGGGGTGCCGCTTCGGCGGCGGCAAGCTGCTGGCGCCCTGGCGCGGGGCGCCTCTTGTCGCCGGGGCGGTCCGCGCGGCCCTGGCGACGCCCTCTGACCCGGTCATTGTCGTCACAGGAACGGACCCGGAATCCGTCGGGGACGCCTGCCGGGCCGCAGCCGAAGACAGGGGCGGCGCCGAGCGGCTGCGCCTCGTGCACGCCGCAGACCACGCCGAGGGCATGGGCGCCTCCCTGCGGGCCGGGGTCGCCGTCCTGCCTGCCGGGCTGAGGGGGGTCTTCGTCTTCCTCGGCGACATGCCGGACGTGCCGGAGGAGGTCCTTCCGCGCCTCGTCACCGCGGTGGAGTCGGGCGCCCCGGCGGCCGCCCCGACCTACAAGGGACGCCGGGGTCATCCGGTCCTCTTCTCCGCTTCTCTCCTTCCCGACCTCGCCGGGGCCGCCGGGGATGCCGGCGCCCGGGAGGTCCTCGCCATCCTGGGCGACCGGCTGGCGCGGGTGGAGAGCCCGGACCCCGGGGTCCTCTTCGACGTCGACCGGCCCGAGGACCTGGGAGACCCGCCGCAAGGCTGAACCCGGCTCCTGCCGGTCCATTAATCCCTCGCGCCCTTTCCTCTCAGACGGAACGCCTGAAAGGACAAAACAGGTTCTCATTTCAATATGTGAGATCAGGCTTAGATTCGATAGCCGGCTCCCAATCCTCGGAACAGGATCTAGAGAATCCAGCCGCTCCCCAGGCTGGCCAGGGTGACGCTTACCAGGATCACCTGGTCGCCATTGCCCATGTCCACCACCACGTCTGCGCCCACCTGGGCGATGGTCCGCGAGGGACTTCCCTCCAGCTTCAGGCGGTCGCCCTCGGCGACGTTGAAGTCAACGATCCGGTCGATCCCTGCGCCGGAGAAGGAATGGAAGAGGTCGGCGCCCGCCCCGCCGGAGAGGGTGTCGCTTCCGCGGTCGCCCCAGACCCAGTCGTGCCCGGAGCCGGCTTGGACCGAATCGTCGCCCTGGCCGCCCCGCACCCAGTCGTTCCCGGCCCCGCCGTCGACGGTGTCATTGCCCATGTTGCCGTAGACAATGTCGAAGGCCGCGTCGCCGAAGATCAGGTCGTTGTCCCTGCCCCCGACCACCCAGTCCTCGCCATCATTCCCGCGCAGGGTGTCATTGCCCATATTGCCGTTGATGTCGTCGAAACCCGTCCCGCCGGAGACCGAGTCATCACCGGCCTCGCCGCGCAGATAGTTCGCGCCTGAAGCCTCGAGGATCGTATCCGCGCCATCGCCTCCGAAGACGGAATCCGCGCCCCCGCCGGCAGTCAGGCGGTTGGCGAGGTTGTTCCCCGTGATCAGGTCGGCGCCTGCGCCGCCGATGGCGTCCTCGATATCCACGCCACGGGCTATGGCGACATTGCCGCGAAATCCCCCCACGTCAGAGAAGAAGCCAGGCCGGAGGTCGATGACCTGATTGCTGGAGTAGCCGGAGAAGTTGAACGTATCCCGCCCACCGGCGTCCCAGACCGCCCACTGCATGATGGAGGCGCTGCTCACCGCCTCGAACCAGGGCCGGCCCGCATTGGAGTTGAAGCCATAGACCGTGTCCCCGGTCCGGGTGGTCATGTTCGCCCCGTACATGAACTGTACGGCTGCTATATCGTCCACCAGGGGCACGGCTGAGAAACCGGGAAGGCTGGCCCCGGTGTTGAAGCCCCCGAAGTAGCTCATCACGGTGTACTGGCGGCTGTCCTCGAAATAGCTGGCGTCCGCCCCGTAGCTGGCGGACCCGGTGTCGGGATAGTCGGAAGGGTGGCCCAGCCCGATGGCGTGGCCGATCTCGTGCACGAGGACCATCCCGCCGTAATTCGACGCCAGGGGCTGCAGGTTGTAGCTGGCGCCGGCGTCGATCCAGACGTCGCCGGAGTTGGAGGCGAAACTTGTGGAGCCGGGATAGTAGGCGAAGCCAGCCGCGCCGTCCGGGCCGCTTGTGTAGCTGGCGAACAGCATCATCGCCTGGTTGGAGTAGGCCGCCTCGCCGGTCTCGCCAAAACCCTCACGCACGAAGCTGATCCGGGCGACGTCGGCCCAGGCCTGCAGGGCCAATTCTGTCTGGCGGATCTGTGCGGCGTTGAAGCGGGTGAATCCGCTTGTCTCGCTGGGCATGTTGGCGGGCTCAGCGGACCGGAAGGCGTAGGTGGCGACGAAGGGCTGGCCCAGCACGCCCCAGCCGCCTTCCCCGCCCGTCAGCCGGTTGACCGCCTGGTCGAGGGTGAAGCTGGTCTTGCCATTGGAGGCCGTCCCGCCCCGGTCACCGAGGTTCAGGTAGGCGTAGACCGGCCCGGTCTCGCCTTCTCCGCCGCGCAGGGCGCAGGCGCCGCAGCCGCACATGGCGGAATGGCCGGAGTTCGAGGCCCCTGCCCGCCCTCCTGAAAGCGCCTCTCCGATTTTGGCGCCAGAAGCGTCCGGCTGCTGGAACTGTGGCCACATGGTGGTCTTCCTTCACCGGAGACGGCGGGGCCGGCGCCGGAACGGGCTTGCGGTCAGGGCGCTTCTGGCGCTGCATGGCAGTCTACAGGAATTCGGCTGGAGGCGAAGATGTCGGAAGAGGGAATCCCGCCGGACGGATGGGAGGACACGGGCGTCCGTGTGGTGCGGGGTGACGCGCTGGACACCAGTACGCCGCAGACCCCGGGCATGAACCGCGCCGCGGCCATCGACTTCGCCAGGGTCGGCGCCCGCAGGCTCTGGGCGGGGACGGTCCACATCCATGCCGGCGCCGGGACGGGCGCCCACCACCACGGCCCCCTGGAGAGCGTGATCTACGTGGTCCGCGGCCGGGCGCGGATGCGCTGGGGCGAGCGGCTGGAGTTCACGGCTGAGGCGGGGCCGGGAGACTTCATCTATGTCCCGCCCTTCGTGCCGCATCAGGAGATCAACGCCTCCAGCGAAGAGACGCTCGAGTGCGTCCTGGTCCGAAGCGACGGTGAGGCCGTGGTGGTCAACCTGGACATCGAACCGGTCGAGCCGCCGCGCGAGGTCCGCTGGATCGACCCCATCCACAGGGACTGATCCATGCCCCGCATCACCGCCAACGGCCTCGACATTCACTACGAGCGGACCGGGCAGGGTCCGCGCCTCCTGTTCATCTCGGGCACGGGTGGAGACCTGCGGGTCCGTCCGAACATGCTGGACGGCCCCTTCGCCCGGAACTTCGACCTCGTGGCCTACGACCAGCGCGGCCTGGGCCAGACCGAGAAGCCGGACCGCCCCTACGCCATGGCCGACTATGCGGATGACGCCGCCGGCCTGATGGACGCCCTGGGCTGGGAGGACGCCCTCGTCATCGGGGTGTCGTTCGGCGGCATGGTCGCCCAGAACCTCATTGTCAGGCATCCGCAGCGCGTCCGCCGCCTGGTGCTGGCCTGCACATCGCCCGGCGGCGCCGGGGGAGCCTCCTTCCCGTTCCATGAGATCGGCCACCTGAAAGGCGAAGCCCGCGCCAGACACCTCCTGCCCATCAATGACACCCGGCTGGACCAGGCCTGGGCGACGGCCCATCCCGAACGCTTTGCCGAGGCCATCGCCCAATCGGCCGTCGATCCCTATGCAGGCGAGCCCGGGCGGGAGATGGGCGCCCGCCGCCAGATCGAGGCCCGGGCCGGGCACGATGTCTGGGAGTCCCTTCCGGGGGTCCGCATCCCGGTGATGATCGCCGCCGGTCGTTTCGACGCCATCGCACCGGCCCAGAGCCAGCTGAACCTCGCCCTCGCCCTGAAAGGTTCAGTGCTGCGGTTCTTCGATGGCGGACACATGTTCATGCTGCAGGACCGGACCGCCGTCCCCGCCATGATCGACTTCCTGTTGGCGGACTCATCCGGCCCGGCCGCCTGAAAACCGGGCGCCCTCCGCAGCGCGCCTCCTCGGGATTCCCCCAGCCTTGCATGTCGCCGGGGAAGCCGCCATTTGATCGTCCAGTTGGAGGGGACATCAACCCCGTCACACGCGAGGGCCCGATGGCCCAAGGAGAGCTCCCATGACCGCCACCCCCGCGGACAAGGCCGTCCGGGCCGCCCGCTCGGCCGCCAAGTCCACCGTCGATATCGCTGAGGACGCCGTTGAACAGGCTGAGCGCAAGCTGGCGGACGCCGCCCACCGGATCGAGAAGGCCATCGCCGAGGGCGTTGACCAGATTCGCACCCATGGAAAGGCCTACGCCGCCGAAGCGGCGGACCAGATCGACGACGCCCAGCGCTACGTCGTTGGCCAGGTGCGCGAGCGGCCCCTGGCGGCCACCGGCCTCGCCCTCGGCATCGGCGTGCTGATCGGTCTGATCCTCGCCGGCGGACGCAGCCGTTGAGGCTGGGCCGCCTGATCCTGGCGGTCTGCGGGACAGCGGCTCTGGCCGCCGCCTCGGGCGTTTTCGTCGTCGCCCTGTCCCTTGCGCTCTACGCCGCCCTTGAGCCGACCCTGGGGCCGGCAGGCGCAGCGGCGGCGGTTGCGGCGGCCTGCCTCCTGCTCCTAGCGTCCGCCGGACTGGCGCTCCTGCTGATCGCCACCCTTCGCCCACGGCGTGCGCTGTCATCGGAAGGGCCGGACCTGGGCGTGGATCTTCTTGAACTGGCGCGGCGCCGCCCCGTCCTCGCCCTGTTCGCTACGGCGGCGGCCACGGTGATCGGCATCAGCGCCTTGCGCAATCCCCGCATGTTCGCTGGCCTGGCGAGCCTCTTGGTGGGTCTGCGCCGTCCGCGCTGACCTCTGCCTCAGGCGGCGACCCGGAAGTCCGGGTTCCGTGAGAACAGTCCGTCCATGCCCGGCAGGACATTGAGGGCCGGCGCCAGATCGGCGGGACCCTCACCCTCCCCCTGGCCGACGGCGAGCACCCCGTCAGGCGCAAGGGCGTTGTAGAGGTTCAGCACCAGGGCTGGACGCTTCTGCGTTGCGGTCCTGGGCAGTATCCCCCGGCAGAGGACGACATCGAACCTCGCCGACCCCGGCCCCTCGGCCAGGAGGTTGACCCGCCGCCAGCGGACCATGTTCCTGAGGGCGGGAGAGGCCTGCCAGGCGTCGTCCTTCCGCTGGAAGTGATCAACCAGACGACGGGCCGACAGGCCCTTCTGGACCTCGAAATGGCTGAAAACCCCCGTGCGCGCCCGCTCCAGCGCCCGAACGGACACGTCCGAGGCGTAGATCTCGACCTTGAGTTCCTGGCCTCGCTGGACCGCCGCCTCAAGAATCGAGATGGCGAGGGAGTAGGGCTCCTGACCGGCGCCGGAAGCGGCGCACCAGATCCGCAAGGGCGCACCGCCGCGGGCGGCTGCGAGCGTCGGAATGACCCTCTGGCCCAGCTGCCGCAGGACCGCGGGGTCCTCCATGAAGGTGCGCTCGAATACGGTCAGGGCCTCGATCAGGGGCCAGATGAGCCGTTCGGCTTCGCTGGTCCTGAGGGCGAGGAGCAGGTCTGAGATGCTGCTGTAACCTTCCCGTCGCGCGACGGTGTTGAGACGGGCGGAGACGTTCTCGGGCGCCGAGATGTCGAGTTCTCGCCCGGTCCGCACCAGGCACAGGCGGGCGATAAGCTCCAGTTCGCGCGGCGTCATGGCGCCCCCGCAAGTGCGAGCTTGGAGGTCAGGATCTCGCCGTCAAAAGGCTTCATGACGTACTCATCCGCCCCGGCGTCCAGCGCCTGGCGGATCATGTCGCGCGAGGTCTCCACCGAGCAGAACACCACCTTGGGCCGATCTCCGCCCGGCATGATCCTCAGGCGCGACAGGCAGTCCAGGCCGTTCATGACCGGCATCCGCCAGTCGAGGAGCAGGACATCCGGCATCGCCTCCTCGCAGGCGGCAAGGGCCTCAGCGCCATCGGCGGCCTCGCGGACCTGGTAACCGCCAGCCTCAAGCAGGCGGCGGGCCAGAAGGCGGATAACGGCGCTGTCGTCGGCGACAAGGCAGGTCTTCACTGGCGGCGCTCCCTCGATGCGAGGGTTCCAGCTTCAGGTTAAGGAGGGGTTGTCGCCGGTCCCCAAAAGATGGGGTTCAGGCGGGAAGGGCGGCCAGAAAGTCGATCGCCGAGCCCGCGGAATCCAGGCGTACGGTGCCGCCGGCATCCGTCACGAAGAGGTGGACGTAGTAGGCCTGGACCCAATAGCCGTGCAGGCCCTCTCCCATGGGCAGACCCAGCAGACCATCCGAAACCTCAGCGCGGAGCCGGGGGCGAGGACCGTCGGCCCGGGCCCGGATCAGGATGAAGCCTTCGCGCTCCTCAGCCTGAATGCGCGCCACGCCTCCGGTGGGCAGGGCCGCGCCCGCCAGCTGCGACAGGTTCAGCAGCGCCCGGGCCGCCGGCTTGGCCAGGGCGGGCGCCGCCACCTGCCAGTCCAGCTCCGCCCGGATATGGCGGAAGAGGCCCTCGGCCAAACGACCCAGCTCGCGGGAATCGAACACCTCCGCCGACGCCGAGGCGCCGAAAGCAACCCGACAAAAGCCAAGCAGGTCCGCCAGTTTCCGGGCGGAGGCGCCGATCAGGCCCATGGCCTCCTCGCGCATGTCCTGGGCCGAAGGGTCGTCCAGAAGGTCAAGCCCGCTCACCATGGCGCTCACCGGACTGATGAAGTCGTGGCACATGCGGGCGGCCAGAAAGGCCGCCACCTCTGCAGTGCGAGGCGCAGGCGCGTCGCGGCGCGCGTCTTCCGTAAGGGAGGCGGGGGGGACAGTCATGTTAAACATGAATCTGGCCTGATTTGCCGCTTTGGGAAACCGCCCGGCGCATCTAGGACAAACCGCGCCAGACAGGATGGCTTTCTGCATGACGACCCTCGACGCCCGCTTCGGAGCCGTGCTCGCTGACCTCTGTGAGGAGGCGGCCGATCTCGTGCGCCCCCTCTGGAAAAGCGACCTCGCCGTGGACCGCAAGTCTGACGACAGCCCGGTCACCGAGGCCGACCGCCGCGCAGAGACCCTGATCCTTGAACGTCTGGCCCGGGTGGCGCCCGGGGTGCCGGTCGTCTCTGAGGAGGACGCCAGCGAGTTCGGGGCGCCGGGCCGGATTGGCCGGGTCTTCCTTCTGGTCGACCCTGTGGACGGGACCAAGGCCTTTGTCCGGGGCGACCCGAACTTCACCGTCAATATCGGCCTCGTCGTCGATGGCGTCCCCGTCGCCGGCGCCATCACGGCGCCCGCCACGGGCGAGACCTGGTTCACCGACGCTGGAGGCGCCTTCAAGCGCGCCGCGGGCGGGCCGGCCGCGCCGGTCCGGGTCCGGTCCTGGACCCGGGGCGCCTCGGTCGCCCTGGTCAGCCACACCATGAAGCCCGAGACCCTGAAGGCCCTGGCCGACCGCTACGGCTTCGACGGCACCGAGGCCATGGATTCCTCTATCAAGTTCTGCCGGATCGCCGAGGGCGCGGCGGACATCTATCCCCGCCTTGGGCCGACCATGGAGTGGGACATCGCCGCCGGCCACGCCATCCTCGCGGCGGCGGGGGGCCGGGTCGAGGCCGAGGACGGCGGGGCCTTCCTCTATGGCAAGGCTTCGGCGGGGTTCCGGAACGGGGCCTTTGTCGCCCGCGGCGGCTGAGAGCCAAAAGGCGCCTACACCCGGGACGCGATCCGTCGCATAAGGCGAGCACACGACTTCAGGAGACCAAGATGGCCCTCGACGCCGGCGCCGAAGCCAAGACCTTCAGCTGGGAAGACCCCCTGGACCTCGCCTCCCGCCTCTCGGAGGACGAGCGCATGGTGTGGGAATCGGCCCGCGCCTACGCCCGCGAGAAGCTCCTGCCCCGGGTGGTCTCAGCCTATGCCGAGGAGCGGTTCGACCGCGAGATCATGACGGAGATGGGCGCCCTGGGCTTCCTGGGTCCGACCCTGCCGGAGGCCTACGGCTGCGCGGGGGTCAACCACGTGGCCTATGGCCTGATCGCCCGGGAGATCGAGGCCATCGACTCCGGCTACCGCTCGGCCATGAGCGTCCAGTCCTCTCTGGTCATGTATCCGATCCACGCCTTTGGCTCAGAGGCCCAGCGCCAGCGCTACCTGCCCGGCATGGCCCGGGGGGAGATCATCGGGTGCTTCGGCCTGACGGAGTCCGACGGCGGCTCCGACCCGGCCTCCATGCGCACCACTGCGACGCCGACCAAGGGCGGCTTCATCCTCAACGGCGCCAAGATGTGGATCACCAACGCGCCGATCGCCGACGTGGCCCTGGTCTGGGCCAAGCTGGACGGCGCCATCCGCGGCTTCCTGGTGGATCGCGGGTCCGAGGGCTTCTCGACACCGCAGATCAAGAACAAGCTGTCCCTCCGCGCCTCCATCACCGGCGAGATCGCCCTCTCCGACGTCTTCGTCCCCGAGGACCAGATGCTGCCGGGCGTCGCCGGCCTGCGCGGGCCCTTCTCCTGCCTCAACAAGGCCCGGTACGGGATTGCCTGGGGCGCCATGGGCGCGGCCGACTTCTGCCTTCACGCCAGCCGCGACTACGTCTCCACCCGCAAGGTATTCGGCAAGCCGCTGGCCGCCCGCCAGCTGATCCAGAAGAAGCTGGCCGACATGCAGACCGAGATCGCCCTGGGCCTTGAAGGCGCCCTCGCCCTCGGCCGGCTGATCGACCAGGGCGCCTGGGTGCCTGAGGCCATCAGCCTGATGAAGCGCAACAACTGCGGCAAGGCCCTGGCCATCGCCCGCGAGGCCCGCGACATCCACGGCGGCAACGGCATCAGCGGCGAGTACCACGTGATGCGTCACGCCTCGAACCTCGAGACTGTGAACACCTACGAAGGGGCGCACGATGTCCACGCCCTGATCCTGGGTCGGGCGATCACGGGCGAGAACGCCTTCTGATCCCGTTCTTTTCCGGGACTTCAGCAGCCGAATAAACGGGCCTCCAGACGCCCGACAGGGGGGGAAGACATGGCGGCGGCGGATCCCGCAAAGCCGAATGGCGTTCAGGAGCAACCGTCCCTGCGGACGGTGGTCGGGGCCTCGGCGGCGGGCACCACCTTCGAGTGGTACGACTTCTTCGTCTTCGGCAGCCTGACCACGGTCATCTCCAAGGTCTTCTTCACCGGCCTGTCCGAGACCGCCGGCTACATCGCGGCCCTGGCCCTGTTCGGCGCCGGCTTCTTCTTCCGTCCCGTGGGCGCCCTGGTCTTTGGCCGGATTGGCGACAAGGTCGGGCGCAAGAGCGCCTTCCTCTTCACGGTGGTCCTGATGGGCGTCGCCACGGTCGCCATCGGCCTCCTGCCCACCTACAGCCAGGTCGGACTCATCTCGCCCGCCCTCCTGGTGCTGATGCGGGTCCTGCAGGGCTTCGCCCTGGGCGGGGAGTATGGCGGGGCCGCGATCTATGTGGCCGAGCACGCCCCCGACAATGCGCGGGGCCGCTCGACCAGCTGGGTCCAGACCTCCGCCGCCTTCGGACTCTTCGCCGCCCTGTTCGTGATCCTGCTGACCCGCCTGGGGGTGGGCCACTATTTCGGGCCAGACGCCTTCGACGACTGGGGCTGGCGCATTCCCTTCCTCTTCTCGGCCGGCCTGCTCCTGGTGTCGATCTTCATGCGCATGAAGCTCACCGAGAGCCCGACCTTCGCCAAACTCAAGGAAGAGGGCGGAGCCTCCAAGGCGCCCTACGCCGAGGCCTTCGGCCAGTGGAAGAACCTCAAGCTCGTCATCCTGGCCCTGTGCGCCGTCATGTCGGCCCAGGGCGCGGTCTGGTACACGGCCTTCTTCTATTCCCAGACCTTCCTGGACAAGTTCCTCAAGGTCGCGCCCGAGACCATCAACATGGTGCTGATGATCGCCACGGCGATCAGCGCGGTCTTCTATGTGGTCTTCGGCGCCCTTTCGGACCGGCTGGGGCGGAAACCCGTCATGCTGTTCGGCATGACCCTGATGCTGGTCGCCTACTTCCCCGGCTTCCACCTGATGACCCAGTTCGCCAACCCGGCCCTCGCCGAAGCCCAGGCCCGCACGCCGGTGGTGGTCCTGGCCGATCCGGCGGACTGCTCCCTGCAGTTTGACCCCGTCGGCAAGAAGGTCTTCGTCTCGTCCTGTGACATCGCCCGGAGCATCCTGGCCAACGCCGGGGTCTCGTACGACAACCAGCCCTCCGCCGCAGGCGCCAGCGCAGTCATTCGGGTCGGAACGGTCGAGGTGATGTCCCGATCCGCCGCCGGCTTGCCGTTGGACGAGATCAAGACGGTCAGGGCGGGCGTCGAGGCGGAGATCAAGGCCGCCCTCACCGCTGCGGGCTACCCCGCCAAGGCCGATCCCGGCCGGATCAACATGGTTGGCCTGATGGGGGTGATGCTGGTCTTCGTGATTGCGGCCACAGCCCTCTTCGGCCCGATCGCCGCCTGCCTCGTGGAGCTCTTCCCGACCCGGGTCCGCTACACCGCCATGTCCCTGCCCTACCACATAGGGACCGGCTGGATCGGCGGCTTCGTGCCCTTCTTCGCCTACGCCATCGTCATTGGCGTGGGGAACATCTACTCGGGCCTCTGGTACCCCTTCGCCTTTACACTCCTGTCCGTCGTGACCTGCCTCTTCTTCCTGCCGGAAACCCGAGGGCGGTCTCTCAATCACTGACCTGCAGCGAACCCCGGAGCGACCGGAAGGTCCTCCGGCTCCAGGCCCGCGGCGCGCCAGGGGGTCGGATCGGTCAGAAGGACAACGGTGCGGCCCTCAGCGAGGAGGGCGGCGATCTCGCCCGGACCGGCCGCCTCCGGCGACAGGCGCCGCGCCTCCCGGCGCGCCATGTTCGCGACGCCTTCCGCCTCGCCGGGACGGATCACCAGGACGTCCGTCGCCGACAGGACCCGCAGGGCCCTGAGGGACAGGAGGTCCGGCGGCGTGTCGCCGGGCGCGGTGAAGAGCCGTCCCCTGGGCCGCGCCGCGCCGGAGAGCGCCTCCGCCAGAAGGGCCTGGACGTCGGCGTCCGGGCGCCCCTCGAGGACCGCGACGGCGACCGGACCCTCCAGCAGGCCGGACAGGAAGACCCGGCGCTCACCCGGGTCCGGATAGCGCGCCCTGAGGCCGGCCTTGTTGTCCTCCAGGAAGCGCGCCAGCCGGCCCAGGCCTTCCGGGATCCGGGACTCCATCTCGGCGCGGAGCCGGGCGGCGATCAACGGGGAGGCCCCGCCCGTTCCGAACGCGGCCACCAGGGCGCCCCGGTCGATCAGCGCCGGGACGGTGAAGTCACAAAGGGCGGGGCGGTCCATGACATTGACAGGGGCGCCGGCCCGGCGCGCGGCGTCCGCGGCCTGTCGGCTGAAGGCCTCGTCAGGGTGGGCGATGAAGCCCAGGGCCATGCCGGCCCAGGCGTCGGGAGAGACCGCCGCCGCCGCATCCAGGATCACAAGCTCAGCCGGGCTTCCGCTGAGGAGACGACGACGGGCCTGTAGACCCTCGCCCTCGCCAGCAAGGCCGACCCGGCGTCCGGCGAGCGGGTAGAAGGCGGGAAAGACGTCCAAGTCCCTGCCCGACCCGTCCTACTTCAGCGTCTTCATGTAGGCGATCACCGCGGCGCGGTCGGCCGGGGAGGCCAGGGCGGTGATCATGCGCCCGCCGGGGGCGAACTTGCTGGGAGCGGCGAGATAGGCGTCCAGGGCGGCGTCCGTCCAAACCCCCGACTTGGCCTTGAGGGCCGCCGAATAGGCGAAGTCCGGGAGCCCCGCGATCTTTCGGCCGGCGACGCCATGGACCGAGGGCCCGGCGACGGAGCTCTTCACCGCATGGCAGGTCCGGCACTGAAGGTTGAAGACCTTCGCCCCGTCGGCCGCCGCCGCAGGCCCGGCGAACCCGAAAACGCCGGCCAGCACGGCGGCGAACAGGATCAAGGCGGAAGCGGCTTGGGGTGCGGGCATGCGGAACTCCAGGGTCTGGTGCTCTACTATACAGGGCCGGCTTAGCGCTGTTAAGATCAGGCTTCTGAGCAGTCCTTCGGAGGGTCCCTCATGGCCACGAGCCTCGAGATCAACGGTCGTATGGTCCAGGTCGAGGCGGCGCCCGACACCCCCCTTCTGTGGGTCCTGCGGGACGAGGCTGGCCTGACCGGCTCCAAGTATGGCTGCGGGGTCGGCCAGTGTGGCGCCTGCACGGTTCTCGCCGACGGCGCGCCCGTCCGTTCCTGTTCCCTGCCGGTCAGCGCCCTGGCCGGGATCAAGATCACCACCATCGAGGGCCTCGGCGGGACCCACCCCGTCCAGGAGGCCTGGGTGAAGCTGGACGTGCCCCAGTGCGGGTACTGCCAGTCCGGCCAGATCATGAGCGCGGTCGCCCTGCTGGCCGGCAACGCCAGTCCCACTGACGCCGATATCGACGCCGCCATGGATGGAAACATCTGCCGCTGCGGCGCCTACCAGCGCATCCGCGCCGCCATACGCGAAGCCGCCGTCCAGTCGCGCGCCTGAAGTCCTGCCCCCTAGGAGCTCCTCCATGAACGCCCATGTCGACCAGGACGCCGCCCGAACCGGGGCTACCCGCCGGGAACTGGTGGTCGGAACCGCCCTCGTCTCCGGCGCCCTCCTCGTGGGGTGCGGGCCCGCCGACCTCCTGTCCGTCGGGGCCAAGACCGAGGTCGGCGCCTTCGGTCCCTTCATCCGGATCGCCGCCGACGGGGCGGTGACCGTCTTCAATAAGCACATCGAATTCGGGCAGGGCACACATGCGGGCCTGGCGGCCATCGTCGCCGAGGAACTGGACGCCGACTGGAGCCGGGTCAGCGTCGAACAGGCGCCCGCCAACGCCAAGCTCTACGCCAACACCCTGATAGGCGTGCAGGGCACGGGGGGCTCCACCGCCATCCCCAACAGCTGGATGCAGCTGCGCAAGGCCGGCGCCGCCGCCAGGGCCATGTTCACAGGCGCCGCCGCGGCGGCCTGGAAGGTCCCTGAGGCCGAGATCACCGTGAAGGACGGCGTCGTCAGCCATACGGCCTCGGGAAAGTCCGCCGGCTTCGGAGAGCTCCTTGAGGCGGCCTCGGAGATCGCCCCTCCAGAAGAGCCAAAGCTGAAGTCGCATGCGGATTTCACCCTGATCGGCACCGACCGGGTCCGTCGCAAGGACTCCAGGGCCAAGAGCACCGGCGAGGCGCGCTTCACCCAGGACGTGAAGATGGAGGGCCTGCTCACGGCCGTCGTCGCCCACGCCCCGCGGTTCGGCGCCAAGGTCAGCGGTTTCGACGACGCGGAGGCGCGCAAGGTCGCCGGGGTCGTGGATGTCATCGAGATCCCCACCGGCGTCGCCGTGGTGGCCAGGTCCACCTGGGCGGCCCTCCAGGGCCGCAACGCCCTGAAGGTGACCTGGGACGAGTCCAAGGCCGAGCCCCTGGGCTCCGCCGAGATCGAGGCGAAGTACGCCGAGTGGGCGGCGGGCAAGGGCGCCCTGCCGGACAAGCTGAAGTGGGAGACCTTCGAGACCCGCGGCGACGCCGCAGCGGGTGGCGAGGGCGAGGTGTTCGAGGCGACCTACGACTTCCCCTTCCTGGCCCATGCGACCATGGAGCCCATGAACTGCGTGGCCCAGGTGGGCGGCAAGGGCGGGGTCAAGCTGACCGTCGCCTCCCAGTCCCCGACCCTGGACCAGATGAATACGGCCCGGATCGCCATGACGCTGCCCGGGTCGGTCCAGATCGAGAACCTGTTCGCCGGCGGCTCCTTCGGGCGTCGGGCCAACTTCCAGTCCGACTTCGTCGCCGAGTGCGTCCACATCGCCAAGAAGGTCGGCAAGGGGACGCCCGTGAAACTGGTCTGGACCCGCGAGGACGACATGATGGCGGGCTACTTCCGCCCTCTGACCCATCACCGTCTCAAGGTCCGCCTTGACAAGGACGGCTTCCCGGCCGCCTGGACCCACCGCGTAGTCACCCAGTCCCTGATGAAGGGCTCGCCCATGGCGCCCAAGGGGATCGATTCCAGCACCGTGGAAGGGGCGATGGGCTCGCCCTACCTCAAGGCGACCCCCGTCGTGGACGGTCAGGTCCTGATGCCGGAGCTGGGGATCCCCGTGCTCTGGTGGCGGTCGGTGGGCTCGACCCACACCGCCTTCGTCATGGAGCACACCATCGACCAGCTGGCCCTCAAGGCTGGCAAGGATCCGGTCGCCTATCGCCTGGCCCTGTTCGAGAAGGCCGGCGCCGGACGGCACATCGCCGTCCTCAAGCTGGCGGCGGAGAAGGCGGGCTGGGACAAGCCTGCACCCGCCGGCGTGACCCGGGGCGTTGCGGTCCACGAGAGCTTCGGCTCGGTGGTCGCCCAGATCGCCGAGGTCCGGATCGTGGACGGCGTCCCGAAGGTCGGCCGGGTGGTCAGCGCCATTGACTGCGGGACAGCCATCTCACCCAACCAGATCGCCGCCCAGGTGGAGGGCGGGACCTGTTACGGCCTGTCCGCCACATTGCACGACGAGATGGTCGTCAAGGCCGGGGCCGTCGAGCGCCAGAACTTCGACACCTACCCCGTCCTGCGCAACTCCGAGGCGCCGACGGTCGAGACCCATATCCTGCCCTCCACCAACCCGCCGTCGGGCGTGGGGGAACCCGGGACCCCGGTCATTGGTCCGGCCGTGGCGAACGCTGTCCTGGCCGCGACGGGCAAGGCCACCTTCCGTCTGCCGATGATCCGCGCCTGATCCCAGCGGCGCGGCCTCGGGGGATTTTCCGCCGTGGCGTCGCCGATCGTTTGGTCTAGTAAGGCCCAGTCTGAGCCTAAGGGTCCGGAGCCAGCGGGGAGGCGATGTCGGAGCACGGAGACAGGATTGCGCCCCTTGAGGCGCTTCCGGCCGGCATGGCGGTGCCCTTTGGCGGCGACCGCCTGACCTTCGTCTCGCCGGAACTGGCGGCGGCCTTCCGGTCCGGCGACCGCCTGGTGGTGGTCCAGGACACCGGCGACCTCCTGCACGTTCCCGCCGCCGTGGCGGCCGAGGTGGACCGCGCGACTGCTGCGGCCCAAGGCGCCTTCTCCGCCCTGTCCGGGGTGTCCGACGACGCCATCTCGACCTTCTTCGAAGGGTTCGCCCGGCGCATCGAGGATGACCAGATCTGGAGCCGCTTCGCTGCGGCCAATGCGGCGGATGTCGGGGCCGCCCAAGCCCGGGGACGCTCGACCACGCGCCTCATCGCCTCCGACGCCATGCGGCGGGACATGGCCGCCGGCCTGAGATCCTGGCGCGACAGCCCGGCCGGCCGCGGTCGGGTCCTGGAGCGTATCGCCCACGAGGGCTGGAGCGTGGAGCAGGTCAGCGCGCCCCTTGGCGCCGTGGGTTTTGTCTTCGAGGGCCGCCCCAACGTCTTCGCCGACGCCGCCGGGGTGCTCCGGACCGGCAATACGGTGGTCTTCCGGATCGGCTCCGACGCCCTGGGCTGCGCCCGCGTGCTGATGGCCGAGGCCGTGGTCCCCGCCCTGGCCGAGGCCGGCCTGCCTCAGGGCGCCATGAGCCTGGTGGACTCCGCCGAGCGTTCGGCGGGCTGGGCCCTTTTCGCCGACCGCCGCCTGGCCCTCGCCGTGGCCCGCGGATCGGGGCCCGCCGTCGCCCAGCTGGGCGCCATCGCCCGCCAGTCCGGGACGCCGGTCAGCCTGCACGGGACGGGCGGGGCCTGGATGGTCGCCGATGAGGCCGCTGACGCCGGACGCTTCGGCGAGGTGGTCTTCCACTCCCTTGACCGGAAGGTGTGCAACACCCTGAACGTCTGCGTCATCCTGAAGTCGCGGGCCGCCGAACTGGTCCCGGTCTTCCTGCAGGCCCTGGAGGCGGCCGGCCGGCGGCGACGCGGCTGCCGTCTGCACGTCCTGGAAGGCGCCAGGGCCTTCCTGCCGTCGTCGGGATGGCTCGACGCCATGGCCGAGGTGGTGCGCGCCGAGGGCGTCGTCGTCGAGCCCCGGGCCGACCTGATCCCCGAGGCCGACCTTGCCCTGGAATGGGAATGGGAGGAGACCCCCGAGGTCAGCCTGGCGGTGGTCGAGGACCTCGCCTCCGCCATCGCCCTCTTCAACCGACATGCGCCCCGGCTGGTCGCCACCCTCATCAGCCAGGATCCCGCCGCCCTCGCCCGGTTCGAGTCCGGCGTCGAGGCGCCCTTCACCGGCGACGGCTTCACCCGCTGGGTCGATGGCCAGTACGCCCTCAACCGGCCCGAGCTGGGCCTCTCCAACTGGGAGGGCGGACGCCTCTTCGCCCGGGGCGGGGTGTTGGCCGGAGACGGCGTCTTCACCGTCCGCACGCGGATGCGGCAGGTCGACACCGGTCTCGACCGCTCGCGTCCCTGACAGCCATGTGGGTTGCAGGACAGGTCAGGCAACGGTCGGGCGGAGGGCGCCCCGGCGCCCTCAGGCCCGGATTCACCCTGTCCCGGGGCATGAAGGTCGGCCTCTACGGCGGCAGCTTCAACCCGGCGCATGAGGGCCACGCCCACGTCGCCGAGACGGCGCGGCAGCGCCTGGGCCTGGACCGGGTGATCTGGCTGGTGGCGCCCCAGAACCCCCTCAAGTCCAGCACCGAGACCCAGCCCTTGGACGCGCGCCTGGCCGGGGTTCGCGCCCTCGCCCGCGACCGGGGGATGATCGTCTCCGACGTCGAGGCCAGGCTCGGGACCCGCTACACACTCGACACCGTCCTGGCCCTCAAGGCCCGGTTCCCCGGGGTCCGTTTTGTCTGGATCATGGGCGCCGACAGCCTGGCCGGTTTCCATCGCTGGCGGGGATGGACCCAGATCATGCGGGCCCTGCCCGTGGCGGTGGTGTCCCGCCCCTGGATCTCGCTCAAGAGCCGATCATCTCCCGCGGCCCGGCGCTTCGCCGCGGCGCGGATCCCCTTCACCCGGGCCCAGGGCCTTGCCGGCCAGCCGGCGCCCGCCTGGATCTTCCTCTACGGCCCCCTGAACTTCCAGTCCTCGACCGCCCTGCGCGGGCGGCTGCAGGCGGCGCGTGCACGACAAGGCTGACCCGGGCCGCACCCTGTGGTATGGACTGTTTTTGGCGTGACCGAACAGGAGTTGTTCCGCTGAGCCCCGACCCTGCGCAGACCGCGCAATCCGCCTCGGCCCCGGCCGCCGGGGCCGCCCTCCCGCAAGGCGTTTCCGCGCTGGAGGAGCTTATCCTGAACCGCCTGGACGACGACCAGGCCCAGGACGTCGTCTTCATCGATCTCAAGGGCAAGACCGCCATGGCTGACGGGCTGGTGGTCGCCTCCGGGCGTTCGCATCGGCATGTCGGCGCGATCGCCGACCACCTGCTGCGGAGCCTCAAGGACCACGGCTACGGCCGCGCCCGGGTCGAGGGCCTGCCCCATTGCGACTGGGTGCTGATCGACGCCGGCGACGTCATCGTCCACATCTTCCGTCCTGAGGTCCGGGCCTTCTACAACATCGAGAAGATCTGGTCGGTGGACTCCCCCGGGCACCGCACACCCGCCTGACGCAGGCTGGCTCCGCGCTTCCGTCTGGACTCCCCCGCCGCCCCGGAGGCACGATCCCCCGCGGGAGGACAGCCACATGACCGGAACATCCACCTCGGACCTGCTGGACAAGACCTCCGGCGCCCTGGTTGACGCCCTTGCTGGCCGGAGGATCAGCTCCCTGGAGCTTACCGAGGCCCTGATCGCCCGGATCGAGGACCGAGACCGGGAGATCAACGCCGTCGTCGTGCGCGACTTCGACCGCGCCCGCCAGGCCGCCCGCGCGGCCGATGCGCGCCTCGCCCGGGGCGAACGCCTGCCCCTCCTGGGCCTGCCCATGACCGTCAAGGAATCGAACCAGGTGGAGGGCCTGCCCTCGACCTGGGGGGCGCCCGCGTTCAGCGGCTGGATCGCCCCGGAGGACGCCGAGGCCGTGCAAAGGCTGAAGGCGGCCGGCGCCGTCATTGTCGGCCTGACCAATGTGCCGCCTATGCTGGCGGACTGGCAGAGCACGAATCCGGTCTATGGCCGCACCTCCAACCCCTGGGACCCGTCGCGATCGCCGGGCGGCTCCTCCGGCGGGGCCGCGGCGGCGCTCGCCGCCGGCATGACCCCCCTTGAGCTCGGGTCGGACATCGGCGGATCGATCCGCGTGCCTTCGGCCCTCTGCGGGGTCTTCGGGCACAAGCCGACCTATGGGCTGGTCCCCACCCGGGGCCACACGCCCCCGGGGACTGACGGGGTTCCGGTCCCCCTGGCGGTGGTGGGGCCCATGGCCCGCTGCACCGCGGACCTGGAGCGCGCCCTTGGGGTCCTGGCCGGACCCGGGTCGGATGAGGCTTCGGGGATGGCCTTCACCCTGGCGCCAGCGCCCCGCAAGGCCCTGGCCGACTATCGCGTGCTGGTGATCACCGAGCATCCGCTGACGCCCACGGACGGGGAAATCGCAGGGGCCGTCGACAACCTCGCCCGGCGGCTGGAGGCCCTAGGGGCGGCGGTGTCGCGAAGCAGCGACCTCCTGCCGGACCTGAGCGCCCAGCACGCGGTCTACCAGCCCCTCCTGAACATCGCGATCAGCCGAGGCGCGCCTGGCGCCACCCCGCCGGACGCCCACGCCTACATGGACCTGCTGGACGCCCAGCTGGCCTTCCGCCGTCGCTGGGCGGCCCTCTTCGAGGCCTTCGACGTCGTGATTACGCCGACCTTCGGCGTCACCGCCTTTCCTCACGAGGACGGCCCGGAGACCTATGCGCGGACCCTGAGGGTCAATGGATCGGACACCCCCTACTACGCCCAGCTGGGCTGGCCGGCGGTCGCCCTCCTGCCCAACCTGCCCGCCACAGCCCTGCCGATCGGCCTGTCCCGACAGGGGCTGCCCATGGGCGCCCAGGTGATCGGCGGCTGGATGCAGGACCTCGCCACGATCCGTTTCGCCGGGCTCCTGGAGCAGGAGTTCGGAGGATTCATCCCGCCTCCCGCGAGGCGACCGGGGTGAAGATCGTCGTTGTCGCCATCGGCCGCCTGTCGCGCTCGCCGGAAGCCGAGCTTGTCCGGCTCTATGCGGATCGGGCCAGCGCCGCCGGCCGGGCGCTGGGCCTGGGGCCGGTGGAGGTGATCGAGGTCGAGAGCCGCAAGCCCGGCAGGTCGGCCGAGGCCGAGGCTCTGGGCGCCCACCTGGCCGACAGCCGGATCATCGCTTGCGACGAAACCGGGCGGGCGCGGACCTCTCGCGAGTTCGCGGCGGAGATCGGGCGACTCCGGGATGACGGCGTGCGGCGGCTGGTCTTCCTGATTGGCGGCGCGGATGGGTTGGACCCCGCCCTGAGGGCCCGCGCCCATGACACCGTGGCCTTCGGTCCGCAGACCTGGCCGCACGCCCTGGCCCGGGTCATGCTGGCCGAGCAGGTCTACCGGGCCGTCACCCTTCTTGCCGGAGGGCCCTACCACCGTGACTGAGTCCAAAGCGAGGTTAGGCGGCCTGATCCTGGCGGTGGCCTCCGCCGCCGCACTGGTCGCGGCGACAGCGCAGGTCCGTCCCGCGGAGCCGTCGTCCGGGACTTTCACCGACCCGGCTCTCGCCCTCGTCGCCCTGCGTCTGGCGCCGCCTGATCCCATTCGCTCCCCGCCGGAGGCCGGACTGGACGCCGCCCGGGCCGAACTGGCCGCCGGGCTCGCACTCTCCGACCGCCTTGCCAAGGGCCGCGCAGCGGGGGTGACCCTGACGCCCCCCGCCGCAGGACCCATCCTCGAGGCTTTCGGAAACCGCCAGCCGGGCGGGCTTCGCGCCCAGGGCCTGACCTTCAGGGCTCCGTCCGGCGCCGAGATCCGGTCGCCCTCCGGGGGCGACGTCCTGTACGCGGGTCCCCTGGAAGGCTGGGGCGAGGCGATCATCCTGCAGGCGACCCCGCGGGCCCAGGTTGTCCTGGCGGGGGACTTTGCGGCCCGTGTCCGGGAAGGCGAGACGCTGAGGGAGGGCCAGATCCTCGGCCGGGCGGCGGACCGCGGCGCAGCGGTCAACCTCTACCTGGAGCTGCGCGACCTGGGCCGGCCCATCGATCCCCAGCCCTGGCTCCGCCCCGAAAATGCCGCATCGCAAGGCTCTGGATTCAGCGGGGAAACAGGATAAGGCTTTCCCTCTGGGTCCGGCCGCGCGCCGCGGCCCAGACACTTCCACGCCGGATGTCCGGCGCGGCGCATCGGGCCCGTACATGAAGAAGCACCTCCTTATTGGCGTCTCGGCCTTTGTGATGGGCGCCGCGACCATGGCCTACCTGAACCAGAACGCGCGGGCTGCAGGCGCCTCGGGGGCGGAGAGTTACCGGGTGCTTGAGCTCTTCGGCGACGTGGTCCAGGCGGTGGAGGAGAACTACGTCTCGGAGGTCGAGTCCCGAAAGCTGATCGAGTCCGCCCTCGACGGCATGCTGACCTCCCTGGATCCCCATTCGAACTATCTGACGCCCGAGGCCCTCAACGACATGCGCGACCAGACGCGCGGCGAGTACGGGGGCCTGGGGCTGGAGATCAGCTCCGAGGACGGGGTGGTCAAGGTCATCTCACCCATGGACGGCACCCCGGCCTTCCGGGCGGGCGTCAAGCCCGGCGACTACATCACGGCGGTCAATGGCCAGTCGGTGATCGGCATGTCGGTCTCCGAGGCGGTCAAGCTGATGCGCGGCCCGCCGGGGGAAGCGGTGACCCTGTCCATCGCCCGCGAGAAGACCGATCCCTTCGACGTCAAGATTGTCCGCGAGGTGATCAAGACCCGCTCGGCTACGGCGCGGATGGAGGGGGACTACGGTTACCTCCGGGTCTCGGCCTTCAACGAGAAGACGACCGAGGAGGCCCGTACGGCCTTCGTGGACCTGAGGGCCAAGAACCCCGGCATGAAGGGTCTGATCCTCGACCTGCGGAACAATCCGGGCGGACTGCTGGACCAGGCCGTGGGCATTTCCGACCTCTTCCTCGAGAACGGCGAGATCGTCTCCCAGCGGGGACGGAACCCCCGGGACATTGAACGCTACAACGCCCGCCCCGGCGACATCAGCGGCGGCCTGCCCATCGTGGTGCTGATCAACACGGGATCGGCGTCCGCCGCCGAGATCGTCGCCGGCGCCCTGCAGGACCGCAAGCGCGCTGAGCTGGTCGGCCTGACCAGCTTCGGGAAGGGATCGGTCCAGACCCTCATCCCCCTGCGCGGCGGCGCCGACGGCGCCATCAAGCTGACCACGGCCCGCTACTACACGCCCTCCGGGCGCTCGATCCAGAAGACCGGGATTGAGCCCGACCTCGAGGTCGCCCAGTCCCGGGAGGAAGCCCAGGCCATCGCCAACCGGGCCTTCCAGTTCTCGGAGGCCTCCTTCCGGAACGCGCTCAAGGCCGACGATGGGAAGGCCCGGGTTGCGCCGCATGAACCCGCCGAGACGCCGCCCCAGGATTTCAACCCCCGCACCGGTGACTTCCAGCTGATCCGGGCCAAGGACGTCCTGAAGAACGGTTCAGTGGCGGCGACCCCAAAGCTGCCCAAACCGACGGCGCGGATGGCCGAGGTGGTGGGCGCGCGGGCCTCGACCCCGACGCCCGCCAAGGCGGGCGCAACCCCCGAAGCGCCGTCGCCAAAGCCCTGAAGTCCGGCGCCGGACGCTGCGGGTTCCCCTGGGCGCCAACTGGCTCTAACCTCAGCCAACGATTTCGCGAAAGGCTCCCTCGTGGAGACCTCCCCATGAGACGCCCCTCGTTACGCCGCGCTGCGCCCGCCGCCTCCCGGATCCGACCGGAAGCCACCGGCCTGATGAGGGTGCTCTCCCAGCCCCTGGTGGGCGCAGGGGCCGCCTTCGTCCTGTTTCTGGGCAGCGCAGTTGGCCTGATCGCCCTGCTCGGGGACCCAACCGCGGGGTATCCGCAGGTCCGGGCTGCGATTTCGGGTCCCGCGCCGCCCGGCTGGCGCGCGGCGGTCAACGCCGGCCGCGCCGCAGGGCCTGAGCTCGCCAGCCCGGACTACCGGCTGACCCGCTCTCCCGAGCCCCCCCCGCTCTCCACCGCCACGGACGCCCTTGCGGCGCCCGGCGCCTTCTCTGGCGGCGCCCTTCCGCCGGCCCCCATTGCGGGGGTCAGCCGGAAGACCGCGGAAGGCATCCTGCCGGTGATCGCCCCCGGGGGCCTTACCCCCGCCCGGGCCTATGCCCGTCCCTTCAAGGCGAGCGGCCGTCCAAGGGTGGCCATCGTCATCGGCGGCCTGGGGCTGGATCCGGAACTGACCCGGCAGGCCATCGAGTCGCTGCCGCCCCAGGTCACCCTGGCCTTCTCGCCCTACGCGCCCAACCTGCAGGACTGGATCAACCGCGCCCGTGAGCGGGGCCACGAGATCCTCCTTGAGGCGCCCATGGAGCCTGAGGACTATCCGGAGAACGACCCGGGTCCCTACACCTTGAGGGCCAGGGCCCAGCCCGCGGAGACGGTCCGGAAGCTGGAATGGATCCTGGGTCGGGCCACCGGCTATTTCGGGGTCACCAACCGGATGGGCGAGCGCTTCGTGAAGAGCCCGGAGGGGATGAGCGCCCTGACCGGCGCCCTGCGCAGCCGAGGCCTCGCCTTCGTCGACAGCGGGATCGCCGCAGGCTCCGGAGGCGGCGACCTCCGGGCCTCGGGCGACCAGGTCCTCGACCGGGTCCTGTCCCCGACCGCCATCGATGAGGCCCTGCTGAGGGTCGAGGCCACGGCCCTGCAGAAGGGTCAGGGCCTCGGGATGACCCAGGCCTATCCCCTCACACTGCGGCAGGTCGCCTCCTGGGCGAGTCAGATCGAGAGCCGCGGCTACCAGCTGGCGCCCGCCTCCGCCCTGGCCCGAATCCGCTGATGAACCTCGATGACTACCGGCCCAATGTCGGCCTCGTCCTGTTCAGCCCGGAAGGGCGGGTCTGGATGGGCCGAAGGGTCGAGACGCCGCCGCCGTACAACTGGCAGTTCCCGCAAGGGGGCGTCGACGACGCGGAGGACCTGGAGGCGGCCGCCCTTCGCGAACTGGCGGAGGAAACCGGGATCACCTCGGTCTCGATCCTGGGGCGTACGCCCGGCTGGCTGGCCTACGACTATCCGATCGCCGCGAAAAGGGACCGGCGCGGGTGGAAGGGCCAGAAGCAGGTCTGGTTCGCCTTGAAGTTCGAGGGAGACGCAACCGAAGTCCGTCTCGACCAGCATCACCCGGTGGAGTTCGACGCCTGGCGTTGGGCCCCCCTGGCGGACGCGCCTGAGCTCATCGTGCCCTTCAAGAAACCGGTCTATGCGACGGTCGCCCAGGCCTTCGCGCCCCTCGCCGACCGTCTGGCCGGGGGGCGGCCGTGAGCCGATCGCCTCCGATCATCATGGTCCACGGGGCCTTTTGCGGCGGCTGGGTGTTCGACGACTTCCGCCAACCCTTCGAGGCGGCGGGCCACCCTGTCCTGACGCCGGACCTCCGCGGCCATGGCGCCGGGGACCGGCCGGGCGAGGTGGGCGGCCTTTCCATGGCCGACTATGCCTCCGACATGGCTGGCCTTTGCCGGAGAGTCGCAGAGGCGGAAGGATCGGCCCCCATCCTCCTGGGGCATTCCATGGGCGGCCTTGTGGCCCAGATGACGGCCCGGCGCGCACCGGTCTCCGCCCTGGTGCTCCTGGCGCCGTCCGCGCCCTGGGGCGTCTTCGGATCCAGCATGGAGGAGGCGGTGACCGCCGCCGCCCTGCCTCTTCTGGCGCCCACCCCCTTCTCGCCGGTAGACCCCGACCTGCGGCTCCTGAAGGCCTTCAGCCTGGATCGCCTGGCGCCTGCGGCGCGCGAGGCGACGGCCCGTCGGGCCCGGCCCGAGAGCGCCCGGGCCATCCTCGAGACCCTGACCTGGTGGCTTGATCCGCTGATGACGACCCTGCCGCCCTCCGGTCGCCTGGGGGTGGGGTCCCTGGTGCTGGCCGGGTCCCGCGACCGCGTGCATCCGCCGGCGACTGTCCGGCAGGTGGCTGAACGTCTTGGCGGAGATTATCGTGAGATGCCGGGGATGAGCCACTGGCTGCCCGGCGAGCCGGGATGGGAAGGCGTGGCCGGGGCGATCCTGGACTGGCTGGCCGCCCGAGGCGGCCCGGCCGCCGCCTAGAGCCTGTTCCTTTCAGACGGAATGTCCGAAAGCGAAAACAGGCTCTAATTCCAATATGTTAGATCATGTCTCGATCTAGAATTGGCGCTCGGAGTACAGGACCTCGCCCTGGCCCCACTTGGCGTTGACCTCGGTCCCGTCCGGCTTCTTGAGCTGGACGAAGACCAGGCCGATGGACTCCTTGTCCGTGTAGTACTCCCACGAACTCGTCACCCGCATGAAGTCGGTCGGCGGGATGTAGTTGTTCTCACGCTGGAGCACCAAACGGGGCTGGTTCAGGAAGGCGAACTTGTCGAGGCCCAGGAGGAGCGGCCGCTCGCCGCCGCTGGTGTAGGTCAGGCCGATGCGGCAAACCTGCTTGTTCGAGCCGGGATCATAAACCGTCAGGGTATAGGGCTTGGTCACCAGGGTCTGGGTGAAACCGCCCTCCCTCCGGTTACGCTTGAAGCCGGCCGCCGGGGTGGCCAGCTTGGCAAGCTCACCGCCGCGCACCAGGGGCACGCAGACCGAGCGGATCACATTGAGGATCTGGCCGATCTCGCCATCGGTAGGCAGGGTCTCCACCACCGGAGGCGGGGCCGGCGGCGCCGGGGCCGCTGCCTCAGCCGGAGGCGCAGGCGGGGCCGTAGCCGCTGCTTCAACCGGAGGCGCGGGCGGGGCCGGAACATCCTGGGCCATGGCCGGGAGGGCGATCGCCGAAGCGGCGACGAGGGTGATGACGGCGCTGCGCATTCTGTTTCCTCGTATCCTGTTGTCTTTCCCCCAGAACCTGAACCTGAGGGTGGAGAACCATTTTGTCCGGATCGTGACGCCTGGCTAGATCTCGACGGCGGACTCCGCCAGCACGTTGAGGCCCGCCGGGGTCACGTCGGCGAAACCGCCCCGGACCTCGAAGGTTGTGACCTGGCCGCTCCGGTACAAGCGGAGCTGGCCTTCGCGCAGGGCGGTCATGAAGGGGGCGTGGCCGGGCAGGACGCCGAAGTCGCCTTCGGAGCCCGGCGCGTCCACCTGGTCGACCTCACCGGAGAAGAGCTCCCGCTCCGGCGAGACCAGGGAGAATTGCAGCTTGCCGGCCATCAGGATCAGGCTTCCGCCGCGAGCTGCTCGGCCTTGGCCACAGCGTCCTCGATGGTGCCGACATTGTAGAAGGCGGCCTCGGGAAGGTGGTCGTACTCGCCGTCCACCACCGCCTTGAACGAGCGGATGGTGTCTTCCAGGCTCACGAAGATGCCGGGCATGTTGGTGAACTGCTCGGCCACGTGGAAGGGCTGGGACAGGAACTTCTGGATCTTCCGGGCGCGGGAGACCGTCAGCTTGTCCTCTTCCGACAGCTCGTCCATGCCCAGGATCGCGATGATGTCCTTCAGGGCCTTGTACTGCTGCAGGGTCTCCTGGACCCGGCGGGCCACGGTGTAGTGCTCTTCGCCGATGACCAGGGGGTCCATGATCCGCGAGGTGGAGTCCAGCGGGTCCACGGCGGGGAAGATGGCCTGGGCGGCGATGTCGCGGCTGAGCACCGTGGTGGCGTCCAGGTGGGCGAAGGAGGTGGCCGGGGCCGGGTCGGTCAGGTCGTCGGCGGGCACGTAGATGGCCTGGACCGAGGTGATCGAGCCCTTGTTGGTCGAGGTGATGCGCTCCTGCAGGTTGCCCATCTCGGTGGCCAGGGTGGGCTGGTAGCCCACGGCCGAGGGGATGCGGCCCAGGAGGGCGGACACTTCAGAGCCCGCCTGGGTGAAGCGGAAGATGTTGTCGATGAACAGGAGGACGTCCTTGCCCTCCTGGTCGCGGAAGTACTCGGCCTGGGCGAGGCCCGTCAGGGCGACCCGGGCGCGGGCGCCGGGGGGCTCGTTCATCTGGCCATAGACCAGGGTGCACTTGGAGCCCTCGGTCGAGCCGCCATGCTCACGGGGATCGACGTTCACGTTGGACTCGATCATCTCGTGATAGAGGTCGTTGCCTTCGCGGGTGCGCTCACCCACGCCGGCCAGAACCGAATAGCCGCCATAGGCCTTGGCGATGTTGTTGATCAGTTCCTGCATGGTCACGGTCTTGCCCACGCCCGCGCCGCCAAACAGGCCGATCTTGCCGCCCTTGGTGTAGGGGCAGAGCAGGTCGACGACCTTGATGCCGGTGACCAGAACTTCGGCCGAGGTGGACTGCTCGGAGAAGGACGGAGCTTCCCGGTGGATCGGGCTGGTGAAGGTGGTGGCGATCGGGCCAGCTTCGTCGATCGGATCACCGATGACGTTCATGATGCGGCCCAGGGTGGCCGGACCCACCGGAACCGTGATGCCGGCGCCGGTGTCGACCACGTCCTGACCGCGGGTCAGGCCCTCGGTGGTGTCCATGGCGATGGTGCGGACCGTGTTCTCACCCAGGTGCTGGGCGACTTCCAGAACCAGGCGGAAGGGCTTGCCGGTCCTCTGGTCGGTATTGGAGGTCTCAAGGGCGTTCAAGATCGCAGGCAGGTGGCCGACGAACTCGACGTCCACGACGGCGCCGATGACCTGGACGATCCGTCCGGTGGCGACAGCGGACTTCGGAGTGGCGGGAGCTTTCGTCGCCTTCGGCGCTGCAGCCTTGGCGGGAGCCTTCTTGGCGGGGGCCGACTTCGCAGGGGCCTTGGGGGTCGTAGCCATGGTTTCGGACTCTCTAGGTTAGAGCGCCTCGGCGCCGGAGATGATCTCGATCAGCTCCTTGGTGATCTGCGCCTGGCGGGTACGGTTCTTCAGCAGGGTGAGGTCGGCGATCATGTCGCCGGCGGCACGGGTCGCATTGTCCATGGCGGACATCTGGGAGGCGAAGAAGCCCGCCTGATTCTCCAGCATGGCCGAAAGGACCTGGACATTGAGATTACGGGGCAGAAGGGTCTCGAGAATGGCCTCTGCGTCCGGCTCGTATTCGTAGCTGGCGCCCTGAAGGTCGACGACGCCGGATCCGCTGACCTGGGCAGGGATCATCTGCTGGAAGGTCGGGGTCTGGGTGACCACAGACTTGAACTTCGAATAGGCCAGGGAGACCACATCAACCTCGCCCGCCTCAAACATGGCGGCGACCTTCTGGCCGACGGCTTCAGCGACAGCCAGGGAGGGGCTCGCGCCCACCTCGAAGCTCTCCACAAACCGATCGCCATAGAGGCGCTTCAGCTGATCGCGCGCCTTCTTGCCCAGGGTGATGATCTTCACATCCTTGCCCTCGGCGATGAGGGTGGCGATCCGCTCCCGGGCCATACGGACGATGGAGGAGTTGAATCCCCCCGCCAGACCGCGGTCGGCGGTGGCGACGATGATCAGTTGCTTCACGTCCTGGCCGGTGCCGACCAGGAGCTTGGGCGCCCCGTCGCCGGAAACGCCCGACGCCAGATTGGCGATCACCGAAGCCATTCGCTCTGCATAGGGGCGAGCGCTCTGGGCAGCCTGCTGGGCCCGTCGCAGCTTGGCGGCGGCGACCATTTGCAGCGCTTTCGTGATCTTCTGCGTGGATTCCACGCTCTTGATCCGATTGCGCATCTCCTTGAGGCTGGCCATCTCCTGAAAACTCCGCCGTTTCTTTAGGCGAAGGTCGAGGTGAAGGCGGCAAGGGCGCTCTTCAGCTGGTCCTCGAGAGGACCGCTGAGCGCCTTTTCCGTCCGGATCACATCCAGCAGCTGCTGGTGCTTGCCGTGCAGGAAGGAGAGCAGCTCGGCTTCGTAACGGCCGACCTGGGAGGTCGGAATGCCGTCGAGATAGCCGCGGGTGCCGGCGTAGATGACAGCCACCTGCTCTTCGACGGTCTGCGGGGCGTACTGGGGCTGCTTCAGCAGCTCGGTCAGGCGCTCGCCACGGGCGAGCTGGCGCTGGGTCGTGGCGTCGAGGTCCGAGCCGAACTTCGCAAAGGCGGCCAGCTCGCGATACTGGGCGAGCTCGCCCTTGATCGGGCCGGCGGCGGTCTTCATCGCCTTGATCTGGGCCGAAGAGCCCACGCGGCTGACGCTGATGCCGACGTTCACCGCCGGGCGGATGCCCTGGAAGAAGAGGTCGGTCTCGAGGAAGATCTGGCCGTCGGTGATGGAGATCACGTTGGTCGGGATATAGGCCGACACGTCGTTGGCCTGGGTTTCGATGACCGGCAGGGCGGTCAGGGAGCCGGAGCCATTCTCTTCATTGAGTTTGGCGGCCCGCTCCAGCAGGCGGGAGTGCAGGTAGAACACGTCGCCCGGATAGGCTTCCCGGCCCGGCGGGCGGCGCAGCAGCAGGGACATCTGGCGATAGGCGACAGCCTGCTTGGACAGGTCGTCGTAGATGATGACGGCGTGCATGCCGTTGTCGCGGAACCACTCGCCCATGGCGCACCCGGCGAAGGGGGCCAGGAACTGCAGCGGGGCGGGCTCGGAGGCCGTCGCCGCGACAACGATGGTGTATTCAAGGGCGCCGCGCTCTTCCAGGGTCTTGACGATCTGGGCGACGGTGGAGCGCTTCTGGCCGATGGCCACATAGATGCAGTAGAGCTTGGCGCTCTCGTCATCTCCGGCGTTGATCGACTTCTGGTTCAGGATGGCGTCGATCGCCACGGCGGTCTTGCCGGTCTGACGGTCACCGATGATCAGTTCGCGCTGACCGCGACCGACCGGGATCAGGGTGTCGATGGCCTTCAGGCCGGTCTGCACAGGCTCGTGCACCGACTTCCGCGGGATGATGCCCGGGGCCTTCACGTCCACCCGGCGGCGCTCGGCCACGTTCTTGATCGGACCCTTGCCATCGATGGGCTCGCCCAGGGGATTCACCACCCGACCCAGGAGGCCCTTGCCGACCGGCACGTCCACGATCTCGGAGAGGCGGCGGACCTCGTCGCCTTCGGCGATCGAGCGGTCCTCGCCGAAGATCACGACCCCGACATTGTCGCGCTCGAGGTTCAGGGCCATGCCCTTCACGCCCGCCTTGGGGAACTCAACCATCTCGCCGGACTGGACATTGTCGAGGCCGAAGACCCGGGCGATGCCGTCGCCGACGGACAGCACCTGCCCGACGTCGGAGACATCGGCGTCCTGGCCGAAGTTGGCGATCTGGGACTTCAGGATGGCCGAGATTTCGGCGGCGCGGATATCCATGGCTTACGCTCTCTTCAGGGCGAACTTGAGGGAATCGAGCTTCGAACGGAGCGAAGCATCGAAGAGTTTGGAACCCACCCGGACGCGGATGCCGCCAAGCAGGGCGGGATCCACGCGGGTCTCGATTTCAGGGGCCTTGCCCAGGGCGGTCCGGAGGGCCTCGGCGACGCCCTTGGACTGGGCGGCGCTCATTGGGGCGGCGGTGGTGACCACGGCGGACACCGCGCCCCGCGCGGCGGCGTCGAGGGCCTCGAAGGCGGCCAGCACTTCCGGGAGGACTGAAGCCCGCCCGTTGGCGGCCAGCAGGCCAAGGAACTTACGGGTCGTCTCGGAAAAATTCGCCTTGCCGGCCAGGGCGACAAGGGCCGAGGCCTTGTCGCCGGCGGTGAAGGCGGGAGACGCCAGGAGAGTCCTCAGGTCGGACGAGTCTGCGCGCATCCGGCGCAGGGACGCAATGTCCGCGGCGACGGCCAGAAGGGTCCCGGTTTCGTTCGCGAGATCGAAAAGGGCCCGGGCGTAACGATCGCCCACATCTGAAGTCCTGGAATCGTCCGCCACTTGCTCCGCCCGCCCGATGCGTGTGTCACAGACGCCGGAAGGGTTTTCCGACGGCTAAAGGCTTGAAAGCGCTTGGAAAAGCACAGACGCCGACAGCCCTTTTCAGAACCCCCGACCCGAAGCCGCGCGTCTGATATCACGCAGCCTTCGGCGCCGCAACCAACGGCGCGCGGCGGAATCGCCGACGACCCGTGAGCCCGTCCTTTCCGGCTCTCAGCCTTCCGCCGCCAGACGCGTGAAGACGGCGGAGCCCGCGGCAATCATCCGGCCGTCCGGAGCCTCGAGGCGGGCGCGTACAAAGGCCAGGCTGCGGGTGCGGCGGTCGACCCAGCACTCCAGGACGCCGGTCCGGACTTCGCCGCAGGCCGGGCCGAAGTCGAGGGACAGGGAGACGGGCCGGACAGCGTGGCCTGCGACGTCTGACAGGCGCGCCTGGATGAGGGCGGCGACGCCGGCGGGATCATCGGGGACGGGCGAGGGGTCAGGACGCAGGTCAGTCATGCCGGGCCTCATGCCGCGGGTGGACCGGGATGGGAAGAGCCTTTCCCGGGAGGGCGCAATCCTGTCGCGCGAGTCAGCGGGCCGGTGTATGCCTCGGCCCGTTCGGCGCGGGGCGCAGCCCCGTTCGGAGACCGAGGTCCATGGCCAGATCCGACACCCGAGACCCGCCTCCCCGGCGGCGTCGGTCCATCCTGCAGGGGCTTGTCTACTGGGGCGCAGTCCTCTGCGTCTGGGGCCTGATCTTCGCCCTCGCCTTCCTGGCCGTCTTCGCCGCCGACCTGCCGGACACCTCCAACCTCAACGCCGTCCGCCGGCAGCCCTCCATCTCCTACCTGGATCGGTCCGGCGCCCTGGTTTCCGTCCGCGGCAGCCAGTATGCGCCGCCGGTCGACCTCGACAGGCTGCCGGCCTATGTGCCGGCCGCCTTCGTGGCCATCGAGGACCGCTGGTTCTACTGGCACTTCGGCTTCAACCCCTGGGGGATCGTCCGCAGCCAGATCTACAACCTGACCCATGAGGGCGGCCCCCTCCGCGGCGGCTCGACCATCACCCAGCAGCTGGCCCGCAACCTGTTCCTGACCATGGACCAGACCTATCGCCGCAAGGCGCAGGAACTGGTGCTCGCCGTCTGGCTGGAGACGAAGTTCACCAAGAAGGAGATCCTCGCCCTCTATCTGAACCGGGTCTATTTCGGCGCCGGCGCCTATGGCATCGAGGCCGCCTCCCAGCGCTATTTCGGCAAGCCGGCCGACCAGCTCACCATTGGCGAGAGCGCGCTCCTGGCCGGCATGATGAAGGGCCCGTCGCGCTACAGCCCGGTCTCGTCTGCGGACCGCGCCGCACGACGCGCGACCGTGGTGCTGAACGAGATGGTCCGCGCCGGCGCCATCACACCCGCCCAGCGGGCTGACGCCATCCGCACCCCGGTCCGGGTGAATCCCACCCTTGCCAGCCAGAGGGCGCAGTACTTCACAGACTGGGTGGATGAGCAGGTGCGGGGCCTGGTGGGAGAACCCACCGAGGACCTCATCGTCGAGACGACCCTTGACCTGCCGATCCAGGTCTCGGCCGAGCAGGCCCTGCGGGCCGGGGTCGCCGGGGCCCGCGGGCAAGGCGTCCAGCAGGGGGCGCTGGTGGCGCTCGACGGAGAGGGACGCGTCCGGGCCTATGTCGGCGGCGTCGACTACGAGGAGAGCCAGTTTGACCGCGCCGCCATGGCGAGGCGGCAGGCGGGATCAGCCTTCAAGCCCTTCGTCTATCTGACCGCCCTGGAGCGGGGCCGCACGCCGGAAACCCCGGAGGTCGACGAGGCGATCCGCATCGGGACCTGGGAGCCCCGGAACTATACCGGCGAGTTCCTCGGTCCCATCACCCTGCAGACGGCGTTGGCCCAGTCGGTGAACACCGTCGCAGCCCGGCTGGCGAACGAGGTCGGAACGGGCAATGTCGCCGCCACGGCCCGACGCCTTGGGATTCGCTCGCCCATCCAGCTCGACCCCTCCATGGCCCTCGGAGCCGTCGAGGTGAGCCCTCTGGAGATGGCGCAGGCCTATGCTCCCTTTTCGAATGGCGGCTACCTGTCACCGGCCTGGGCCATCGAGCGGGTGCGGACAGCGGCCGGCAAGGTACTCTACGATCGCTCGGTGGCGAAGCCGGCGAGGACCCCGGTGATCGCGTCCCCGGCGCTGCCGCAGATGAACCAGATGCTGCGCCAGGTCCTCGTCTCCGGGACCGGGACGCGGGCCCGGGTCCCGGGCTATGACCTCGCGGGGAAGACCGGCACCACCAGCGATTACCGGGACGCCTGGTTCGTCGGCTACACGGGCGGCTTCGTGGCGGCGGTCTGGGTGGGGCGGGATGACAACACCCCCATGCGGCGGGTCACGGGCGGGGGTGCGCCGGCGGCGGTCTGGCAGGCCTTCATGGGCCGGGCCCTGCCCCGGCTGCGCGCCGAGCCCATCCCCGGCGGTCTCCCGTCGCCCGAAGCCGGCGAGGACCCCATCGGGGACCTGCTCGAGGCGCCTGACGCGACACCGGCCCCGGAGGACCCTGCGGCCCGGCCTGCGGCGCCGGTCGCTCCGCCGGCGGCGAGCCCGCCTCAGCCCTCGGCCGCCCCGAGGGCGTGAAGCCGGGGACCCTCGCGCCTCAGCCATTCACGGTAGGGCGTCGGATCGCCCACCAGCTCCCGGACCCGCGCCCAGAATGCCGGACCGTGATGAGGTTCGAGGATATGGGCGCACTCGTGAGCGGCGACGTAGTCGGCGACGGGCGAGGGCGCGAGGGCCAGGCGCCAGACATAGCGCACCGAAGGCGGCGCCCCCGCCCGCCCGGGAGTGCAGGAGCCCCATCTCGACCGGGTATCGGTGACCGACACCGTCGGCAGCGGAGCCCCCAGGGCCTCGCAGTGGCGCCGGGACATCTCGCGGAAGCCCGCCAGGGCCTCGCGCTTCAGGACCCTTACCACCGAGCGGGCGAAAGCCTCTGGCTCGCCAGCGGCGCAGATGACAAGGGCGCCGTCCGGGTCGTCGACCAGTCGGGTGCGGCCCGTGGCGGCCTCCAGCCGACAGGCCCTGTCAAAGACCGTGAGCTCCAGGCCCGGCGCCAGGGGCGAAGGTGCGGGGATGGCTGCAAGGCGGTTCTGAATCCAGTCCGCCCGGCTCCGGGCGAAGCGGGCGGCCTCCGTCAGTCCGCGAAGGTCTGGGGCGGAGGCCACCACTTCGCGACTGGCGCGGTCCAGCCGCAGGGCGATCCTGCGGGAGCGTCGGTTCACCCGCAGCCGGACAGGCATGCCCTCGACCTCGATCAGGTCGCCGTCGGCGGGCGCTCGCCGGTGTCCGAACAGACCCAAGGCAGGCTCAGCCGGCAGGCGCGGCGATCCGCGCCTCCTGGCGGGCGATGAAGGCGGCGACCCGGGGATAGATTTCCTCCCGGAAGCGCCGGCCGTTGAAGACCCCGTAATGACCCACGTGCGGCTGGATATAGTCCTCCCGCAGATCGTCCGGGAGACCGGTGCAGAGGGCGTGGGCGGCCTGGGTCTGGCCGATCCCGGAAATGTCGTCGAGTTCACCCTCCACGGTGAGCAGTCCGATGTCCGTGATGGCCGATGTCCGGACGGGGCGCCCCCGATGAACCAACTCACCCTTCGGCAGGAGATGCTGCTGGAAGACGATGTCGACGGTCTGGAGATAGAACTCCTCCGTCAGGTCCAGGACCGACAGGTACTCATCGTAGAACTCCAGGTGCTTGTCGGCGGAGTCGCCGTCACCGTTCATGAGGTCCTGCAGGTACTGAAGGTGGGCGTCCTGGTGCCGATCCATGTTCATCGACATGAACGAGTAGAGCTGGACAAAGCCCGGATAGACCCGCCGCCCCGCCCCCGCATAGGGCAGGGGTACGGTGCTGATCATGTTCGACTTGAACCAGGCGAAGGGTCTCTCTTCGGCCAGCTTGTTGGTCACAGTCGGCGAGAAGCGGGCGTCGAGAGGGGAGCCCATGAAGGTCATGGAGGCGGGCCGGCCCTCGTCGCCGTCTTCGGCCATCAGGGCGGCGGCTGCGAGGACGGCCGGGCCGGGCTGGCAGACAGCGACCACATGGCAGCGCGGGCCGAGCCGGCGGAGCATCTCCCGGACATGGTCCAGATAGTCAAAGAAGTCGAAGCGGCCCTCAAGCACAGGCACGTCCCGGGCGTTGGACCACTCCGTGATGAAGACCTCATGGTCCTGGAGGAAGGTCCGGACCGTATCCCGGAGGAGGGTCGCGTAATGACCGGAAAGAGGCGCGACGATGAGGACAGCAGGCGCGGCGGCGGTGCGCCCCGCCCGGCGGAGATCCAGCGGATCGCGCGCGAAGTGGGTCAGCTTGACCCAGGGGCTGGACCAAGCCTCGACCCGCCGGACCCGGACGTCGACTCCTGAGATCGTCACGGTGTCGAACCCCCATTCGGGGCGGCCATAGCGGCGCGTGAGATTGGCGAACAGGTCGGCGGACGCGAAAAGGCGCCGTCCGACCGGGGTCTCGCGGACCGGGTTCAGCGGCGAGCTCCAGTAGTGGCGCGTCGCCCGGGCGGCCGCCCGGAGCGGGGCGGCGACGTAGTATCCGGCTTCGTAAAGGGTATAGAGCATGGCCCGCCGTGGATGTTGCAGCGCAACATATCGCGCCCAAGATCGCCGGATGTCCAGCCCGTAAGGCCTCAGCCCCGCTTCATGGCGTCTCGGACCTGGCCCGCGAGGGCCTCCGGGGCCATCCCGTAGGGCAGGACGCGGGCGAATCGGCCGGACGGATCCATCAGGTAGCTGATGGAGGAGTGATTGATCAGGTAGGCGTCCCCCTCGCCCTCCTTCTCGTAGTAAACCTTGTAGGCGCGGGCGACGGCGGCGACCTGCTCGGGCGAGCCGGTCAGCCCGATCACGCCCTTTGGGAAGGCCGGGTTGTCCAGGTAAGCGGCCATCTTAGCCGGGGTGTCGCGCTCCGGGTCCACGGAGACGAAGATGATCTGCACCTTCCTCCCGTCGGGGCCGAGGAGGTCCAGGGTCCGTCCCAGGGTGTCGAGCGTCATCGGGCAGACATCCGGACAGAAGGTGAAGCCGAAGAAGACGATGCTCCATCGGCCCTTCAGGCCCGCCTCGGTGTAGGTCCGGCCCGTCGCGTCGACCAGGGTGAAGGGTCCGCCAGGGCCCGCCTGGAGGCCGGAGGCGGCCTCCGGCGCGGGTCGCCGCCCCCCGATCTGGACCGCCAGGAAGGTCAGGCCGGCGACGACGATGGCGGCGGCCAGAAGGCGCAGGATCAGCTTGGGAGTCATGCGAGGCCGTCCCCTGGTTTTGGTCAGGCAGGCTTTAGCGCGGATTGTCCCGGGCTTCCAGACGGAGCGCGGGCCCGGCTTGCCTAGACTCAACCGAAGCGCCAAGCTGGCCCTCCAGTCAGGGCCTGCGAGCGGCGCTCATGAGTGCAACCGATACCGCCGAGCCTGTGGCGCCACAGGAAGTCCGCCCCCTCCTGCTGGTGGATGACGACGAACTCCACTCCGCCCGCACCACGCGTCTGCTGGAGGCTCGCGGCTTTCAGGTCACCTGGGCGCGAAATCTTGCCGAAACCCGGCCGATCCTCCTGGCGGAGCCGCCAGCCTTCGCCGTGCTCGAGATGCGCCTGAACGACGGGGCCGGCCTTAGCCTGATCGAAGCCCTCGTCCATCAGCGCCCGGACAGCCGCATTGTGGTTCTGACGGCCTTCGGCTCGATCGCCAACGCTATCGCCGCCGTGAAGCTGGGGGCGGCCGATTACCTGACGAAGCCGGCGGACGGGGACGACCTGACCGCCGCCCTCCTGGGCCAGCCGACCTCAGGCGGGACGGCGCCGAAGCCCATGACGGCCCACCGGGCGCGTTGGGAGCACATCCACCGGGTCCTGGAATTCTCGGGGCACAATATCTCCGAGGCCTCGCGGCGGCTGGGCCTGCACCGCCGGACCCTCCAGAGGATCCTTGCGAAACGCGCGCCGCGCTGAGGCGACCCGCTCAGACCTCGAGGTCTGTCACCAGCACGCCTGAGGCGCGAAGGCCGGCCAGCCGGGCGAAGGCGATCGTCAGGGCCTTGCGGCGGCTGCCGGTCAGGGGCTCCAGCGGGGCCTCCCGGACCAGGGCGCCGCCGAACCCGTCGCAGACCAGGAGGCCCGGCTCGGCCGGCAGGACGTGCTGCGGAAACTCCGGCGCGACGGCGAAGGCGAAGCGGTCACAGAAGTCCAGATAGTCCCTCCACTTCCGGTCGACCCGGAAGTCTTCCAGGGAGGACTTCACCTCGGCGATGAAGAGCTCGCCCCGGGGCGAGATGGCCATGAGGTCCGCCCGCCGGGCGTTGGGAAGGGTGACCTCCGCAAGGGCGACATAGCCAAGCCCACGGAAGACGCGGACGGCCCCGCGGGTGACGGCCGCGGTCACCTCCGGCCGGGAGGCGGGCGGGTCAGCGCCGGGCGGGGAGGGGGAATTCAAGGGCGGCGACGTCGTAGCCCAGTTGGCGGATCCGGCTGACCGCCTGGGCCTTGGCTGCAGCGCTGAGGATGGGCTTTTGGGCCATGAGCCAGAGGTACCGGCCGTTGGGTGTCCCGAGAAGCAGCCATCCCTGATCGGACCGGCTTTCCAGGACCCAGTATTCGACATTCAGGATCCCGCCGAAATAGCTGAGCCGGATGCGTCCGTCCGTCAGGGGGTCGACGATCCTGGCCTGGGCCTTCCACTGGGTGGGCGGGGCGGAGAGGGATCCCCTGTGGCAGGTCTGGACCACCGCATAGCCGCCGGCCGTTCTCGCCCAGTCCGAGGTGCCGCCCTGGCAGTCTCTCTGGATCTTGTTGGGCAGGCGCGCGACCTCGTACCAGCGTCCGGCGATGCGACCGATATCCACCTTCTGCGAAGGTGGGCGCAGGTCGGCGGCCAGAGCCAGCGCCGGCGCCGGCGCCGCGAGAAAGGCGGCCACCAAGCCTGCGCAAAGGCGGGTCAGAGGACGAGACATGCCGGCCGTGTAACGGGAAAGCGCTACGCCGAAAAGCGGTTCGCGCTCAGCCAGCCTCAATCCGGTCAATCTGCTCGTCGGACAGGCCGAGGTGGTGGCCGATCTCATGGATCAGGATATGGGACACCAGTTCGGCGAGGGTGACGTTCCCCCGCTCCGCCCATTCATCAAGCAGGGGCCTGCGGAACAGGAAGACCCTTGCAGGTTCTGCGGCGTCCAGGATGGACCGGCGGGACAGGTCCACCCCCTGATAGAGGCCGGTCAGTTCGAAGGGATCCTTCAGGTCGAGGGCGTCGAGCATCTCGTCATCCGGGAAGTCATCCACACGGAAGACGATGTCTCCGGCGGCCCTGCGGAACAGCTCTGGCAGGGCCTCGAAGGCGGCCTCGGCCAGGCCCGCAATGTCATCGAGCGAGGGGGCGGGAGCGTGCACGGGCCAGGGGTCACTCATCGGGCAGAAGGCGGTCGGGATCCTCCGGCGCCCGGACTTCGAACAGCCCGATGTCCAGGGGCTGCTGGGGCCGGACGGGCCGGAGGGGTTGCCGGGAGAAGGCGCTCAGGTGGTCGCCCGAGAGGTCGGACTGGGCGCGCTTGCGGACATGCCGGGCCTGGGCGTTGAGGATGGCGGGTGCGCGGGAGGCGGGACGCCAGAAGTCGACCTGGATCCGCCAGACCGTGCGGGGGGGCGGAGGCGGAGCGGGCCAGCGGCGTCCGCCCTCGGCGAGGGGCCGGGCGGGCGGCGGCGGGCGGGCGCCGTCAAAGACCTCCACCAGCCGGATGACCGCGGGATCCGGCGGTGCGGCCGCTCCGGCGCTCATTTGGGCCAACAGGTCCTGCGCGGCCTCGCGGGTGGGGCAGGGCGGGCCGACGCGCTCGGAGCAGAAAATCACCGGCTCGCCAGCCAGGATTTCCGCCTCCCGGGCGCGAAGGGCCTGGCCCAGGGGAGCGCGGAGGGCCGCCTCCCCATCGCTCGCAACCGGATAGATCAGGGCTGACATGGGCTCATCATCGCCGAGAATCAGGCTTGCGCCTATGTTGTCTGAACGATTCGCCTGATGTGGGCGAAAACCTGCGGTCCCATCCATGACCGGTGAAGGCCTGATCCTCTCCGCCACCGCCAGCGCCGTGCTCCTGGCGCTGTGCTCGGGCGTCTGGACCCTGAGCGTCCGCCGGCGCGCGGACCAGCGCATTGCGGCCCTTGAGGCGGAGGTCCGGACCCTGGGCGCCGCCGCCGAGGCCGCCCAGGCGTCGGCGGAGGCCTTTGAGTCCGCCCTTCTTGCGGTCGAGGATGGCCGGGCCTTCCTCGCTTCGGGCGATGAAAGCCTGGAGGCCTGCGCCCTGGCGCTGGGCGTCGCCGCCGAACCCCAGTCGGTGGTCGCCGCCCTGATGCGGGCCGACCCGGACCACGCCCTTCGCCTGAGGGCCTTGTTCGAGCGAGGCGAGAGCTGCGGCTTCGAGGTCCGGGGCGCCGCCGGCGTGGTGACGGTGGAAGGCCGGGCCTCCGGGGCCCTGGCCTGGTTGAGGCTGTCCGCCGCCGCCTGGTCGCAGGGCCTGCCCCCCTCCCCCCGCTTCGCCGCCTTCCTGAACGCCCGGGCCGGTCCAGCCTGGATCGCCGGCGCCGACGGGCGGCTGATCTGGGCCAACGCCGCCTGGCTGGAGGCCGTGGGCGCGGAGGACATCACCGCGGCGGTCGAGCGCCGGCTGAGCCTTGACCCCGCCGTGGACGCGCTGGCGATCGAGGCCGCTTCGATGTCGCAGCCCCGCGATGGCGTACGGTGGATCAGCCTCGACGGTCGGCGGCGCGCGCTGAAGTTGACCGCCAGGCCCCTGGAGGGCGGAGGAGTCGGGGTCTGGACCGAGGATGCGACCGAGGCGGAGGAACTGCGGGAGGCCCTGCGTCGGAACGTGGAGGCCCATGACGAGACCCTGAACCACATCGCCGACGCCGTGGCCATCTTCACGCCTTCGCGGCGGCTGGACTTCCACAACACCGCCTTTGCAGAGCTCTTCGGCCTGGAGCCGGCCTGGCTGGCGGAACGACCCACCCATGGCGAAGTCCTGGACCGGCTGCGCCAGCGCCGCCGCCTGCCCGAGACGGCGGACTACGCCCGCTGGAAGGCCGCCGAGCTGGAGCGCTACGTCCAGTTGGACTCCGCGCCGGATGAGCTCTGGAGCCTGCCCGACGGCCGGACCCTCCGGGTCGTGCGCCAATCCCACCCCCTGGGGGGTATCGTCCTCCTGTTCTCGGACATCACCGGCGAGCTTCGCCTCAAGGCCCAGTACAACAGCCTGATCCAGGTGCAGCAGGCCACACTGGACAAGCTAAACGACGCCGTCGCCGTGTTCGGCGCCGATGGTCGCCTCCGGCTGCACAACGAGGCCTTCGAGCGCTTCTGGAACATTCCCCGCCAGGCCCTGACCGAGATGCAGGACTTCGAGGGGGTGGTGGAATTGTGCCTGCCAAGGCTTCACGACCAGGGGTTCTGGCGCGAGATGAAGGGCCGGGTGGCCGATACCGACCCGGCGGCGCGGGCGCCGGCCTCGGGCGAGGTGAGGACCTCCGACGGCCGCATCGTGGCCCACCAGTCCCGCCCCCTTCCGGATGGCGCGACCCTCATCGCCTTCACCGACGTCACGGACGCCCGGCGGCTCGAGCGGGCCCTGGCCGACCGCAGCGCCGCCCTTGCCGAGGCCGAACGGCTGAAGCGCGACTTCGTCGGCAATGTCTCCTACGAGCTGCGGACCCCGCTGACGACCATCATCGGCTACTCGGAGCTGATGGAGGGCCTCGGCGACCAGCTCCCCGGGCGGGCCCTCAGCCACGCCGGCGCCATACGGCAGGCGGCCGAGCAGCTGGGCCGGTCCATCGACGACGTCCTCGACATGGCTCAGATCGACGCGGGCGAAATGGCGCTGGACCTCGAGGACGTGAACGTCGCCCGGTTGCTGGAGGCCGCCGCCGTCCGCTGGAGCGAGGACGCGGAGACGGGCGAGGTGGGGCTCTCCTCCGCATGCCCGGATGACCTGGGCCTGATCCGGGGGGACGCCGGGAGACTCTCCCAGGTGCTGGATCACCTCATCCTCAACGCCCTGGGGCAGACCCCCAGGGGCGGGCGGATCACCCTCAGCGCCCGGCGAACCCTTGGCGAGGTCCAGATCCAGGTGACCGACACCGGACGGGGCATCCCCTTCCACGTGCAGGCCAACATCTTCGACAGGTTTGTCGGGCGGGAACGCGGCGGGCCAGGCCTGGGCCTGGCGCTCGTCAAGGCGCTGGTGGAGCTCCACGGCGGCTGGGTCGCGCTCGAGAGCGAGCCCGGCTCAGGCGCAGCCTTCACCTGCCACCTTCCGGAAAGGGCGGAAGGCGCGGCGGGGCATCCAGAACTGGAGTTCTGAGGCCGGCGGAGGGACAGGGAGGCCGCCCTGCGGCCGCCTCCCCGGCGGAGAGCCTAGTGCTGGCTCTCGGGAAGCCGGACCACGAGGCCATCGAGGCCATCGGCGATCTTGATCTGGCAGGCCAGCCGGCTGTTGGGCTCCACGCCCTCGGCGAAGTCCAGCATGGACTCCTCCATGGCGGTCTTGTCGCCGGTCTTCTCGAGCCAGGCCGCGTCCACATAGACGTGGCATGTCGCGCAGGCGCAGGCGCCGCCGCAGTCGGCGTCGATGCCCGGCACGTTGTTCTTCACAGCGACTTCCATGACCGACAGGCCGGTCTTGCCCTCGTGGACGTGCTCGGTCCCGTCGTGCTGAATGAAGGTGATCTTGGCCATCTGGTCTTTCCTTGCCTCGCCGGATCTATGCCGCGGCGACCTCTTTCATGGAAATCGAAGGGTCCGCAAGCCTCTGCTTGTCCACCGGCCTGCGGGAGCCGATGAGTTGCCGCCCCATCATGAACTCTGGCGGCGAGTTGATCGCCTCCACCGCCTGGACCTGGTCGCCCTTGAGGTGGAAGATCGCGAACCGCCCTGAGCCCGGATCACCGCGCACGAGGGTCTGGTCCGAATCGAAGTTGTAGCCCGCGATCTGCAGCTTGATGTCGTACTGGTCGGACCACTGCCAGGGGGTTTCGCCGGCGGGCGCGGGGCGACCGGTGATGGCGCAGGCCGCCTGCTTGGCCTGCTCAAGGGCGTTGGGGACGCTTTCCATCCGGAAGTCCCGTCCGTAGATCGGCATGGGCCGCAGCGTCACGTCGCCAATGGCGAAGATGGACGGGTCTGAGGTGCGCGCCTCCAGGTCAACGACCACCCCGCGGTTCACCGAAAGGCCCGCCTCCTGGGCCAGTTCCTGGTTCGGGACAGCGCCCACGCCGACCAGGGCCAGGTCGCAGTCGATCACCCGGCCGTCGGCCAGCTCCACGCCGGTCACCCTGCCGGCCTCGCCGCGGAAGCCCGTCACCGAGGCCCCGGTCAGGAAGCGTACGCCATGGCCCTCGTGCAGGGTCCGGAAGAAGGTCGACAGGACCTCGCCGGCCACCCGGGCCAGGATGCGGGGCTCGCGCTCCAGCACCACGGCGTCGGCGCCCAGGGCGCGGGCCGAGGCCGCGGCCTCAAGCCCGATATAGCCGCCGCCCACGACGGCCATGGTCCGGCCCGGGCCAAGCGCGCCCTTCAGGGCCTCGGCGTCCGCCGCCGTACGCAGCTCGAGGATTCCCTCCAGGCCCGCGCCGGGAATGGGCAGGCGGATCGGCCGGGCGCCGGTGGCCAGGACCAGGATGTCGTAGGCGAGTTCCGTTCCATCAGAGAGGACCAGCACCTTGCGCTGGCGATCGATCCGCACCCCGCTCACGGAGGGGCGAAAGTCGATCCGGTTCTCGGCGTAGAATTCCAAGGGCTTGAGAGCCAGGGACTCCGCGTCGGCCTCGCCCTTCAGCCAGGCCTTGGAGAGCGGGGGCCTCTGGTAGGGCGGAATCGGCTCCTCGCCCACAAGGGTCACGGGCCCGGCGTGCCCGTACTGGCGCAGCAGGGCCGCGAGGGTCCCGCCGGCGTGGCCGGCCCCGACGATCACGACATGTGCGTCTGGCGAGGTCATGGAGACCAGATGCAGAAAAGTGACGGGACCGTCAACTTACGGGATTCGCCGGAAGGGCCGCGTCCGGCCGTCAGACCAGCCGCTCCGCCATCATCTTCTTCACCTCGGCCACCGCCTTGGCGGGGTTGAGCCCCTTGGGGCAGACCTGGGCGCAGTTCATGATGGTGTGGCAGCGATAGAGCTTGAAGGGGTCCTCCAGGGCGTCCAGCCGCTCCCCGGTGGCCTCGTCCCGGCTGTCCGCCAGCCAGCGATAGGCGTGCAGCAGGGTGGCGGGGCCCAGGTAGCGGTCGCCGTTCCACCAGTAGCTCGGGCAGGAGGTGGAGCAGCAGGCGCACAGGATGCACTCATAGAGGCCGTCCAGCTTCTCGCGATCCTGCGGGCTCTGGACCCACTCGGTCTGGGGCTCCGGCGTGGTGGTGTGAAGCCAGGGCTCGATGGAGGCGTACTGGGCGTAGAAGTGGGTCAGGTCGGGGACCAGGTCCTTGACCACGGGCATGTGCGGCAGGGGGCTGACCTGGCAGGTCGAGCCCGGGACCTCTTCATGACCGTGGGTGCAGGCCAGGGTGTTCCGGCCGCCGACATTCATGGCGCAGGAGCCGCAGACTCCCTCGCGGCAGGAGCGCCGGAAGGTCAGGGTCGGGTCCAGGGTGTTCTTGATGTGGATTAGGACGTCCAGGACCATGGGGCCGCAGGCCGCCACATCGACCTCATAGGTGTCCCAGCGGGGGTTGCCGGTCCCTTCCGGGTCGTAGCGGTAGATCCGGAAGGTCTTGACCTTCGTGGCGCCGGCGGGCGCCGGATGGTGGCGACCCTTCTGGACCCGGGAGTTCTTCGGCAGGGCGAGTTCGACCATTTGGCGTGCTTTCCTCGAATTTCGTCTGCGTCGGCGGCTTCAGTAGACCCGCGTCTTGGGCGGGATCGGCGCGATGTCGTTGGTCATGGTGTAGTCGTGGACCGGGCGGTAATCGATCGCCACCTTGCCCGTCACGTCATCCATCCAGGTCAGGGTGTGCTTCATCCAGTTGGAGTCGTCCCGGTCGGGATGATCCTCGTGGGCGTGCGCCCCGCGGCTCTCGGTGCGGTTGGCGGCGCCGGCGACGGTGACCACCGCCTGGACCACCAGGTTCTCGAACTCGAGGGTCTCGACCAGGTCGGTGTTCCAGATCAGCCCCCGGTCGGACACCTTGATGTCCTTGCGCTTGTCCTGGACTGCCTGCAGGCGCTTCACGCCCGAGGCGAGGCTGTCGCCCGTGCGGAAGACGGCGGCGTCCTCCTGCATGGCCTGCTGCATCTCCAGCCGCAGGGCGGCCGTCGTGGTCGAGCCGTCGGCGTGGCGCAGGCGGTCGAAACGGGCCAGGTGCGGGTCCGTCATCGACGGCTTCAGCTCGGGCTGGGAGGCCCCTGCCTTGAGGATGTCCGCCGCCCTGAGGGCTGCGGACCGGCCGAACACCACCAGGTCGATCAGGCTGTTGGAGCCCAGCCGGTTGGCGCCATGCACCGAGACGCAGGCCGCCTCGCCCACGGACATCAGGCCAGGGACCACGCGGTCGGGGTCATCGCCCACCCGGGTGACCACCTCCGAGTAGAAGTTCGTCGGGATCCCGCCCATGTTGTAGTGCACGGTCGGCAGGACCGGGATGGGCTGCTTGGTCACGTCGACACCGGCGAAGATGCGGGCGCTCTCGGAAATGCCGGGCAGGCGCTCGGCCAGGACCTTGGGGTCCAGGTGGTCGAGGTGCAGGTGGATGTGGTCCTTGTTGGGGCCCACGCCGCGGCCTTCGCGGATCTCGATGGTCATGGCCCGGCTGACCATGTCGCGGGGCGCCAGGTCCTTCACGGTCGGCGCATAGCGCTCCATGAAGCGCTCGCCCTCGGAATTGGTCAGATAGCCGCCCTCGCCCCGGGCGCCCTCGGTGATCAGGCAGCCGGCGCCATAGATGCCGGTGGGGTGGAACTGGACAAACTCCATGTCCTGAAGGGGCAGGCCGGCCCGCAGGGTCATGCCGCCGCCGTCGCCGGTGCAGGTATGGGCGCTGGTGGCCGAGAAATACGCCCGACCGTAGCCGCCCGTGGCCAGGATGACCATCTGCCCCTGGAACCGGTGCAGTGTGCCGTCGTCCAGCTTCCAGGCGGTGACGCCCCGGCAGACGCCCTCGTCCATGATCAGGTCGAGGGCGAAGTATTCGATGAAGAACTGGGTGTCGTGGGCCAGGGACTGGCCGTACATGGTGTGCAGCATGGCGTGGCCGGTGCGGTCCGCCGCGGCGCAGGTGCGCTGGATCGGGGCCTCGCCGAAGTTGCGGGTCATGCCGCCAAAGGCGCGCTGGTAGATCTTGCCATCGGGGGTGCGCGAGAAGGGCACGCCCCAGTGCTCCAGCTCGTACACCGCCGCCGGGGCGTTCCGGCAGAGGTATTCGATGGCGTCCTGATCGCCCAGCCAGTCCGACCCCTTGACGGTGTCGTACATGTGCCAGCGCCAGTCATCCTCGCCCATATTGCCAAGGCTGGCCGAAATGCCGCCCTGGGCTGCCACGGTGTGGGACCGGGTCGGGAAGACCTTGGTGATGCAGGCCGTCTTCAGGCCCGCCTGGGCGCAGCCCAGGGCCGCCCGCAGGCCGGAGCCCCCGGCGCCGACGACGACGACATCAAACTTGTGATCGGTGAATTCGTAACTGGCCATGACGTCAGAGAGCGCCTCCGAGCGCGACCTTGAGGACGGAGAAGACCGCCAGGGCGGTCAGGAGAACGGCGACGAAGAGGTTGAGGATCAGGAGGGCCGACCGGCCCAGCATCCTGTGCATGTAGTCCTCGATGATCACCCGGGCGCCGGCGTGCATGTGCCAGCCGGACACCGCCAGGACGAGGACGATCATGACGGCGTTGACCGGGTGGGCGACGAAGGCCACGGCGCCCTCGTATCCAGTCCCGGCGATCACCAGGGCGGCGTAGACCATCCAGAGGGTCAGGGGGATGAGGGCGATGGAGCTGACGCGCTCGGCCACCCAGTGCGCTGCGCCATGGCCGGCGGCGCCGCTGCCGCGCGCCCGGGACAGAGGGGTCCTGAAGTCGGTCATCACGGAGCTCCTGATCCGAGCCCGATGGCCCAGACAATGACTGTGGCCACCACCGAGAAGGCCATGGACATGACCCCGGACCGGAAGGAGACCGTCACGGAGAGTCCCAGGCCCGCATCCCAGAACAGGTGCCGGATGCCGTTGGCCAGGTGATAGAAGACCGACAGGGTCAGTCCCACGAGGACAAGGCGGCCGAGGGGCGAGGCCATCAGGTCCATGAACCCCTGGTAGGCGTCAGGGCCGGCGCCGAGGGCCAGGGCCCAGGCGGTCACGATGACGGCGCCGCCATACAGCGCCATGCCCGTCACCCGGTGCAGGATCGAGGTGAGCATGGTCAGGTGCCAGCGCCACACCTGCAGGTGGGGCGACAGCGGTCGTTCTCGAGCGGGTGCAGTCATCGGCGTGTCCTGGCGAACCCCGGCGGACGCCCCCGCGTCCCGGGCCGGCTGTCTGCATTTAAGCCTACAGGACCGAGTGTCAACGAAGGCTTTTCAATCTGATAGGGCGCCGTCGCGGCAGGTCAGGACCGGTCGGCGAGCCAGTCTGCGGACCGCATCTCCTGCAGGCGGGAAGCCGTGCGCTCGAACTCGAAGGCGCCGTCGCCGGCGGGATAGAGCCGCACGGGCTCGGCCTCCGCCAGGACGATCACCCGGGTCCGCGCCTCGTAGAGGGCGTCGATCAGGGTCACGAACCGCCGCGCCGCCTCCCGGCGGTCCGGGGTCAGCCGGGGCAGGTCCTCCAGGAAGACCGTGTGGAAGCGCTCGGCGAGGGCCAGGTAGTCGTTCGGGCCGAGGGCGGCGTCGCAGAGCCGGGAGAAGCTGGCCCGCACCAGCCCGCCGGCGGCGTCCGGGAAGTCGAGCCTGCGGCCCATGACCTCGATCGACTCCCCTGCGGCGGCCTCGGTCCCCAGCATGTCCCGCCAGAGTGCGGCGAAGGTGCGGCGATTGTCCGGGTCGATGGGCGAGAACCAGGTCCCCGCCGCCCGGAGCCGGTCCAGGCGATAGTCGTGCAGCCCCGCCACCGACACCACCTCGACCCGGGACTTCAGGAGGTCGATGAAGGGCAGGAAGAGCTGGCGGTTGATCCCGTCCCGGTAGAGGTCGTCCGGTCGCCGGTTTGAGGTGGCGGCCAGGGTGACGCCCCTGGCGAACAGGGCCTCGAACAGCCGGCCCAGGATCATGGCGTCGGCGATGTCCGTGACCTGGAACTCATCAAAGCAGATCAGGCTGGCGCCCCGCGCCACCTGGTCGGCGATAGGGGGAACAGGATCATCCCCGCGAACCTGGCCGAACCGCGCCCGCCGGGCCGCCGCATCTCCGGACCGCCAGGCCCCGATCAGGTCGTGGACCTCACGCATGAAGACGTGGAAGTGGGTGCGGCGCTTGCGTTCGACGGGGACGGTCTCGAAGAACAGGTCCATCAGCATGGACTTGCCCCGCCCCACCGGGCCCCAGAGATAGACGCCCCTCGCCGCCTCGGGCCGCCGGCCGAGAATCCGGGAAAGGGGGCTTCGGGGCGCCCCCGCCAGGTCAGCCTCCAGGCGGATCAGGGCCTCCAGGCCCGCCGCCTGGGCGTCGTCGGGGCGCAGGCGACCATCACGGATGCGCGCCTCGTAGGCGGTCTGGAGAGCGGAGGACATGTCCCTCGCCTAGAGCCTCCGCCGCTCAGAGGGAACCCTCGGAGACGCAAAATGAGGCCCCGGTCGTCAGGGCTGGAGGCTCTTCGGCCCGTGGTGCAGTATCATCGCCAAAGCGCGGGAGAGGGAAGATGCAGGTCGTCGATCACAGGCTGAAGCCCGGCTGGTACAAGGCCTCGCCCCACCATGGCGGCGCGCTGGAGGCGCCAAGCCTTCTGGTCATGCACTTCACGGTGAGCGGGGCGGGGGCGAAGGGCGTCGCCGACTACTTCGTCTCACCGGCCGCCAACGCCTCGGCGCACGTGGTGGTCGGACGGGACGGAGAGGTCCGGCAGGTCGTCCCCTTCAACGTCAAGGCCTGGCACGCCGGCCGGTCGGTCTGGCGGGGCCGGCCCAACTGCAACGACTATGCGATCGGGATCGAGATCGACAACTGGGGCCGGCTCATGAGGACGGCGGACGGACAGGTGCGCAGTTCGACCTCCCGCATCCTCGATCCATCCCTGGCGGTCGAGCTGACCCACAAGAACGAGACCCGCCCCTCCCTTTGGGAAGTGTACGGCGAAGCCCAGATGTCCGCCCTTGTGGCGGTCACCCGGGCGATTCTGGAGGCCTATCCCACCATCACCGAGATCGTCGGCCATGACGACATCTCTCCGGGCCGGAAGTCGGACCCGGGACCCGCCTTTCCCATGGGCCGCTTCGTCTCCCTGGTGGGCGGGCGCGGGAACGCCCCGACCGTGACCCGCAGCGTCGTGGCCTCGCGACTGAACGCGCGCGGCGGCCCGGGCGTACAGTTCGACACCCTGGGCGTCTTCCTGGCCGGAACCCGGGTGGAGGTGCTCTACGACTCGCCTGGCCCCTGGGCGCAGGTGAAGGGGCCCCTCGAAGGGGGCGACCAGGTCACCGCCTGGGTGGCGGACCAGTACCTGGCCTGACCCTACCGCAGGGTCGGAGGGCCCCTGCAGGATCGCTGAAGAGATGTCTTGCATCAGAAAGTAATGCATGCGATTTTTTCAAGGGAAAGGTTGAGCCCATGAAGTTGCTCCAGCCCGTCGCCACCCATCCCGAAGCCGGCGCCGTTGTGACCAAGGCGGTTCTTCGCGCCGCCGACCGACTGGGAGTGACCGCAAGGGTCCTCGCCGCCGCCATCGGGGTCAGCGAGGCGACCGTCTCGCGCATGCGCCGGAACGGATATGCCCTCGCGCCCGGCGACAAGGCGTTCGAGCTGGCGGTGCTCTTCGTGCGCCTGTTCCGGTCGCTGGACGCCATTGCGGGCGGGGACGACAGGGTCGCGGCCAGCTGGCTGGTCAATCCCAACACCGCTCTCGACGGCCGACCTGTCGAAAAGCTTCAGACTGTCAGCGGACTCATGGATGTCATCGCCTATCTGGACGCGCGTCGCGCTCTCGTCTGAGTTCCGGCGCTTTGAGGGCCTGTGCTGGCGACTGGTGGAAGCCCAGCACCGGGTCTCGACCCTGAAACTGACCGACACCCTGGCTGAGCAGGCCCTCCTGGAGGACCTGATCGAGGCGACCAAGCCGGTGGTCCAGGAAGATGCTCGTGATCTGCATTACCTGCTGGCGACCCCGTTCCGGTACGGCGCAGTGTATCCTTCGGGATCCCGGTTCCGGCGCGCCGGGCGCACGCCGGGGGTCTTCTACGCGGCCGAAGACCCGGCGACCTCCGTTGCAGAGATCGCCTTCTATCGGCTCCTGTTCTTCGCCGAGTCGCCCGCCACGCCCTGGCCGGAGAACGCCGCTGAGTACACGGCCTTCTCGGCGGCGGTGTCGACGAGCCGGCTCCTCGACCTGACGTGTGAACCCTTCCTGAAGGACAGCGCCCTCTGGGAGAACCTGACGGATTACAGCGCCTGCCAGGCCCTGGCCGACGCCGCCCGGGCCGTGGAAACCGACGTGATCCGCTACCGGTCCGTCCGCGATCCCGGACAGGGCGCGAACCTCGCCCTTCTCATGAGCAGCGCCTTTGCGAGCCCGGCGCCCCTCGACCGTCAGACCTGGCGGATTCGCCTGAGCGCCTTCGGGGTCCAGGCCCTGTGTGAGTTCCCCGACCGGAGACTTGAGTTCCCCCGAGACGCCTTCGACGCAGACCCCCGGATCGCGGGCCTGGACTGGGATCGCACGGGGTCCTGAGCCGCCCTATCGCATGGTCGGGATGATGAAGGCGGAGTCGCCGACATCGCCCTCCGGCCAGCGGGCCGTCACCGTCTTGACCTTGGTGTAGAAGCGCACGCCGTCCATGCCGTGCTGGTTGGCGTCGCCGAAGGCCGACCGCTTCCAGCCGCCGAAGGTGTGGTAGGCCAGGGGCACGGGGATGGGCACGTTGATCCCCACCATGCCGACGTTCACGCGGGAGGCGAACTCCCGGGCGGCGCGGCCGTTGCGGGTGAAGATGGCCGTGCCGTTGCCGTAGGCGTGCCGGGACGGCAGGGCCAGGGCCTCATCGAAGCTTTCGGCCCGGACCATCTGCAGGACCGGCCCGAAGATCTCGTCCTGGTAGCTCTTCATCTCCGGCGCGACCCGGTCGAAGAAGGAGGGGCCGATGAAGAAGCCCTTCTCAAAGCCCTGCAGGCGGAAGTCGCGGCCGTCCACCACCAGCTCGGCGCCCTCATCCACCCCCATCTGGATGTAGTCGGAGACCTTCTTCCTGTGGGCGGCGTTGACCACCGGGCCGTAGTGCGCGCCCTCGTCGGTGGAGACGCCCACCTTCAGGGAGGCGATCTCGGCGACCAGCTTTTCCCGCAGGGCTTCGGCGGTGCGCTCGCCCACCGGGACCACCACGGGCAGGGCCATGCAGCGCTCGCCGGCCGAGCCGAAGGCGGCGCCGGAGATATCGCGCACCACCTGGTCCAGGTCGGCGTCAGGCAGGACGATGCCGTGGTTCTTGGCGCCGCCCATGGCCTGGACCCGCTTCCCGGCCGCAGCCCCCCGCGAATAGACGTACTGGGCGATGTCGGACGAGCCCACGAAGCTGACGGCGGCGATCTCGGGATGGTCGAGGATGGCGTCGACCATCACCTTGTCGCCCTGGACGACGTTCAGCACGCCCTTCAGGTCCAGGCCCTGCTCGGCCCCGGCCTGCATGAAGAGTTCGGCCAGGCGGACAGGAACGCTGGGGTCCCGCTCGGAGGGCTTCAGGATGAAGGCGTTGCCCACAGCGATGGCCACGCCGGACATCCACATCGGGATCATGGCGGGGAAGTTGAACGGCGTGATGCCGGCGGCGATCCCCAGGGGCTGGCGCATGGAATAGACGTCGATGCCGGGGCCGGCCCCTTCCGTGTACTCGCCCTTCAGCAGGTGCGGGACGCCGCAGGCGAACTCGATCACCTCCAGGCCGCGCTGGATGTCGCCCTTGGAGTCGGCGATGACCTTGCCGTGCTCGCTGGAGAGCAGCTCGGCCAGGGCCTGCATGTTGGCCTCGAGCAGGCGCTTGAACTCGAACATCACCCGCGCCCGGCGTTGGGGGTTCACCGCGGCCCAGGCCGGCTGGGCGCGCAGGGCGGACTGCACGGCCAGCTCCAGCTCGTCGAAGGTCCCCAGGCCCACCTTCGCCTGCACCTCGCCGGTGTTCGGGTTGAAGACGTCGCCGGTGCGGCCGGAGGCGCTGGCGACCGCGGCGCCGTCGATGAAGTGGGAGATCTGGCGCATGGGACCGTCCTCGTATGCCTGCGGCACTTCCCATAAGGGCTGGCGGCGGGCGCGCCTAGACCTTGCTTGCGCCCCCCGGGGGCGGGCATGGTGGCGCCATGAGCCCTCCCGACTCAGCCGGCCCCGGCCAGCACATCGTCGACGTGCTGATCGCCGAGCGGGCGCCGCGGCTGGCCTCCAGCCCGGCCTGGCCCCTGGCCCGGCCCCTGCTCTACCGGCTGCTCAACTACCGTCGGGCCCGGCAGATGGCCGACGCCGTCGCCCCGATGGGCGGGCGGGAGGCCCTGGACTACGTTTCCCGCCTTCTGGAAGTGAAGGTCGAGATCCGCGGCCTGGAGCGGATTCCCGAGGCCGGGCGGCTGGTCATTGTCTCCAACCACCCCACGGGCATCGCCGACGGGATCGCCGCCTGGGACGCCCTGCGCGGCCGCCGGCCGGACCTGTGCTTCTACGCCAACGCCGACGCCCACAGGGTGGTCCCGGGGTTCTCCGACGTCCTCATCCCCGTGGAATGGGTCGAGGCCAAGCGCACGCGGGAGCGCACCCGCACCACCCTGCAGATGACGCGCGAGGCCATGGAGGCCGGGCGGGCCCTGGCCATCTTTCCGGCCGGCCGCCTGGCGCGGCGGGGCCCGGACGGCGCCCTCTCCGACCCCCCCTGGATGAGCTCGGCCCTGTCCATCGCCCGCCGCCACGAGGCGCCGGTGGCGCCGGTCCATATGACAGGCCCCTGGTCGACCCTGTTCCACGCCTTTGACCGTGTCTCGCAGGAACTGCGCGACATCACCCTCTTCCATGAGCTCCTGAACAAGCGCGGCGGCCGGTTCACCCTGACCGTCGGCCCGCTGATTCCGCCGGACCGGCTGGATGCTGACGCCGACGTCGCCACCGCTGCGGTGAAGGCCTATGTAGAGACCGTCCTGCCCCGCGACCCGGACCGTCCCTTTTGAACCGCCTGCCCGCACGGATCGACCTGCCCGCCGAGGCCGACACCCGGGCCCTCGGCCGCCGGATCGCACCCCTGTTGCGCCCGGGCGAGGCCCTCTGCCTGAGCGGCGGCCTGGGGGCGGGCAAGTCCTGCCTCGCCCGGGCCCTGATCCGCGCCCTGACCACCCCGGACGAGGAGGCGCCCAGCCCCACCTTCACCCTGGTGCAGACCTATCCCGGGCCGGAGTTCGAGATCGCCCACTTCGACCTCTACCGGCTGGAAGACCCCGATGAGGCCTGGGAGATCGGCCTGGACGAGGCCCTCGACCATGGGGCGGCCCTGATCGAATGGCCCGAGCGGCTCGAGGGGCGTCTCCCCGCTGACCGACTCGATCTAGGGTTGGCGGTTTCCGGAGAAGGGCGGACGGCGCGGCTGTCCGGCCACGGGTCCTGGCGGGAGAGGGTCGAGTGACGGCGGAACGGGACGCCCTGAAGGACGCCTTCCTGGCCCGGGCCGGCCTGGCCGGCGCGCGACGCGAGCGGCTGGCGGGCGACGCCTCCACCCGCGCCTACGAGCGCCTGTACCTGGCCGGCGGCGGACGCCGCATCTTCATGGACCAGCCGCCGGTGGAGTCCGCCCCCTGCCCGCCGGACGCCGACGCCGGCGCGCGCCGGTCCCTTGGCTACAACGCCATGGCGCGGCTGGCGGCGGGGCGCGTCGACGCTTTCGTGGCCGTCGCCGGCTGGCTGAACCAGGCCGGCCTGTCCGCGCCGCGCATCGAGGCCTTCGACGCCGGCCAGGGCCTGGCCGTGATGGAGGACCTGGGCGACGACCTCTTCGGAACCCTCATCGCCGGCGGCGCCGACGAAGGCCCCCTCTACGAGGCCGCCCTGGACGCCCTGATCCACATGCAGGATCAACCTGTCCCCGGCCGGCTGGGCGCCGAGGCCGGGCTGGACTGGCCCCTCCTGACCTACGACGCCCTGGCTCTTGAGACCGCCGCCGACCTGCTGCCGGACTGGCTACCCGCCCTGCGCCCCGGGGTCCGCGTGGACGCCGCCGCCCGCCGCGACTGGTCGAGCCTCTGGCGCCCCATCCTGGAACGGGGCGAGGCGGGGGCGCGGGTCTTCTGCCACCGCGACTACCACGTCGAGAACCTGATCTGGCTGCCGGACCGGGAGGGGCCCGCCCGGGTCGGGATGGTGGATTTCCAGGACGCGGTCCTGGCCCATCCCGCCTGGGACCTGTCCATGCTCCTGCACGACGCCCGCCGGGACGTCTCCAGGACCCTCTCCGACACCCTCCTGGGACGCTACCTCGAACGCTCCCGTTATGCAGACGAACTGCCTATCGCTTCCGATTTCCACGCCCTGGGCGCCCTGAACATCTGCCGGATCATCGGGGTCTTCGCCCGGCTTGTGGTCCGCGACGGCCGGCCGCGTTACGAGGCCTTCCTGCCGCGCATGTGGGGCTATCTCGACGCCTGCCTGGCCGACCCGGGCCTGTCGGACCTGCGGGCCTGGCTCGACGCCTGCGTCCCCGCGGACGCCCGCCGATGACCGGTCCGACCAGCGCCATGGTCCTGGCTGCGGGCCTCGGCACCCGCATGCGGCCCCTCACCGACACCCGGCCCAAGGCCCTGGTGGAGGTGGCGGGCCGGACCCTGATCGACCGGGTCCTCGACCGCCTGGTCGAGGCCGGCGTGCGCAAGGCGGTGGTGAACGTCCACCATTTCGCCGACCAGATGGAGGCCCACCTCGCCGGGCGAACCGACCTGGAGATCGTCATCGCCAACGAGCGCGCGGCCCTGCTGGATTCCGGCGGCGGCATCCGCAACGCCCTGCCCCTGCTGGGCCGGGAGCCCATCTTCGTGGCCAACATCGACTCCCTCTGGACCGGCGGCGCGACGCCGCCGCTGGAGCGGATGAAGGCGGCCTGGGACCCGGAGCGCATGGACCTCCTCCTGCTCCTGACCCCCCGGGGGCAGGGCATCGGCTTCGAGGGACCCAGGGGCTTTTTCATGGACGCCGAGGGCCGGCTGACCCACTCGGCGGATGACGCCAACCCGGCGCCCCTCGCTAACATCGGCTTCCAGATTCTCAAGCCCGAGATCCTGGACGACGAGCCCGAGGGGGCTTTTTCCATCCTGCCGGTCTGGTGGCGGCTGCAGGCGCAGGGGCGGCTGGCGGGCGTGGTCATGGACGCCTTCTGGCTGCACGTCGGCGATCCGGCGGCGCGCGACGAGGCCGAGGCCCGGCTGTCCCGATGAGCGGCTGGTTCTTCGAAACGCCCGGCCCGCGCTGGTTCAATATCGCCGCCGACCGGCCCTTCCTGGACGACCTGGCGACGGGCCTCCTGGACCTGACCCGGGAGGGCGGTCCCGAGGCCCTGGCCGACGCCGTCGTCCTGACCCCCAACCGCCGGGCGGTGCGGCTGCTGACCGAGGCCTTCCTGCGCAGGGCCGGGGACGCCCCCGCCCTCCTGCCGCCCCGGATCCGCCCGCTGGGCGACCTGGAGGCTGGCGAAGCCCCCTTCGAGCCCGGCGACATCGCCCTGGACCTGCCCCCGGCCATCACCCCGGTCCGTCGCCGGTTCGAACTGCTGCGGCTGGTCAGCGAACTCTCGCCGGCCCTCGGCCGCAGCCCGGGACCCACCGAGGCCCTTGGCCTGGCGGACGCCCTCGGCGGCTTCTTCGACAGCCTGCAGATCGAGGAGGTCACCGGCGACAAACTGGCTGACCTCGCCACCCTGGACATGGCCGCGCACTGGCAGGTCTCCCTCGGCTTCCTGGAGGGCGCCCTCTCCCGATGGCCCGAGCGGCTGCGTGAGCTTGGGTTGCAGGACGTGTCGGCCCGCAGGGTGCAGTTGCTCAACGCCCTGGCGGAAAAGTGGTCGGAGGCGCCGCCGGAGGGGTTCCTGATCGCCGCCGGGTCCACCGGATCGGTCAAGGCCACGGCCCGGCTGATGAAGGTGATCGCCGAGGCCCCCCGGGGCGCCGTGGTCCTGCCCGGCCTGGACTACGACCCGATACCCGGGGTGGCCGAGCCCGAGGGGATCGACGACCAGCACCCCCAGGCCATGCTGCGGGACCTGCTCCAACAGGCCGGCTTTGCTGCGAACAAGGTACGGGACTGGCCGGAAACGCCGGATGTCCCGGTCGCCGACGCGGACCGCCGCAAGGTCATCAGCCTGGCCCTGAGACCTGCGGACCGGACCTCGGACTGGCGCGCCGCCATCGACGACTCGGGCGGCCTGGGCGTCAAAGGGATCGAGCGGGGCCTCGCCGGCCTGATCGTCGCGGGCGCCCGGGATGTCGAGGCGTGCGCCCTGTCCGCCGCCCTCCTGCTGCGCGAGACCCTGGAGACCCCGGGCCGGACCGCCGCCCTGGTGACGCCGGACGCCGACCTCGCCCGCCGGGTCGCCGCTCGGCTGGCCCGATGGGGGATCATCGCCGACGCCTCTGCAGGAGAGCCCCTGGCCCGGTTCCCCTGCGCCATCCTGGCCCTGCAGGCCGCCCATGCCCTGGCGGACCCCGCCAAGCCCTCCGTCCTCCTGGCGCTGCTGAAGCATCCCCGGGTCCGGCTGGGACGGACGGAGGCCGACCTCGCCTTCGCCCGTGACGCCCTGGAGCGGGACGCCCTTCGCGGCCCCCGGCCGGACACCCTGGCGCGCATCCGGGCCCGGGCGGAAGGCGCCAAGCCTCCCGTTCCCGAGGCCATCGGCCTTGCCCAGGACCTCCAGGACCTCTTCCCGGCGCCCGGTCCGGAGGCCGACACACACCTCGACGCCTCCGGCTGGGGCCGGCGTCTCGTAGAGGTTCTGGAGGCCCTTTGCCGGCGCCCCGAAGGCGGGACAGGCGACCTCTGGGCCGGCCCTGACGGGGACGCCGCAGCCCGCCTTCTGGGAGCCCTCATCGAAGAGGGCGACGCCAGTCCCGCCCTTTCGGTGCGGGCCTTCGGCGAACTGCTGGAGGCGGTGATGGCGGGGGAGAGCGTCCGCGCGAGCCGGGCCACCCACCCCCGCCTGCGCATACTGGGCGCCATGGAGGCGCGGATGGCCCGCGCCGACCGCCTGATCCTGGCGGGGCTGGAAGAGGGGGTCTGGCCCCAGGCGGCGGCGGTCGACCCCTTCCTGTCGCGCAACATGCGAACCCGGCTGGGCCTTCCGAAGCCCGAGCGCCGGATCGCTCTTTCGGCCCACGACTTCGCCCAGTCGGCCTGTGCGCCCGAGGTCTTCCTGCTGCACGCCCGCCGCCGGCGGGGCGCCCCGGCCCTGGAATCGCGCTGGCTCTGGCGACTCAGGACCCTGGCGAGGGGCGCGGGCCTGACCCTGCCGGGCCGTCCGGACCTAGAGACCCTCGTCGAGGCGGCGGATGCGCCCGGTCCCTTCGCCCCCGCCCCCCGACCCGCGCCCCGCCCGCCCCTTGAGGCGCGCCCCCGCAAGCTCGCGGTGACGCGTATCGAGACCCTGGTGCGGGACCCCTACGCCGTCTGGGCGAGGGACATTCTGAGGCTCTATCCGATGGACCGGCCGGACGCCCCCATCGATGTCCGCCTTCGGGGCACGGCCATCCATTCCGCCCTGGAGGCCTTCGTGGAGGCCTATCCCGACACCCTTCCGGACACCGCCGAGGCGCACCTCGACGCCCTCTACCTGAAGGCCCTGGCGGACCGGGGCATGGACCCGGCGGGCCTCGCCCGGGAAACGGCCCTTTCCCGGGAGATCGCCAGCTGGATGGTTGCGACCGAGCGCGAGCGCCGTTCGGATGGTCGCCGGATCGAGGTCGAGCTGGAAGGCGCAAGCACCTTCATGTCTCCGGGGGGAGCCTTCACCTTCACCGCCAAGGCCGACCGGATCGAGATCGGCCCCGGGGCGGTCGGGCGCATCCTCGACTACAAGACCGGACTTCCGCCTTCGCACAAGCAGGTGGCGGCGGGCTTCTCCCCCCAGCTCACCCTTTCGGGCGCCATCCTGATGGCGGGAGGGTTCTCGAAGATCGGCGCCCTCGAGCCCACGGAGCTGGCCTATGTCCAGCTGACGGGCCGGCGGCCGGCCGGCGTCATCAAGAGCGCCCTGGGCGAGAACGAGGCGCCGCTGGACGCCGCCGCCGCGGCCCTGGAGGGCCTCAAGGCGGTGATCGCCCGGTTCGACGACCCGGCCACCGCCTACCTGTCCCGGAGCGCGGCCGCGAGCGTGAAGCTCTACGCCAGCGACTACGACCATCTCGCCCGGGTGCGGGAATGGACCTCCATCGGGGGGGAGGCCGAGTCATGAGGACCGACCCTGTCAGCCCCCAGGCCCGGGCCGCGAACCCCCGCCTCTCGGCCTTCGTCACGGCCAACGCCGGCTCCGGCAAGACCAAGACCCTGATCGATCGGGTGGCGCGCCTGCTGCTGGCGGGCGCCTCGCCGGACGAGATCCTGTGCGTCACCTACACCAAGGCCGCGGCGGCCGAGATGCAGAACCGCCTGTTCGAGCTTCTCGGCGACTGGTCGGTCCTGAAGGACCCCGAACTGCGCCTGCAGCTGGCAGCCCTCGAGGGCCGGGCGCCGTCGGACTACGAGCCCGACGAGCTTTCCGCCGCCCGGGCCCTGTTCGCCCGCGCCCTGGAGACCCCCGGCGGTCTGCGGATCCAGACCCTTCACGCCTTCTGTGAAAAGCTGCTCCGGCGCTTTCCGCTGGAGGCGGGGATCTCGCCGGGCTTCGAGGTGCTCGACGACCTGGCCGCCGCCCAGCTGGCGAAGTCGGCGCGGCTAGGCCTGGCCCTGCAGGTCCTGAAGGGCGATGGCCGCATCGCCGAGGCCTATGCCCGGCTGTCGGTGGACATGGCGTTCGACGCCTTTGAGTCCCTGTTCGACGACTTCACCGCCCGGGCGGGCGAGCTGAGGGAAGCCATCGACAGCGCCAAGGCGGCCGGGGGGCTGGCGGCCGTGGTCTGGACCACCCTGACCGGATCGCCGGCGCCCCTCGATCCGGACGCGGCCCGGGCCGAGCTGGAGGACATGTCGGCAGGCCCCTCACCCGAGACCTGGCTGGCGATCGCCGAGGGCCTGGATGTCAAAGGCGCCGGCGTGAACGCCGGCAAGCTGAAGGACGTCCTTAGGCGGACCCAGGGCAAGCCTGCCCTCTCGGACCTCCGGTCCATCCTTGTCACCGCCCAGTTCAAGCCCCAGCGGGGCATCGGAGGCGACAAGACCCTGCGGCATGCGCCGGAGCTCAAGGCCGAGCTCGACGCCGAGATCGAACGGCTCCACACCCTCTTCATACGGGAAAAGCAGGCGGCCGCCGGCCGCCGGACCCTGGACACCCTTCTGCTCGCCGAGGCCTGGCTCACCGCCTACGCCATCGAGAAGGCCCATTCCGGGAAGCTGGACTTCGGGGACCTGATCGACAGGACCCTGGCCCTGACCCGGGATTCCCAGATGGCCGCCTGGGTGCTCTTCAAGCTCGATCAGGGGCTGGCCCATGTGCTCGTGGACGAGGCCCAGGACACCTCTCCGGCCCAGTGGTCCATCCTGCGGCAGCTGACCGAGGACTTCTTCGCCGGCGCCGGGCGGGCCGGGGCGGAAGGCGCGCTGCACCGCAGCCTCTTTGTGGTCGGGGACCAGAAGCAGTCGATCTATTCCTTCCAGGGCGCCTCGCCCGAGCGGCTGGAGCTGGAGTACGGACATTACAGCCAGCGGGCCCTGGCGGTCGGCGCGGCCTTCGAGCGGATCGAACTTGCGGTGTCCTGGCGGTCGACCCGGCAGGTCCTGGGCTTTGTGGACGCTGTCTACGCCGACCCGGAGCTCAGCCAGGGCCTGATGACCGGGCGGGACGGCATGGACGCCCCCCTCCGCCACGAGGCCCGGCGCGAGGACGACGGCTGCATCGACCTGTGGGACCTGGTCGAACCCCCCGAGAAGTCGGATCGGAAGGCCTGGGAGGCCCCGCCGGATACGCCCGACCCGAACTCGGCGACCCGGGAGCTGGCCCGGCGGATCGCGCGCGAGATCGCCGGGATCGTCAGCCGGGGCGAGGCCGTCGGCGACAAGAAGTCCGGCGTAAAGCGTCCCGCCCGCTGGGGGGATTTCCTGGTCCTGGTCCGGCGCCGCGGAAGCCTGTTTGACGAGGTCATCCTGGAGCTCAAGCGCCAGGGCGTTCCCGTGGGCGGCGCCGACCGGCTGAAGCTGGCGGAGCACATCCTGTTCGACGACCTGCGGGCCCTGGTCCGCTTCGCCCTCTATCCGGGGGATGACCTGACCCTGGCCGCTCTGCTTCGCAGCCCCTTCTGCGACGTCAGCGACGAGAGCCTGTTCCAGCTCGCCCACCGGCGCCCGGAGGCCTGCCTCTGGGATGCGCTGCGGGCGCGGAGCGAGGTGGGGACCCCCGGCGCCGGCCGGCCCGAGTGGGCGCAGGCGCAACATGTCCTGGCCTCGGTCCTGGCCGCCTCCGGCCAGTCGCCCTACGACTTCATCGTCGGCCGGCTGGAGTCCGCAGGGTCCTGTGGGCGCACCCAGCGTCAGAGGCTGCTGACCCGGCTGGGCCGTGAGGCCGAGGAGGCCCTGGGCGTCTTCCTGGAGAAGACCCTTGAACTCGAGCAAAGCGGCGTCCGAGACCTGGAGGCCTTCGCCGCCGCCCTCGACAGCCTGAAGGTGGACGTGAAGCGGGAGACGGAGGCCGAAGCCGCCGACGAGGTCCGCGTCATGACGGCCCACGGGGCAAAGGGGCTGGAGGCCTCGATCATCATCCTGCCCGACACCACCTTCAACGACTCCGATGGCGCCGGCCTGGTGCGAGCCGCAGACGGGACCTTCCTCTGGCTGGGGGCGAAGAACGACGACTGTCCGGCCCAGACCGACGCCCGGGCGCTGCGCAAGGCCGCCGCGGACCAGGAGCTCCAGCGGCTCCTCTATGTGGGCCTGACCCGGGCGCGGGACCGGCTGATCGTCTGCGGGGCCCTGCCGGGAGGACGGTCCGCAGACAAGCCGCCCGGCTGGTGGGGCGTGATGGAAGCGGTCTTCGCAAACCGCCTGGCCGGCCGGTTCCGGCGGATCGAGGCCGAGGACTTCGGCTTCCGGCGTTTCGGCGAGGACCCTGAGGTGTTGGGGCAGGCCGGGGCGGCGCCGGAAGCGGTCCGGGCCCCTCCCCCCGCCTGGCTGTCCCGGCCAGCCCTGCCCGAGCCCCTCGCCCGCCTCGCGTCGCCCTCCGACCTGGGCGATTCGGCCCGGGTCGCCGCCGTCTCGCCCCTGGCCGGGGCGCCCGGCATGGGCCGGTTCCGGCGGGGCGAGCTGGTCCACCGGCTGCTGCAGGTTCTGCCCGACCTGCCGGAGGCGACCCGTCACAGCGCGGCCCGGCGGCTCCTGGGAAAGGAGGCCGGCCTCGCGGTCGACCAGATCGAGGAGATGGCGACGGCGGCCCTGGGCGTGCTGGAGCATCCGGACTTCGCCTTCCTGTTCGGACCCGGGTCGCGGGCCGAGGCGGCCATTGTCGGCGGTTCCGGGCTCCTGCCGCCCGGCCTGCGGATTTCCGGGCGCATCGACCGGCTGGTGGTGCGCGCGGATGAAATCCTGTTTGCGGACTTCAAGACGAACCGGCCCGCCCCGGCCTCGATCGAGGCGGCGGATCCCGCCTACCTGCGACAGCTGGCCATGTACTGGGCGGTGCTGGGAGATCTTTATCCGGACCGCCCGGTCCGCGCCGCCCTGGTCTGGACGGACGGCCCCCTGCTGACCCCGGCGCCGGAGGCCCTGCTCCGCAAGACCCTTGACCAGCTCTACAGGGAGGCCTGATCGCAGGTCCGGCGCAACGGGGGAGTTGATCCTGGCGCGCAGTGCGCCATATCACGTAATCACGTCCGGCTCGTCCCGGACCTACGAATCGAGGAGCCCCGCATGGGTACTGTCGCCGTCACTGACGAGTCCTTCGAAGCCGACGTCCTGAAGTCGGGCAAGCCCGTCCTGGTGGACTTCTGGGCGGAGTGGTGCGGGCCCTGCAAGCAGATCGCTCCGGCCCTGGAGCAGATCGCCGCCGAGCTGGGCGCGCAGGTCACCGTGGCCAAGCTGAACATCGAGGACTCCCCGAACACCCCCAGCCGCTACGGCGTGCGCGGCATCCCGACCATGATGCTCTTCAAGGACGGGCAGATGACCGCCATGAAGGTCGGCGCCATGCCCAAGCAGAAGATCGTCGACTGGCTGAACGAGTCTGGCGTCGGCTGAACCGGCTGGCCCACCCCCTTTCCGGGGGTCGGACGGGCGGATGAGACTCCGCCCGGAGCCCTTCAGCGCAGTGCAATGGCGGCTTCAGGCTGTGGACAAATGAAGCGGTCCCCGGGACGCCCCTCCATCGGAGGGGCTGCCTCTTTGGCGCGCCGGGGACTCAGCACCTTCGCGCTAGCTGCTATCCTGGCCGCCGGACCCGGGGTCGGGCGCGCCGCCGAGCCCATGCAGGTGAGAAGCTACCCCCGGGAGTTCTTCGAGAGTTTCGTTCCCAGCACGGCCTTCGACATGGTGATGCGGGTTCCGGGTTTCACGCTGGATCAGGGTGAGGCCCGGCGCGGCTTTGGCGATACCGGTGGAAATGTCCTGATCAATGGGGCGAGACCCGGATCGAAGGGCGGAGGACCCCGGGAAGCGCTTTCGAGAATTCCGGCCTCCGCCGTCGTGAGGATCGACCTGGTCACAAACCCGACCACCAGCGAGGCGTCGGGTCAGGCCGTGATCGTGAACCTGATCGTTGAGGAAACCGGCCTTTCAGGCGCCTGGGGCGTCTCTGTCTCCCGGAACCAGGACGGGAACATCCGTCCTTACGCCGAGGCGAGCCTGTCCGGTCCGGTCGGCGGATGGCGGGCGTCCGGAAGGATCCAGCTCGACGCCTGGCGCGATCGCGCGGATGGGGTGCGTATTCGGACCGGACCGAATGGCGAGCCTGTGGTGTTTGAGAACGAGACCCGCATCGGCGACGAGGTGGAGATCACCCTGTCCGGAGACGCCCGGCGGGAGGCCTTCGGTGGCGAGATCGTGATCAACGGCAGGGTGGAAGGAGAGGACTCCGATACCCGTTTCGCCGGACCGGGATACCTGGGTCGCACGCCATCAGGCCCGGTGGACCGATTCCGCGGCGTCACCTTCGCCGAGGACGTCATCGAAGCCGAGTTTGGCGGCGAATGGACGCGGCGGTTTCCCAATGTCGGCGCCTTGAAGATCCTGAGCCTGGCCAGCTGGCGACAGGAGGAGGCCGCCAGCGCCAGTCGAATTGAAGCGCCTCCCGGGGTCGCCGCCTCCGAAACCCTTGCGAATTCCCAGCGCACCCAGATCGAGTGGGTGGCGCGCGCGACGGTTTCGGCGGACGCCGGCGGGCGGTTCCGTCCGGAGGCTGGCGGGGAGGCGGCCTTCAACCGGTTGGACTCCTCCCTCGCCTTCGCGACACGCACGGCCTCCGGCGCACTGACCCCGATCCTGCTGCCGGCGGCTAACGTCGTGGTCGACGAGCAACGCGCCGAAGCCTTCGTCAACCTCGCCTATGACCTGAACCCGCAATGGACGCTGGATGCGAAGGCGGCGGCCGAGTGGTCCGAGATCTCGGTGACCGGCGACGCCCGGAACCGTCAGCAACTGATGTTCTTCAAGCCGGCCTTGTCCCTGTCATGGCGCCCGAACGACAGTTCGAGCCTGGATTTTGGCCTTCGGCGCAATGTCGGCCAGCTGGATTTTGACGCCTTCGCCGCCTCCACAGAGGTCGGGATCGACCGCAGCCAGGGCGGCAACGCCCAGTTGAGGCCGCAGACCGAGACGCGGGCGAGTGCGGATCTCGACCTGCGCGGTCGCGACGGCCTGGCCATCAACGCCGGGCTCTTCCACGAGTGGCGGGAGGATGTCCTGGAGCCTGTCATTCTGCCAGGCGGTGGGTTCGGCATCGGCAACGCCAGGAGCGCCCGCGTGTGGGGCGCCACCTTCGGCGCCTCCGCCGCCCTGTCCTGGCTGGCCCCGGGATTGCGCCTGGACGCGCGGGGTGAGTGGCGCGATTCCGCTTTCGATGACCCTCTCACGGGCCGATCCCGCCAAGTGACGGCCTTCACCCCCTGGACCTATTCCGTCGAGCTCCGCCAGGATCTCCCGGAACAAAAACTCTCCTGGAGCATGCAGGTCGATAGCCAGGATGCCGAGGTCGACTATTTCGTGCCGGAGGTGAACGTTTTCGAGCCAGGCCCGGAGGTGCGGATGACGGTCGAAAGCAGCCATCTGAAGAACCTGAAGCTGAGGTTCACCGTCTACAATCCCCTCGGCCGGCGGTTCACCAATGACAGAACCTTCTTCGCACCGACACGGGCGGCGGCGATCTCCGGGCGCGAGGCCCGGCGCTGGGAGGAGGGCCCTTACCTCTGGGTGACGGCGAAGAGCGCCTTCTAGAGCCGGTCGGAGCGCCGCCTCCGTCCTGGCGACGAGGCCACTAGGTCGGCCAGGTCTCGGGGCTGAGCGCCAGGACCTCGCCGGCGAAGTGCAGGCCGCCACAGACCACCACCCGGGGGGGCGGCCCCTCGCCCTCCAGCGCCAGGGCGACGGCGGCGGAGACGTCGGGCGCGGTCTCGACCGGGAGCCCCTCGGCCCGCGCCGCCTCAGCCAAGCCCTCCGGCGAAAGCGCCGTCGGCGAATCGAAGGTGGTCGCCACGACCTTCAGAGGCAGGTCCCGGAAGGCGGCGAAGAAACCCCTCGGGTCCTTCCGCGCGAATTGCCCCACCACCAGCACCAGGGGACGGGGATCCCGGGCCGTCATCTCGGCGCAGGTCCGGGCCAGGGCCTCGGCGCCGTGGGGGTTGTGGGCGCCGTCCAGCCAGAGATCCGAGCCCCGCGCGGCGGCCAGCCGGCCCAGGGGGCCTTCCTTCAGCCTCTGGAACCGGCCCGGCCAGATGGCGGTCTCGGCGCCGCGGGCCAGGGCCGCCTCGGTGATCCGGGGATCATCAAGGGCCAGGAGGGCGAGGGCGGCGAGGCCGGCGTTGTCGAACTGGTGGGGTCCGGGAAGGGCGGGCGCCGGAAGGTCCAGGAGCCGGTCCTGCGCCTGGACCATCAGCCGGCCGCGCTCGGGCCAGATGTCGGCGTCGCGGCCGACCAGGGTCAGCGGAGCGTTCAGGGCCTCAACCTCGGCTTCGATCACCGCCAGGGCCTCGTCGCGCTGGCGGGCGCAGACGACCGGCCGGCCGGCCTTGATGATCCCGGCCTTCTCCCAGGCGATGTTGGAGAGCTCGGGCCCCAGCATCTCCACATGGTCGTAGTCGACAGGGGTGATGACCGAGACGGCCGGAGCGGGGAAGATGTTGGTGGCGTCGAACCGCCCGCCCAGGCCCACCTCGATGAGGCAGAGGTCTGCAGGGGTCTCGGCGAAGGCTGTGAGGGCCAGGACTGTGGTGATCTCGAAGAAGCTGATGGGCTGGCCGGCGTTGACCGTCTCCAGCCGGTCGGCGAGGGCGTCGAGGGCCTCATCGGTGATCAGCCGGCCGGCGATGCGGATGCGCTCGGCGAAGCGGACCAGGTGCGGCGAGGTCAGGACATGGACTGACAGGCCCGCCGCCTCGGCCATGGCCCTCAGGAAGGCCGTCGTGGAGCCCTTTCCATTGGTCCCGGCCACATGGATGACGGGAGGCAGGCGCAGGTCGGGACGGCCCAGGGCCTCAAGCAGCCGCTCGACCCGGCCGGTGGTCAGGTCGATGAGCGAGGGATGGTTGGCCCTCAGCTTCTGGATGACGGCGTCGGACGCCCGGATCGGATCGTACATGGTCCCGGCGGGAGGGGGCTCAGGCGGCGCGGGCCCGGGCGCGCCCCAGCATGAGGGTCTTCAGCACCGAGGCGAGGACGTCGGGCAGCTCGGAGCGGGCGGCCACGAGGTCGACCATGCCGCGCTCGACCAGGAATTCGGCGCGCTGGAAGCCCGGCGGCAGGACCTCGCGGATGGTCTGCTCGATGACCCGGCGCCCGGAAAAGGCGATCATGGCGTTAGGCTCAGCGATGTGGATGTCGCCGAGCATGGCGTAGGAGGCCGACACCCCGCCGGTGGTGGGATCGGTGAGCACGACAATGTAGGGCAGGCCCGCCGCCTTGACCTCGTTGAGAGCCAGGGTGGTCCGCGCCATCTGCATGAGGGAGAGGGTCCCCTCCTGCATGCGGGCGCCGCCCGAGGCGGTGAAGATGACCAGGGGGACCTTGCGGCGGACGGCCTCCTCGGCGGCCTTGATGAAGGCCTCACCGGCGCCCATGCCCAGGGAGCCGCCCATGAAGTTGAAGTCCTGGACGATGACCATCGCCGGCTCGCCCCGGATGTTCCCGAAGGCGATGGCCATGGAGTCCTGCTCGCCGGTGGCCTTGCGCGCCGACTTCAGCCGGTCGGCGTAGGGCTTCTCGTCCGGGAACTTCAGGGGGTCGTCCATGACGACAGGCGAGGGAATGCGCTCGAACCGGCCGTCGTCAAAGGTGTAGCGCAGACGCTGGGCGGCGCCGATCCGCATGTGGCTGCCCGACGGGGTGACCCAGAGGGCCGCCTCCAGGTCGGGGCGATAGAGCATCTCGCCGGTGTCGGGGCACTTGACCCAGAGATTGTCGGGCGTCTCACGCTTGGCGACCAGGTTGCGGACGCCGGGGGCGATCTTGGCCAGCCATCCGCCGCGCTCCCGGGGAGGCTGGGCCTGGGCCGGCTTCCCGGATTTGTCGTCCCTGTGGTCCGCCATCGCCATACTGCGCCTATGCCCCGCGACTCGGCGTCCTCGCCGTGCGGACAGACTTAGCCAGAGCGGCGACTTTTGTAAGCACCCGGCCGGTCACGTCTTCGTTTGCGGCCAGGGCGTCGGCGACCTCGTCGACCAGGGCCGAGCCCACGACCACGGCGTCGGCGATGCGGGCGACCTCGGCGGCTCTCTCTTCAGTGCGGACGCCGAAACCCACGGCGACCGGCAGGCCGGAGGCGGCCCGGACCCGTGCGACATTGGGCGCCACGGCGCCGGCGTCGGCCTCCTTCACGCCGGTCACCCCGGCGACAGAGACGTAGTAGACGAAGCCCGAAGTGCGGCGGACCACCACCGGCAGGCGGCGGTCGTCGGTGGTGGGGGTGGCCAGGCGGATCAGGGACAGGTCCTCGGCGTCGAGGGCGTCGGCCAGGGGATCGGCCTCCTCCGGCGGGATGTCCACCACGATCAGGCCGTCGACCCCCGCCTCGGCGGCGGCGCGGGCGAAGGCGACATAGCCGGGAGTCTCCAGGGGATTGGCGTAACCCATCAGGATGACCGGGGTCTCGGTATCCTTGCGGCGGAAGGCGGCCACCAGGTCGAGGGTCTTCTGAAGGGTCATGCCGCGGCCCAGGGCGCGCTGGGCCGCGCGCTGGATCGGCGGCCCCTCAGCCAGGGGGTCGGAAAAGGGAAAGCCCACCTCGATGAGGTCGGCGCCGGCGGCGGGCAGGCCCTCCAGGATGGCGAGGGCCGTCTCCGGATCAGGATCGCCCGCCATGACGTAGGTGACGAACCCGGCCCTGCCCTCGGCGCGCAGGCGCGCGAAGCGGGCGTCGATCCGGGCGCGACTCAAATCGAGCGCCCCAGGGCCTGGGCGACCGTATTGACGTCCTTGTCTCCCCGTCCCGACAGGTTGACGACGATGATCCCTTCGGGGCCGAGCTCGGCGCAGATCTCGGGCAGGCGGGCCAGGGCGTGGCTGGTCTCCAGGGCGGGGATGATCCCCTCCAGCTCGGCGCAGAGCTGGAAGGCGGCCAGGGCCTCGCGGTCGGTGCAGGTCAGGTACTCGGCCCGGCCCACATCGTGCAGGAAGGCGTGCTCGGGCCCGATGCCCGGATAGTCCAGGCCCGCCGAGATGGAGTGGGCCTCGGCGATCTGGCCCACCGGATCCTGGATCAGGTAGGTGCGGTTGCCGTGCAGGACGCCGGGGCGGCCGCCATTGATGGCCGCAGCGTGGCGCTCGGTGTCCATGCCGTCGCCAGAGGCCTCGACCCCGATGAGGCGTACGCCCTCGTCGTTCAGGAAGGGGTGGAACATGCCGATGGCGTTGGAGCCCCCGCCAACGCAGGCGACCACGGCGTCGGGCAGGCGGCCTTCGACCTGGAGGATCTGCTCGCGGGTCTCGCGGCCCATCACCGCCTGGAACTCGCGGACCATCTCGGGATAGGGGTGCGGACCCGCCGCAGACCCGATCAGGTAGTAGGTGTCGTGGACGTTGGTGACCCAGTCGCGCAGGGCCTCGTTCATGGCGTCCTTGAGGGTCGAGGAGCCCGAGGTGACGGCCTCGACCTTGGCGCCCAGCAGGTTCATGCGGAAGACGTTGGGCTTCTGCCGCTCGACGTCCACGGCGCCCATATAGACCACGCAGGGCAGGCCGAAACGGGCGCAGACCGTGGCCGTGGCCACGCCGTGCTGGCCGGCGCCGGTCTCGGCGATGATGCGGGTCTTGCCCATCCGCATGGCCAGCAGGATCTGGCCCATGCAGTTGTTGATCTTGTGCGCGCCGGTGTGATTCAGCTCCTCGCGCTTCAGATAGACCTTGGCGCCGCCGAACTTCCGGGTCAGGCGCTCGGCGAAGTAGAGCGGGCTGGGCCGGCCGACATAGTGCGTGAGATAGCCGTCGAGTTCGCGCCGAAAGGCCGGATCGGCGATTGCGGCCCGGAAGGCGGCCTCCAGCTCATGCACCAGCGGCATGAGGGTCTCCGGCACGTAGCGGCCACCATAGTCGCCGAAACGGCCGGAGCGGTCCGGATAGGCGGTGTAGTCGTTGAGCGGTGCGATCTGGTTCACATGAGGCCTATGGTCGGGCTCGGCGGACAGCGTCGAGGAAGGCCGAGATCAGAGAGGGGTCCTTTAGTCCGGGACCGCGCTCCACGCCAGAGGAAACGTCGGCCATCGGGGCCCCGGAAACCTCGAGGGCCTCGGCGACATTCCAGGGGTCAAGGCCGCCGGCCAGGAACCAGGGACGCGGGGGGTGGAACCCCTGGGTCAGGGTCCAGTCAAAGGCGACTCCCAGGCCACCGGTCATGGCTGCGCCCCTGGGCGGGCGGGCATCGAGAAGGAGGTGGTCGGCAAGGTCCGCCCAGGGCGCGGCCGCGGCCAGGTCCTCAGGCCCGCCGACGGGCAGGGCGCGGATCAGGCCGGCGCCAGTGCGGGCGGCCACCTCGGCCCCGCGGGCCGGCGGCTCGGCGCCATGGAGCTGGATGAAGTCGGGATCAAGAATGGCCGCGATGCGGTCAACCAGCTCGTCGCCGGCGTCCACGGTGATGGCGCAGATCCGCACCCCGGCGGCGCGGGCGGGGACGGCGAGGCGGGCCGCCGCCTCAGGTGTCACGCAGCGCGGGCTGGAGGGGAAGAAGTTGAAGCCCAGGAAGCCGGCGCCCCCGCGCACGGCGGCCTCGACCGCCTCGGGTGTGGACAGGCCGCAGATCTTGGCGGGAAGGCGCATGGCCGCCATTAGGGGCCAGCGCCTGCCGACTTCAAGGGGCGAGGGTCAGCGACCGGACTTCAGGAGATCGCGGATCTCGGTCAGGAGAGCCTCCTGGGCCGAGGGGGCTGGCGGCGGAGCCTCGGCGGCCTGGGCGCGGCGCAGGGTGTTCACCGCCTTGACGAGCAGGAAGACCACCCAGGCGACGATCAAGAACTGGATGATGGTGTTCAGGAAGGCGCCGTACTGGATGGCGACCATCTCGTCGACCTTGGTGGCGGGATTGTCGGCCTTGAGGACCCAGTTCATGAGCGAGAAGTCGACCCCGCTCATCAGAAGGCCGACGGGCGGCATCACCACGTCCTCGACAAGCGCAGTCACGATCTTGCCGAAGGCCCCGCCGATGATGACGCCGACCGCCAGGTCGACCACGTTGCCGCGGGCGATGAACTCGCGGAACTCGCTGAGAATGGACATAGATTCCCCCTTGGAATGCTTTTGGGCTCCGACGATCTCAGTCGTCGGCGTTGAGCCTGACCCGCAGCTCCTTGCCGCTCTTGAAGAACGGCACGTGCTTGGCGCGGACGGACACGGATTCCCCGGTCCGCGGATTGCGCCCGGACCTCGCGCCCCGTGAGCGCACGGAGAAGGCGCCGAAACCCCGGAGCTCCACGCGGCCGCCGTCCTCCAGGGCCTGGATCATCCGGTCCAGGATCACCGATACGACGCGCTCGATATCCTTCTGGGTGAGGTGAGGGTTCTCTTCCGCCAGCCTGGCGATGAGTTCGGACTTGATCATGTCCCTGGCCACCCTGGCGTCTGGCCGCCGGATCCCGCTCCGGCGCCCGTTCACTTCAGCGCAAATCCCTTTGACGTCAAGCCCTTGGACGTCATCGGCGCAGGAACAGAAACGGCGGACCGGTCGCCCGGTCCGCCGCGAATGGCTGGGGCGCGCCAGAAGGCGCGCCCCAGGGTCTTTGGTCTCGAAGGCCTAGTCCTTCTGGGCCTTCTCGCGCAGGGCGGCGCCCAGGATGTCGCCGAGGGAGGCGCCGGAGTCGGAGGACCCGAACTTCTCGATGGCTTCCTTCTCTTCGACCATCTCCAGGGCCTTGATGGACAGGGAGACCCGGCGGGCCGCCTTGTCGACCAGGGTGATCTGGGCGTCGACGCGGTCGCCGACGGCGAAGCGCTCCGGACGCTGGTCGGCGCGGTCGCGGGACAGGTCCGACTTGCGGATGAAGGCCGACATGGGGGCGTCATCCTCGCCGAAGCGGACCTCGATGCCGCCCGAAGTGACCTCGGTGACAGTGACGGTCACGGTCTGGCCCTTGCGGAAGACGTCGCCGGACATCGGATCACCCGAGAGCTGCTTGATGCCCAGGGAGATGCGCTCCTTCTCGACGTCGACGTCCAGGACCCGCGCCTTGACCATCTCGCCCTTGTGGTAGCGGGTGATGGCCTCTTCGCCGGAGACGTTCCAGTCCAGGTCGGACAGGTGGACCATGCCGTCGATGTCGTTGTCCAGGCCGAGGAACAGGCCGAACTCCGTAGCGTTCTTGACCTCGCCCTCGACCGTGGAGCCCACGGGATGGGCGGCCAGGAAGGCCTCCCAGGGGTTGTCCATGGCCTGCTTGAGGCCGAGGGACACCCGCCGCTTGGACGGGTCGACGTCGAGCACGACAACGTCGACTTCCTGAGAGGTCGAGACGATCTTGCCCGGGTGGACGTTCTTCTTGGTCCAGGACATTTCCGAGACGTGGACCAGGCCCTCGACACCGGCTTCCAGCTCCACGAAGGCGCCGTAGTCGGTGATGTTGGTGATCCGGCCGGTGAGACGGGCGCCCACGGGATACTTGGCCTCGACGCCGTCCCAGGGGTCCGACTGCAGCTGCTTCATGCCCAGTGAGATGCGCTGGGTGTCGGGATTGATCTTGACGATCTGGACCCGGACCGTGTCGCCCACGGCCAGCACCTGGCTGGGGTGGTTGACGCGCTTCCAGCTCATGTCGGTGACATGCAGCAGGCCGTCGATGCCGCCCAGGTCCACGAAGGCGCCGTAGTCGGTGATGTTCTTGACCACGCCTTCGCGGATTTCGCCTTCCTGCAGCTGGCCGACGAGCTCAGTGCGCTGCTCGGCGCGGGCCTCTTCGAGGATGGCGCGGCGGGAGACGACGATGTTGCCCCGCGGACGGTCCATCTTGAGGATGGCGAAGGGCTGCTCCTTGCCCATGAGCGGGCCGACGTCCCGGACCGGGCGAATGTCCACCTGTGAGCCGGGCAGGAAGGCCGAGGCGCCGCCCAGGTCGACGGTGAAGCCGCCCTTCACGCGGCCCACAATGGCGCCCATGACGGGCTCGTTCCGGGCGTGGACGCCTTCCAGGCGGGTCCAGGCTTCCTCGCGGCGAGCCTTCTCGCGGCTGATGACCGCCTCGCCAAGGGCGTTCTCGACGCGCTCGAGGAAGACCTCAACCGTGTCGCCGACGGCGAGCTGGGGCTTGCCCTCCTCACCGGCGCCGAATTCCTTGATGGAGACGCGGCCCTCGGTCTTGAGGCCCACGTCGATGATCGCAAAGTCCTTCTCGAGGCCTACGATCGTTCCCTTGACCACCTGGCCTTCCATGAAGTCGCGTCCGCCCAGGGACTCGTTCAGGAGGGCCGCGAAGTCGTCGCGGGAAGGGTTCAGGCCAGCATCATCAGCCATGGTGTTCTTTCATCAGTCGGTATGACCCGGACGCGCCCCGCCGGTCAGGCGGGCTCAGTCCCGAAGTCGGGTTGGAGGTGAAACCGAAGGCGCGGAATCCCGCGCCGGTGAATGCCCGCGGCCTGAGAGGGAAAGACGCGATGGGATTTGCCTTCCGGATCAGGTCCGGTCGGCGCGCGCCGCCTCGACAATGCGGCGGGCCGCATCGGCGGCGAGGTCTATAGTCATTTCAGAGGTGTCCAGCAAGACGGCGTCGACAGCCCGGGTCATGGGGGCGTCGGCGCGGCCACCGTCCCGGGCGTCCCGCCGTCGGATATCCTCCAGCACATCCTGGAGCCGGACGGCCTCGCCCTGGGCGGTGAGTTGGCGCCAACGGCGCTCGGCGCGGACCTCAGGGCGGGCGGTGACGAACAGCTTGGCCGGCGCCCAGGGCGCGATGACGGTGCCGATGTCGCGGCCGTCCAGGACCGCCCCCCCCGGGCGGCGGGCGAAGTCGACCTGGGCGGCGTTGAGGGCCGCCCGGACCCCCGGATGCACGGCTACCCGGCTGGCGAGCTCCCCCGCCTCGCGGGTCCGGAAGGCCGGGTCGTCCAGGGCCATCAGGTCGATCGCCCCGGCGACCGCAGCGGCGGCGGCGGGATCGTCCGGGTCAACACCCGCCCGGGCGGCCGCCACGCCGACCGCCCTGTAGAGGAGGCCCGTATCCAGGACGGGCAAGCCGTAGACCTGGCCCAGACGGGTGGCGACCGTGCCCTTGCCAGAAGCGGCGGGACCGTCGACGGCGATCACCAGGCCAGGGGTCATGCCGGACGGATGTCAGCGCCCAGGCCGCGCATCATGTCGACAAAGCCGGGAAAGCTGGTGGCGATCATGCCGGGTTCATCGACGCGGACCTCGGCCCCGGCCGCGAGGCCCAGGACAAGGTGCGACATGGCGATCCGGTGGTCGCCGCGGGTGGCGATGGCCGCGCCGCCCACCGGCGGCCGGTTACCGCCGGCGCCGGTGACGATGAGTCCCTCGGGCTCTTCCTCCACGCACAGGCCGCAGGCGGCGAGGCCCGCGGACATCAGGGCGATTCGATCGCTCTCCTTAACCCGCATCTCGCCGATACCCCGCATGCGGGTGACGCCGTCAGCGAAGGCGGCGGCCACGGCCAGGACGGGATACTCATCGATCATGGACGGCGCGCGTTCCGGGGGTACGTCGACGCCCCGCAGGGCCGAGAAACGCGCGGTCACGTCGCCCACCGGCTCGCCGCCCTCGTCGCGGACGCCGGTGATTGTAAGATCCGCCCCCATTTCCTGAAGGGTGGTGAGAAGTCCGGTGCGCAGGGGATTGAGCAGGACGCCCTCCACCGTCACCTCGGACCCAGGCGTAATGAGAGCGGCCACCAGGGGGAAGGCGGCGGAGGAGGGATCGCCCGGCGTCCGGATCCGGGTCCCCGACAGAGCCTGGCCGCCGGCCAGGGTGATCCGCCGGCCCTCTGGCAGGTCCTGGACGTCCACGAGGGCGCCAAAAGCCCGGAGCATGCGCTCGGTGTGGTCCCGGGTCGGTTCGGGCTCGATCACCACCGTGTCGCCCCGGGCGTTGAGGCCCGCCAGCAGGATCGCCGACTTCACCTGGGCTGAAGGCTCGGGCAGACGATAGACGATTCCCTCCAGGCTCCCGCCGCGCAGGGTCAGGGGCAGGCGGCCGCCGGAACGGTGCAGGAAGCGGGCGCCCATCTCGGCGAGGGGCTTCATGACCCGGTTCATGGGTCGACTGCGAAGGGAGGCGTCTCCGGTGAAGGTGGCGGCGAGGTCAAACCCTGCAGCGGCGCCCAGGATGAGCCGCACCCCGGTCCCGGCGTTCCCACAATCGATGACCTGGTCCGGCTCGGAGAACCCGCCGCGGCCCGTGATCCGCCAGCGGCCGCCGCCCAGCGCCTCCACTTTCGCGCCGAAGGCGCGCATCGCCTCGGCGGAGCGAAGGACGTCCTCGCCCTCCAGCAACCCCTCCACCTCGGTGACACCCTCGGCGAGGGCGCCGAAGATCAGGGCCCGGTGGGAGACGGACTTGTCGCCGGGAGCGCGGACACGCCCGCGCAAGGGGCCGCTCCGCCGGGCGCTGAGGGCGGCCGTCTGGCCTGTGGAGGACATGACTGGGACGGGCTCCGGGGCGGGGTGAAACGGGACAGGTTCGCCTGAAGGGCTTTGCTTTTGACAGTGGCGCCGTCGCGTGGCAAGGGAGCCCGCTTTCCACCTCAATCTGACCAGAGGCCCGCCCATTGGCCCTTCCTGAACTCGGCGCGAAGCAGATTTGCCCCAACTGCCAGGCGAAATTCTACGACCTTAGCCGCCGGCCGGCGCACTGTCCCAAGTGCGGCCACGAATTTGACCCGGACGAAGCCGTGCGCACCCGGCGCGTTCGCGCCCGCGCAGCTCCGGTCGGCCGCGACATCGAGGACGAGGCCGAAGACCAGGTCCTCGACACCGGCGTCGAAGCCGAGGAGGAGGAAGAGGACGAGGCCGTCACCCCGGAACTCGACGCGGCTGTGGACGATCCGGTCCTGGTGGTCGATGACGAGGACGGCGAGGTCATCGCCCCGCCCGAAGACGACCTGGCCGCCTTCCAGGAAGAGGACGACCTTGACGACGAGGACGCTGGCGTTCCCTTCCTCGAGGACGAGGAGGACGATTTCGATGACGCCGACCTCGACGGGCTGCCCGGCGAGGGTGGACCGGACGACTAGGGAGCGGCCGGGTTCCGGCGGCGGCGATTTTTCCCCCTCGCGGGCTTGATCGCTGCGATCCTCCGGACTAGGTTCCGCGCCTTCCCGGACAGGCCCTTTGGCCCGGAAGGGAACCCGAGACCTCGGGGCTATAGCTCAGTTGGTAGAGCGCTTGAATGGCATTCAAGAGGTCAGCGGTTCGACTCCGCTTAGCTCCACCATAAGCCCCCCGCCGCAACACGGCGGGGGGTTTTCCTTTTCCGGCCGGCGCAAGGCCATGAAATCCTAAGCCCGGGCGGTGGAGCCAGCGTTTGTCAGCAGACCGCTCAAGTCCGGGTCGGCCTCAAGTTCCCGCCAGTGCACGTGAGAGATAAAGCATCCGGCCTTAGGATGCCCCAGGCCCGTAAAGCCCACCTTGCCTGCTTGGCGCATGGACCAGAGCAGATTGACTACCTCGTCCCGAGCTTCGTCAGGGCAGGTATCCCATTGGCCCGCGCGGCGCGCGAGAAACTCCTGGACGGTGAGCAGGATTTCCTCGGGCGTGTTCTCGACAAGGTCGATGCCATCCCGCTCAAAGTCCTCGGTTGTGTGCCTCGGTCGCCGGAAGAGGACCTCCAGGAGGTTGAAACTCTTCCTGTCCGACCTGGAGACATTGCGCTTGAACAGGACCAGCATGAGCGGATCGATCTCTTCCTCGTGGACCCACCTGCCGATGAAGGTCGTCACCTCATTGGCGATGATCATGTCCTTGCCCATGATCGCGGCCAGAGAGAGAGGACCTGAGTTCTGCCCGATATAGAGCCTGCAATAGGCGATGAAACAGACGTCCTCCCCGTCCTGGAAGGTCCTTGAGCACGCCAGGTCCAGGAAGTCCGGAGAATGGTAATCCGCTGGTGTCATCGAGGCGTCGCCGATGCGGACGACGAAGAAGCCCTTATCGATCAGGAAGTCTATCGCCTTGAGATAGTTGGAGATCGAGGCGTTCCGGAAGTCTTGGTAGGCGGCCTTGAACCAGCCGGACTCCCGGGCGTGAACAACGGCAACCGGCTTGTCGGCGGGGATACCGTACTTGGCGTAGAGACCTGTCCTGCGATCTTCGAAGTAGGAGGGCCTGATGAGGTTCGGCAGCTTGCCCGCGTGCCCGACCGCATACTGGTAGAAGATGGCGTAGAGGAGGCCATGACCCATGATGACCGTTCTGCCGAAGAAGGCGATCTCAGGTACCTGGCAGGCGTCAATGTAGGCGGCGAACACCTCCCCGCCGTCCAGTTCAGATGACCGACGGAAGGTGAAACCAGCCTTTGACAGGATCTGCACGGCGAATTCCGAACAGGGCGGGCCGCACAGGACAACCAGAATCCGCTCCGGCGGGACCCTGTAGAGCCAGGAGATAAACACCGGATCCTGCCACAGATGGCCGAACCGTCCGGCGATGTCATGCAGGAAGATTATGTCGAAGGTCTTGTTCTCCTGGGCTTCCAAGTTGCGGACGGCGCGATGGAACGGGCCGAACCTGTCCCTGAAATCTTGGAACATTTCCAGTATAGGATTCATGGGCTCTCACAGCCTGAGCCGAGTCCGTCCCGACCGGTGCGGACCAGATCTCGGCGATCCCGATTCGACCGGCGAAATGCGAGGCTAGACCCACCCCCAAGACCTGACAAGGCGAGCCGGGCCGCCCCCATGCTGAGGCAAGTGACCGGAATCGGCGATCAGGCAGGTGGCTTCAGATCCACAAGGCCCAGCTTGGCCAACCAGAGAAGGGCGCGGAGCCTGGAGCGGCCTCCGCCGCCCGCGGCGGCCAGCAGGTCGCCGACCGTTCGGGGGCCGGCTTGGGCGAGCCGATGGATGGCGCGGATCATGTCGGGTGACAAACGAGTGGGATCCAGGACGTAGGAGGTCATCCGCAGCCGCAGGAGATCCTCGAGCGCCGACGCCCCTTCCGCAGGCGCGCTCACAGTCCAGTCTCCCGCCAGGCGCCGGGTCGGGAAGTGGCCGAAGAGGTGGGCGGGATCGGGCCTGAGCGGCCAGGCGGTCGCGGAGGCCGTAGCCCCCCTCCTCAGCCGTTCCAGCTCGTACGCCAGGGCCTCGTAGCGCCTCAGTATGACGGGCCAGTCGTACTCGGCGAGGGCGCGGGCGCGCCCAGAGGCCCCCATGCGGGCGCGCAGGTCAGGGCTGTCCGCCAGCTCGCCGATCCGCCGGGCGAGAACCGGCAGGTCCGCCGCGGTCGCCATGCTGTACTGACCGATGAAGCGATCATAGGTGTCGATATGCAGGGCGTGCCGCAGGGCCAGGTCGATGGCCCCGCCCTCGGGCGGGGTGGTGACAGGGATCCGGAAGCCGTCCTGCCCATCCCGCACCGTGTCGCGGTAGCCGTTCCAGTCCGAGACCAGGACCGGCAGGCCTGAGGCCATGGCCTCGACCGGCGTGATCCCGAAGGTCTCCTGGATGTTGTCCGAGATGGAGACAAAGACGTCGGCCGCGCACCAGGCCCGCCGATAGGCGGCGGCGTCGCCTCCCTCGGCGTGGAGGAAGCGCACGGAGGGCGCCAGGGTCTGCTGGGCGTCGCGGTAGGACTCGGCGATAGCCTCGTTGTGGAACTGCCCCGCCTCGATGCAAACAAGGCGCCGGCCCGCAGCGGCGCGCTCAAGGGCCAGGTAGACCGGGGCCGGATTGGCCTTGGCGTGGAAGGACAGGCGGCCGGCGAACAGGAAGACCACCTCCTCGGGCGCCAGGCCAAGGTCCTGGCGGGCCGCGGCGATCTCATCCGCCGGGCGGGCCTGGGCGGCGACATCGACCCCGAGGGGGATGACCGGTAGCTCAATCTCAGCGAAGCGTGTCGCGCCATAGTGCTCTGCCAGCCAGGCCCGGCGTTCGGACATCAGGGATCGCACAAGGGTGACCGCCGCCGTGGAGGTGCAGACCAGGGCGTCCCAGGGCTGGAAGGGCGCACCGGCGAGATCCCCTATGCTGTCCATGGCGCCCAGGGAGGACAGGGTGTGGGTGACGCCGAACAGGCTGTAGGCCCCCGGTCCGTCCCGGTTCCGGTCATGCGCCAGGGCCACGGGGATGGGACCGGGATGATAGAGCGTCCCCGGGAAGCCCGGGGGTGGGGCGGTGGATCCCTGCTCGCGCCAGACCAGACGGCCAGCGAACCCCTCGCGCTTCAGCTGCTCCATCATGGCGCCCGAGGCGCCCCGGCCGAATCCATAGACATCGGCGTCGGACCATTGCCGGGCGATCGCCCGGAACAGGGACTTGCCGACGGCCTGACGGCCCATCAGCTTGGCGTCGGTCGAATAGCCGTCTCCCACATAGTGGATGGCGAAGGGCATGGGTCCTGTCATGCCGTCTTGGTGCGACGTCCAGCGCCGGGGCGCAAGCCCGGCGCGCCCTTCCGCCCCCGCATATTGAAAGCCCGACGTTGACGCGCCACATGAAGACGGAGGTGGTCCGGGCCGGAACCGGACGGATCGCTTCAGAGTCGCTTCACCTCAAGGACTCCCATGAACCGGAACCCGCTCTTCGACAGTCCCTTCCTCCTCGGCTTCGAGCATACGCGCAGCCAGATCGAGCGCGCGGCCAAGGCCGCCGCGGAAGGATATCCGCCCTACAATGTCGAGGACCTTGGGGGCGGCGCCCTCAGGATCACCCTCGCTGTGGCGGGCTTCACGCCAGAGACCCTGCAGATCACCCTGGAAGATCGCCAACTGACCATCGCCGGTCGGCGGGAAGACGGGGGCAAGGGCGACGCCTTCCTGCACAGGGGCATCGCCTCCCGGAGCTTCATCCGCAGCTTCGTCCTGGCCGACGGCGTCGAGGTGGACCGCGCCCTTCTTGAGCACGGACTCCTGCATGTGGACCTCAGTCGACCCGAACCCGAGCGTCAGGTCCGGCGCATACCCATCCAATCGGCCGGCTGAAGGCGGCCAGAGGAGACATGATCATGACACCTGATTCCAAGAGCCGCCTGAGCGAGATCCTCACCCCGGAGGCCTTCGCCGCCCTGGGCGCCCCGGACGTGGTCTATGTCCGGCCGATCCGGGCTGCCGAGATCCTCGCGAGCACGCCGACTGGACGCATTGAAGGGATCGAGCTGGACCCCGACCAGGTGCTCTATGCCGTTCACCGGGCCGACGGCGAGCGTCTGGCCGTGCTGGGCGACCGGGACTCCGCCATGGCCGCCGCGGTGGCGCACGAACTCGCCCCCGTCTCGGTCCACTAGATCATGTTCCGATAGGTCGGAACCGGTCACCGGATCGCAGCCTGATCTGCATTCATGGGCTTAGAGCCTGTCTCGCCCCTTCAGACCTTCCGTCTGATGGGAACAAGCTCTCACCCCGGGGCTCAGGCCGCCGCGGATTCCCCTTGGGCGAGCAGGAACCGAACCGCATCCGCGTCGGCCGCCCGCCTGAGCTGGTCGCGGAGGTCCTCGCGCCGAAGAAGGCGCGAGATCCTGGCCAGGGCGCGAAGATGCTCCACCCCGGAGTCCGCCGGCGAAAGCAGTGCGAAGAAAAGGTCCACCGGCAGGCCGTCGATGGCGTCGAAGGGTATGGGCTGCTCGAGGCGCACGACCACCACCCGACTGTTTTCCAGCCCCCTTACGCGGGCGTGAGGGGCGGCGACGCCCCGGCCAAGGCCGGTGGACCCCGCCTGCTCCCGCTCCAGAAGACCGGCAAGGACCACGGCTGGGTCGAGGCCGAAGTTCTGGGCGGCCTTATCGGCGATGAGGTTCATGACCTGCCGGGACGTCCGGGCGCCGAAGCCGACGGCCACGGCGCTGGGCCCGATCAGATCGGCAATGGAGAGGCGATCCTGCAAGGCTCACTCACTGACGGAAAGGCCTCCTCCCCGTCACAGCGACGAAGGGGAAAGTTCAGCCCGTTTCGCCGCCGGAGCCCCCCTTACGGGAAGCGGACGTGCGCTCGGGATCGATCCAGCCGATATTGCCGTCCGGCCGGCGGTACACGACGGACAATCCGCCATGTGCGGCGTTCCTGAACACGATTGTCTGTGAGTCCGTCAAGTCCAGTTCCAGAACCGCCTGAGAAACAGTCATCGAACGGACGGCGGTCTCGGTTTCGGCAATCACCAGGGCGGCGGGAGGATCCGGGTCGTCGCCGGAGTCCGGCTCCTCATCCCAGACCTCCTCGGCGGCGTCGTCCGGCGTCCGCAGCACAAAGTAAGCCGCGGTCTCCGCCTGTCGCGCCGCCGCCGCCTGGGCATGGCTCTTGAGCCTCCGCTTGTAGCGGCGGACCCTGCCCTCGATCTTGTGGAGAGCGGCGGAAAAGGCGGCGTGGGCGTCCGCGGCCAGGGCGTGGCTTTCCAGGGGTTGGCCCGACGCGAGGAGGACCGAACAGTCCACCCGGAAGGCGTGACCCTCGCGGCTGACGACGACATCGGCGGAGCCCCCACGGTCAAAGACCCTGCCGATGGACTGGTTGATTTCGTCGACCACCCGCTCCCGCAGGGCGGATCCGACGTCGACATGTTTGCCGGTGACCTGAACTTTCATGAGGTCAGCTCACCTGCCTGCTTCCAGGAAGTCAACTCCGGGTCAACCCGCAACCGCCATGAGGCGCCGGCGCTCGGTGGAGGAGGGAATGCGCATGGCTTCCCGGTACTTGGCGACGGTCCGACGGGCGATATCCACGCCGGAGTCCTTGAGGATCTCCACGATCCGGTCGTCAGAGTGGACATCGGCGCCGGGGCGTTCGGCCTCGATCAGCTGGCGGATCCGGTGACGGACGCTCTCGGCGGAGTGCGCCTCCCCGCCGCCCGTCGCAGGGATGGACGCGGTGAAGAAGAACTTCAGCTCAAAGACGCCACGGGGGGTGGAGATGTATTTGTTGGACGTCACACGGCTGACCGTGGACTCGTGCATGCCGATGGCGTCGGCGATGGTGCGAAGATTGAGAGGGCGCAGGTGGCTCACGCCGAACGCCAGGAACCCGTCCTGCTGCCGGACGACCTCGGAAGCGACCTTCAGTATGGTCCGGGCCCTCTGGTCCAGGCACCGCAGAAGCCAGTTCGCCTGCGCGTAACAGTCGGCGACAAAGACCTTTTCGGCGTCCGTCCGCGCCCCGGCGGAGACGCGGGCGAAGTAGCGGCGATCGACAAGCAGCCGGGGCAGGGTGTCGCTGTTCAGCTCCACGTTCCAGAGCCCGCCGGGACCCTCCTTGACGATGACGTCCGGGGTTACCGGCGAAACCGGTTCTCCTCCGAAGACGATCCCGGGACGGGGCGTCAGGGCCCGGATCTCGGAGATCATGTCCCTCAGGTCCTCGTCATCGACCCCGCAGATACGCCGGAGGGCGGCCATGTCACGCCGGGCGAGGAGATCCAGGTGATCAAGGAGGGCGATCATGGCCGGGTCGCAGCGGTCGCGCTCCACGAGCTGCAGGTAGAGGCACTCCCTGAGGTCCCGGGCGAAGACGCCGGTGGGCTCGAACCCCTGCAGCACGCCCAGGACGGACTCCAGGAACGGCGGGTCGCAGGCCAGCCGCTCGGCGGTTTCAGCCATGTCGCAGCGCAGGTACCCGCCCTCGTCCACCGAATCGATCAGGACGAGGGCCGCCGCCTGGCGGGCGCCCTCAAGCCCCGCCATGGCGAGCTGCTCCAGCAGGTGCTCCCGCAGGGTCCTGACCTCAGGCAGGCGCTGGGAGATGTCCTCGTCGCCCTCGAAGCCCGACGCACCCGATCCCGCCTTGCTCCAGTCGACCGCACCACCCGCCTCTTCATCAGGCGAAAGGTCACCCGTAGCGCGCTCTCCGGGGGAGGCTTCCGACTCATGGCTGATGTCGAGGTCGGGCCCGGCGCCGGAGTCGGGGATGCGGTCCGCGGCGAAGACCTCGTCATTGCGGGGATCGGGGTCCGCGGCGTCGACCTCGGGCTCCACGTCCTCACGGACAAGGAGGGGATTACGTTCGAGCTCGGTCTCGACATAGGCCTCGAGCTCGACGTTGGTCAGCTGCAGAAGCTTGATCGCCTGCTGCAGCTGGGGCGTGATGACCAGCCCCTGTCCCTGACGAACCTCTAGACGCGCGCCGAGCGCCACTCCGGCCTCCTTGGCCTGCTTCTTGCTTGCAGGTTAGGGCAGGTTGGCAACTGTTTGGTTAACGCCCGATCATTTTTGCGGGGTCCCCGATGCCGGCAGGGACTCGATGAAAGCCCGGACATCTGCGGCGGACCGATCGGGAATCTGCTCCATCGGCACATGTCCGGCTTCGGGATAGATGACCAGGCGGGCGCCGGGGATCAGCTCGGCGAGCCGGCGTCCCACCTCGGGCGGCACGACCACGTCCTTCTCCCCGTGCATGACCAGGGTCGGGGTGGAGACCCCCTTTACCGCATCGGGGGAGGCGCTGGGCCGGCCCTGGCGCCCGGCGAGGATCATCTCCCGGCGTCCCGGCGCGAGGGCCAGGTCGACATAGCGGTCCACGAGGGCCGGCGTGACGAGGCTCTCGTCGATATAGGCCCTTTTCAGCCCGGGCTCCGCAAGGGGGCGGGGGTTGAGGGAGCGCAAGGCGGCGCGACCTACAGGATTGGCCATGACCCGGAAGACGGCGGGCGGTCCTTCACGCGGCGGCGCGCCTTCCACTTCCGGAGGACGGGGGCCGACCGAGGCCACCAGGATCAACCCCCGGAGCCGGTCCGGGTGGCTCAGGGCGAAGTTCCAGGAAGCCCCCCCGCCCATGGAGTTTCCGGCCAGGACAAAGGGGGTCAGCCCCAGCTTGCGGGTGAGCTGGTCGATGACTTCGACCTGCCCCGCGGTGGACATCATGTAGTCGGGCGGGGTGACGGTCAGGCCATGCGCGGGAAGATCAAGGCTCACCACCCTGTAGGTGTCGCCCAGCCGGGCCACCCAGGGCTCCCAGGTGTCGAGGTTGGCGGCGAAGCCGTGGACCAGGACGAGGGGCGGCCCATCTGCGCGCCCCTGGTCCCGGTAATGGACGTTGACCCCATTCTCGAGGGTGACGAACTTCGACGTCGGGTTGGCGTACTTGGCCTTCAGGGTCTCATAGGGGATGTCGCGGGCGCAGCCGGCGAGGGTCGCCGCGATGAGGGCGGCCGCCAGGACGGCGAGGGGTTTCAGGGCCATTGGCGTCTCCTAATCAGTCCAAACCCAGACGAACGAACTGCGACTCCGGGGCGTCGATCGCCTTGAGGGCCTGGCTCAGGCGGCGCGCCGCCTCGGCCTCCTGCGCCCCCCCGGCCAGGTTGCGAACTTCCCCGGGATCGGAGGTCCTGTCGAACAGATAATGTCCCGAAGACCGGGTGCGGGCCCAGAAGGGCAAGGGATCACCGGCGCCATAGGGCTGGTGGATGACCGGGATGTCGGAGCCGGGCATCCGGTCCAGGAAGGCGCGGTGATCCGGCGGCGGCAGGGCGACATGGCGATCGATCAGATGGGTCGGCATGGTCGACCATCGATTCGACATCATCGAGAGGGGGGCGTTGGCCCCGGCGGCCGCCCGGGCGTACTTCCACTCCGGCGTGACCAGATGAACCTCCCGCCCCCAGACCCCGGTCAGGAGGTGGTCGCGGACCGAGCCGACCTCGCCGCGCAACAGGGGAAGCAGCGAGCGGCCATGGGTCCGCTGGCGCACCTGCACGCCGAACAGGTCGGCCAGGGTGGCGAACAGGTCCACGCTGGTGGTCAGGGCGTCGCAGGCGCCCGGGGCGATCCCCGGATGGCGGATCATGAGGGGGATGTGGCCCAGGGTGTTGTAGATGGGCACGCCGGGCTTTCCCCAGATGTCCTTCTCGCCGAGGTAATGCCCGTGGTCGGTGCAGACCATGACCAGGGTGTCCTCGGCCAGGCCCTTGTCCTCGATGGCCGCAAGGACCCGGCCCAGCCAGTGGTCGATCATCGACAGCTTGGCGCCGTAGCTGGCCCGCAGCCGGCGCGCTGCAGCCGGGCTCAGAACCCCCTTCTCCACCGCACCCTGCATGTAGGGCGGCCAGATCATCGGCGGGCCCTCGTAATCCGGGTCGTACATCGAGGCCCAGGGCTCAGGGGTGTCGAAGGGCTCGTGCGGATCGAACTCATCGATGAAGAGGAAGAACCGGTCATGCCACCCAGCGTTGTCCTCGATCCACCGGGCGGCTGCCGTCATGGTGCGGGGACCGGGGAAGTCCGACTCGTCCCGGAACCAGCCCCGGCTGTCGTGGTAGGGCATGTGGTCACGGCCGAAGATCGGCGCCCCGGCCCAGGAGGGATCGGGCCGGGTCTTCCAGGGGTCGCCCTCGTGGCCGCGCTCATAGGCCCAGGCCGTGAAGTCGACATGGTAGTTCTCGCCACCCGTCTCGAAGAGGTGCGGGTGGTCCGAGACCAGCTGCGAGACGACGCCGGCCTTGTGCAGCTCGTAGGTGATGGCGTCTTCCCAGATCTCCACCGACCCCCAGGGACGCCAGAGGAAGTCGAGGGCGCCGCACAGGATGTCATGCCGCGCCGGCATGCAGGGCAGGGAGCCGGTGTGGTGGTTGTCGAACCGCACCGCCGTCCGGGCGAAGGCGTCCAGGTTCGGCGTCGCGAACTCGGTCCCGCCATAGGCCCCCAGCATGTGCCGGTTCAGGCTGTCGAGCAGGATGACGACGGCGTTTCTCGGCGTGGCGACCATGCTTCCCCCCTCGCCGGCGCCGGAGGGGCGTCAGGCGAACTCTTCCCCAAGATAGACGCGTCGGACCTCGGGATTGTCGACGATCTCGGCGGGCGTGCCCTCCAGGAGGAGCTCACCCGCATGGATGATGGCCGCCCGGTCGATGATGTCCAGCGTCTCCCGGACATTGTGGTCGGTGATCATGATGCCGATGCCGCGCGCCTTCAGGTATCCGATCACCTCGCGGATGTCGGCGATGGCCAGCGGGTCGATGCCGGCGAAGGGCTCGTCCAGGAGCATGTAGGCGGGCTCAGACGCCAGGGCGCGGGCGATCTCCACCCGCCGCCGCTCCCCGCCCGAAAGGGAGACCGCCGGCGATTTGCGCAGGTGGTCGATCCGCAGCTCGGCAAGGAGCCCCGCCACCGTCTCCCGGGCCCGGCGCATGTCCGGCTCGCGCAACTCGACCACGGACATGACGTTCTCCTCCACCGTCATGCCCCGGAAGATGGAGGGCTCCTGCGGCAGGTAACCCAGACCCATCCGCGCCCTCTGGTACATGGGCTGGCCCGTGATGTCCTCGCCATCCAGCCAGATGGCGCCCTCGTCGGCGGCGACCAGGCCTGTGATCATGTAGAAGCAGGTCGTCTTGCCGGCGCCGTTGGGACCGAGGAGCCCCTTCACCTCGCCCCGGCCCAGCCGCAGGGACACGCCCTTGACCACAGCGCGGCCGCGGTAGGTCTTTCCGATGCGGTCGACGACCAGTCCGTCCTGTTGGGGCGTCGTCATGCCGGGCCTACTTCGGGGCGTCGGGGCTGGCGCCCGGATAAATGACCGTCCGCACGCGCCGGCTGCCGCGGTCTGTCCCGCCCTCCATGCGCGCATCCCCCGAGACGGTGTTCACCACGAGGCGGCCGCCCTTCATGACGTCCTGCCCGCGGGAGGCGACGACGGACCCGGTGACCGTGAGGGTCTGGGCCTTGGCGTCGTAGAGCGCCTGATCGCCGCGCACCCTCTGCTCAGGCGTGACGTAGAAGACCGAACCCGTCGCCTCCATGCGCAGCAGGTCGCTGCTGCAGCCGTTCTTCCCCGCACCGTCCGGGGCCGGGGCGTAGACGATCTTCAACTGGTCAGCGCGGAGCCGGCTGGTTTCCTGCAGGGCCTCGGCGCCGCCGCGGTAGATGGCCGAGCACTGGCTGTTCACAAGCTCCAGCTGGTCTGCGGTGATATCCACCGGCGCCTGGGAGTTCCGGGCCAGCTGGGCGTTCGCGCCTATCGGCGCCGCCGCCGCCAGGGCCAGGGTCGCGGCCGCCAATGCGACGCTTCTCGGATCTCTCATGCTCGATCGTCCCTGCGTTCAGGGCCCCGATCTCGGCTCGAGACGGGTGCTGACCCCGCCGCCGAACACGAGGCGGTCGCCCCTGTCGTATACGCCATAGGACTTCGCGTTGATTTCTCCAAGCGACCCCACGCCCTGGATGGCGCCATCCCCGACCAGTTCGCCGAGGGCCGTGTCGAAAGTTGAGGCCCCTGTGGCGAAACTGATGTCCCCGCTGTTCAGGCGGACATCCCCCTGAAGCTTCAGGATGTGGTCGGATTCGTTGAAGTCGCCGGTCCGGGCGGAGACCCGGATAGGCTCACCGGGGTCGCGGCGCAGCAGGAGCACCGGCTGGTCCAGTACGACACGGTCATAGTCGGCAGGGTCGCGGGTCGCCGTCCGGGCCGTCAGGGTGAAGGCCCGCCCCTTACGGTCCTGGCCGACGAACTTCGGGCTCACCAGCTGGATCGGCGTACTCGCCTCGACCGGACGGGTCCTCGGCGCCGCGAACATGGCCTGGGCCAGGTAGCCCGCCAGCACCAGGAGGATCAGGCCGACCAGCGCGGGAAGAATCCGGCGCAGCTGCCGCACCCGGCGCGAGCGCCGACGCCAGGCGTCCGCCTCATGGGCGCGCCGAAGGTTGGGCAGGACCGCTCCGTCCGTCATGACCGCAGCTCCAGGCCGGAGTCAGGCATGGGCGAAGATGTCGGTTTCCTCCCAGCCGGCCAGGTCGAGCAGGGCGCGGTGGGGCAGGAACTGGAAGCAGGCCTCGGCCAGTTCGGCGCGGCCTTCCCGGCGGAGCATGTCGTCCAGCCGCTCGCGCAGGCGATGCAGGTGAAGGACGTCAGAGGCGGCGTAGGCGATCTGCTCAGGAGACAGGGTCGGGGCGCCCCAGTCCGAACTCTGCTGCACCTTTGACATGTCGACCCCGAGAAGTTCCCGGGACAGGTCCTTGAGGCCATGCTTGTCGGTATAGGTCCGGGCCAGCTTGGAGGCGATCTTGGTGCAGTAGACCGGCGCGGTGACCACGCCCAGGTGCAGGCGGAACATGGCGATGTCGAAGCGACCGAAATGCAGGATCTTGGTCACCGCCGGGTCCGCGAGAAGGGCCTTGAGGTTGGGCGCCTCATAATCCGGGCGGGAAAGGCGGACGAGATGGGCGTCGCCGTCGCCGGCCGAGAGCTGGACCACGCAAAGGGGATCCCGGCCCAGCCGCAGGCCCATGGTCTCCGAATCCACGGCGACGGAGGCGACGCCCCCGAAGAGGCCGTCAGGGAGATCGCCTTCATGCAGGTAGTTCGCCACGGTCCGCCGTCTCCGCCGGTTGATTGTGCTTCGTCCCCCGAAAGAGGGACGGTGGTGCCCAGGAAAGGACTCGAACCTTCACGGCCGTTAAGCCACTGGCACCTGAAGCCAGCGCGTCTACCAATTCCGCCACCTGGGCCCGATCCGTCGGACCGTGCGAGGGCGCTTCCTTAGGGCCAAGTCCCGGTCGGGTCAACGGGCATGCGCGGCGAGGCGCCGGGCCGATTGCAGGCCGGCCGGCCATCGTCTATCCCCACACTCCTGTCGCGACCCCCGGAGCCTCACCATCATGCCCGATCTCGTCACCGTCTTCGGCGGCTCCGGTTTCATCGGGACCCAGATCGTCCGGGCGCTGGCCCGGCGCGGCGCCCGCATCCGGGTGGCCGTGCGCCAGCCCCACCTGGCCCACGCCATGCGCCTCATGGGTGATGTGGGCCAGGTCGAGGTCGTTCAGGCCAATGTGCGCGACGCCGACTCCGTGGCCCGGGCCGTGCAGGGCGCCGACGCGGTGATCAACCTCGTGGGACTGCTCTACGAAACCGGCCGCCAGACCTTCCAGGCGGTGCATGTGGACGCCGCCCGGACCCTCGCCCAGGCCGCTTCCGACGCCGGCGCCCGCTTCGTCCAGATGTCGGCCCTTGGGGCGGACCCGACCTCCGTCTCCCGCTACGCCCGGTCGAAGGCTGCAGGGGAGGCCGCCATCCGCGATGTCCTGCCCTCGGCGGTGATCCTCCGCCCCTCCATCGTCTTTGGCCCGGGTGACAACTTCTTCAACAAGTTCGGCGAGATGGCCGCCGCCAGCCCCTTCCTGCCCCTGATCGGCGGTGGAAGGACGCGCTTCCAGCCCGTCTATGTCGGCGACCTGGCCCAGGCCGCCGCGACGGTCGCCCTGGACCCGCAGTACGCCGGCCAGACCTACGAGCTGGGCGGGCCGGGCGTCTTCACCTTCCGGGAGATCCTGGACCTGATCCAGAAGGAGACCGGCCGTCGGCGGCTCTATGCGCCCCTGCCCTTTGCGGCGGCGGGCCTGATCGGGACCCTGTGTGCGCCCTTCGCCCTGACTCCGGTGGCCCCGCCCCTGACCGCCGACCAGGTGGAGCTGCTGAAGACCGACAATGTCGTCTCCGGCCAGGCGCCAGGCCTGGCGGAGCTGGGAATCGCGGCGGAGACGGTCGAGGCCATCCTGCCGACCTATCTCTATCGCTTCCGCAAGGGCGGCCAGTTCGCCGGAGCCGCCGCCGCCTGAGGCCCGGGCTTAGCCCGCCGCAAGGAGGGCGAGGCCAGCGGTCCCCACCAGGATGCGCCACCAGCCGAAGGGGGCGAATCCGCGCCGGCTGACAATCTCCAGCATGACCTTCACCACCGCATAGCCGACCACGAAGCTGACAGCGAAGCCGAGGGCCAGAAGGCCGATCCGGTCGCCGTGCAGGTCGCCCCGGCTGGACCAGAAGTCGAGGACGAAGGCGCCGGCCATGGTCGGCATGGCCAGGAAGAATGAGAACTCCGCCGCCGCGCGCTTCTCCACTCCCATCAGCATGGCCCCCACGATGGTGCCGCCGGAGCGCGAGACACCCGGGATCAGGGCCAGGGTCTGGAAGAGCCCGACCAGCAGGGATGTCCTGAGGCTGAGCGCCATGGCGTCGGTCTCCCGCGGGGCCGGGGCCCGGCGATCGATGACCAGCAGGACCACGCCGCCGATGATGAGGGACCAGCAGATCAGCCGGGGGCTCTCGAAGAGCACCTCCTTGATGACCTCGTGCAGGAGCGCGCCGGCCAGCGCGCCCGGCAGGAAGGCCACGAAGACCGACAGGGCGAAGTGGCGAGACCTCTGCGAGACCGGCAGGCTGACTGCGACATCCCAGAGCTTGCGGAAGTAGAGGGCGACCACGCCCAGTATGGCCCCCAGCTGGATCAGGACGATGAAGGTGTCCCAGAAGCCCGGGGGCAGGCCCAGGAGGGTCTTGGTCAGGAGCAGGTGCCCGGTGGACGAGACCGGGATGAACTCGGTCAGCCCCTCGACCACGCCGAGGATGATGGCGGAGATCCAGTCGGGCATGGGCGGCTCCTCAGGCGGGGTCCGCCCGGCGGTCGAGCGGATAGCTGCGCTCGAGGCGATAGCGTGATCCGTCCGGACCGCGCCAGCTTGAATAGAGACCAAAACGATCCACCCGGAACGCGGGGACGCGGAGGGCCTCGGCGAAGGTGAGCCAGCGGGCCACGGTCTCGGGCGCGGGCCGGGTCAGGTAGGCCAGTGTGACATGGGGGGTATAGGCGCGGGCGTCGGCCTCCAGGCCGGCCCGGCGGGCGGCGATCTCACAGGCGCGGGCCAACTGGGTCAGGGCTGGCGTCGGCGTCACCCGCGCCCAGACCGCATGGATGTCGCGCCCTTCGCCAAAGGCCCCGGCGCCGGCGAGCTCCAGGATCAGGGGCGCACCGCCGATGCGGCTGAGCTCGGCGTCCAGGTCGTCGGCCAGGTCCTCGCGGAGGTCGCCGGCGAACTTCAGGGTGATGTGCAGGGCCTCCCGGGGCCTCCAGTCGGCCTCGGCAAGGCCGCACTGGAAGGGCGCGAGCGCCTCCGCCGCCACGTCGGGCAGGTCCAGGGCGGCGAACAGACGGATCATTCGGCAAGACTAGCGTTGGGTGACGCTTGCACAAGTCATCCGGCGCACCGATATTTCACCTGCGCCCGATCCGGGCGTTTGGGAGAGGACCTTCGTTCGATGAGCGACTTCAATCGCGGATCGGCTCGTCCGGTGATCGTGGACCACGCCGACATGGCCGTGGACGCCGGCCTGCGCCAGTTCATGCTGGGTGTCTACAACAAGGTGGCCCTTGGCCTCGTGGTCTCAGGCGCCATGGCCTGGCTGACCGGCATGTTCGCCCCCGTGCGCGACCTGATGTTCATGGTGTCTGCTGACGGGCGCATGGCCGGGATGACCCCCCTGGGCTGGATCGTCAGCTTCGCGCCCCTCGCCATCATCCTGTTCTCCAGCTTCGCCCGCGGCGGACAGACCCCTCGTGGAGCCGCCGTCGCCTATTGGAGCATCGTGGTCCTGATGGGCGCCTCCCTGGGCGTCCTGACCCTGGTCTACACGGGCCAGGCCCTGGCCCAGACCTTCCTGATCACCGCGGCGGCCTTCGCCTCCCTCTCCCTGTTCGGCTACGCCACCAAGCGGGACCTGACGGCGATGGGAAGCTTCCTGATCGTCGGCCTCATCGGCCTGGTCCTGGCCTCGCTGGTGAACATGTTCCTGAAGCTGCCGATCATGAGCTTCGTCATCAGCATTCTGGGCGTCGTGATCTTCGCCGGCCTGATCGCCTTCGACACCCAGCGCCTGAAGATGATGTACTACGATCTCGGCGGGGATGAGGCTTCGACGAGCGTGGCCACCAACTACGGGGCCCTCAGCCTCTATCTGAACTTCATCAACCTCTTCCAGTTCCTGCTCAGCCTGCTTGGCGAACGCCGCTAGGCGCTGGAGATCACTCGGACATGGCCCCGGCGGGGGACCGCCGGGGCTTTTTCGTGTGCGTCAGTCCACCACACGGAAGCGGCGGGAGTCGAAGACCGTCAGCACCTGGGCCAGGTCGTGGCCGCGCTTGAGGATCATGCCGCCCTCCCCGATCACCGCCCAGGCCCCCTGCCTGCGGGCGAGGGAGGGCCGCTTCTCGATCCGGTAGGCGGGCGCCTCGGACGCCCGGCGGAAGACCGAGAAGACGCAGGCGTCCGGCAGGGGGTCGATGGCATAGTCCTTCCACTCCCCCGCCGCGACCATCCTGCCATAGAGGTTCAGGATGCGAAGGAACTCCGCACGCTCGAAGAAGACGCGACCGGGCGAGCCGCTCGTCGGGAAGGGATCCGCCGCCATGGGGGCAGGTTAGCGCCAGGTCGCCGCCGGGGGCAATCGTCGCGAAAAGACCTTATTTCGGACGCGCGCCCGCCCGATAGGCAGGTGATGTTGGCTTCGTCGGCTGGCCGGACCTGCATCCTGGGCCCCTGAACAGCCCCCCCAGCCCCCGCCCGGGGTCAGGCCGCCAGGCCAGCCGACGCCTCCCCTTACAGCCCCGGAACGCCCTGGCCGCCCCCGTCTTCAGGACGGCGTGGCGCTGCTCGCCGCCGCAAGGATCCGGCCGCCCCGCGGTGACTGGACAATGACCACCGTGACCAGCCCGGGCTCCATCGCCTCCGGAAGGCGCCAGGTCAGGCCTCGTCCCCGCCAGGAGCCAAGGCGCCTCAGCTCCCGCACGGCGTTGATCGCCACCACAGTCTGGCCCCGGTTGTCACCCCGCCGGACCTGGACGCTCCGGGGCTTGGGATCATAGCGCACCATCCAGACCTCGGCCCCGCCCTGAGGCGCCTTGCCACTGGCAACGCTTGTCCGGCTGGTGGAGAGGCTGATCCGGGGACCTGCGGGGGCCTGGGCGGCGCGGTTGATCAGCGCCTCGAGCCGCTCGGCCTCCAGGGCGCCGGCCTGGCCCCGTCCGCCGACGACAGCCTGTGGCGTATAGGGCTCGCCCAGGTCGAAACGGGTCACGTAGGACTTCTGGCGGGTGACGAACTCCGGGCGGGCCAGGGTGTCGGTCCAGCCGAGATAGTCCCAGTAATCAACGCTGAAGGTCAGGGGCAGGACGTCGCGACGGGCCGCAAGGGTCTCCATAACTGCACTGGCTCCGGTGCAGGAGGCGCAGCCCTGGGCGGTGTACAGCTCGACGACCACGGGGGACCGCGGCGCCGCCTGCACCGCAATGGGCGCTAGCATCAGCAGACAGGCGAACAGGGCTCCACGCATCGGCCCGCACTTAATCCCAGTTATCCGGCGCGGTCGATCAAGAAGGCGTGAAGCCGACCCGCCGCACCCCGCCGGGGGAGGTGCGGCGGCCCGGATCAGCCCTGGGCGTCGCGCGCCAGGTTCCGAAGAACGTAGTTCAGCACGCCGCCGTTGCGGAAGTACTCCAGCTCGGTCGGCGTATCGATCCGGCAGCGCACCGGGAACCGGGCGATCCGGCCGTCGCCGGCGCGATAGAGCTCGACCGTCAGCTGTCGGCGGGGCGACAGGTCAGAGAGGCCGCGGATCGAGACGATCTCCTCGCCGGTCAGGTTGAGCTTCTGCCAGCCGTCCTGGATGAACTGCAGGGGCAGGACGCCCATGCCCACCAGGTTGGAGCGGTGGATGCGCTCGAAGCTTTCGGCGATGACCGCCCGGACGCCCAGCAGCTTGGTGCCCTTGGCGGCCCAGTCGCGGGACGAACCCGTGCCGTACTCCTTGCCGGCGAAGATCACCATCGGCCGGCCTTCAGCCTGGTAGCGCATGGCGGCGTCATAGATCGCCATGGTGTCGCCCGAGGGGAAGTGACGGGTCACGCCGCCCTCGATCTCCGGGGTGATCCGGTTGCGGATGCGGATGTTGGCGAAGGTGCCCCGCATCATCACCTCATGGTTCCCGCGGCGGGCGCCGTAGGAGTTGAACTCGGTGGTCGGCACCTGGCGTTCGCGCAGGTAGACCCCCGCCGGAGAGCTCGCCTTGATCGAGCCGGCCGGCGAGATGTGGTCCGTCGTGATGGAGTCGCCGAACACGCCCAGGATCCGCGCCTCGATCACGTCCGTGACCGGCTCGGGCTCCATCTTCATGTCCTGGAAGTAGGGCGGGTTCTGGACATAGGTGGAGCCCATGTCCCAAGCGTAGGTCTGGCCACCCGCGACCTTGATGCCCTGCCAGTTCTTGTCGCCCTTGAAGACGTCGGAATAGCGGGTGGCGAACATCTTCTGGGTGACGTGCTTGCGCTGCAGCTCGGCGACCTCGGCCGAGGTCGGCCAGATGTCCTTCAGGTAGACCGGCTTGCCGTCCTTGCCCTCGCCGATCGGGTCGTTGGCGAGGTCGATCAGCATGTTGCCGGCCAGGGCGTAGGCCACCACCAGGGGCGGTGAGGCCAGATAGTTGGCCCGGGTGTCCGGATTGACCCGACCCTCGAAGTTACGGTTCCCCGACAGGACTGAGCAGGCCACCAGGTCCGTGGACTGGATGGTCTCGGAGATGGCTTCGGGCAGGGGGCCGGAGTTGCCGATGCAGGTGGTGCAGCCATAGCCGACCAGGTTGAAGCCGAGGGCGTCCAGGCTCTTGGTCAGGCCGGCGGCCTTCAGGTAGTCGGTGACCACCTGGCTTCCGGGGGCGAGGGAGGTCTTCACCCAGGGCTTCACCTTCAGGCCCTTCTCCACCGCCTTCTTGGCCACGAGGCCGGCGGCGATGAGGACGCTGGGATTGGAGGTGTTGGTGCAGGAGGTGATGGCCGCGATCACGACATCGCCGTCGCCCAGGTCGTAGGATTCCCCCTTCACCGCAGCGCGCGGGGCACCGGCCTCACGACCGAATTCCTTGGACAGGGCGGAGCGGAACTCCGAGGCGGCGTCGCTGAGGAGGACGCGGTCCTGCGGCCTCTTGGGGCCGGCCAGGGAGGGCTGGACGGTTCCGAGGTCGAGTTCGAGAGTATCGGTGAAGACGGGTTCAGGATCTCCGGGCTCGGACCAGAGGCCCTGGGCCTTGGCGTAGGCTTCCACAAGCTCGACCCTGGCCGGGTCGCGGCCGGTGGCGCGCAGGTAGTCGACCGTGGCCCGGGTGACCGGGAAGAAGCCGCAGGTGGCGCCATACTCCGGGGCCATGTTGGCGATGGTCGCCTGGTCCTCGAGGGTCAGGCCGGCGAGGCCGGGGCCGAAGAACTCGACGAACTTGCCCACCACGCCCTTCTTGCGGAGCATCTGGGTCACGGTCAGCACCAGGTCGGTGGCCGTGGCGCCCTCGGGCATGTCGCCGGTCAGGCGGAAACCGATGACCTCGGGGATCAGCATGGGGATGGGCTGGCCCAGCATGGCCGCCTCGGCCTCGATACCGCCCACGCCCCAGCCCAGGACGGCCAGGCCGTTGATCATGGTGGTGTGGGAGTCGGTGCCGACGACCGTGTCGGGATAGGCCAGGGCTGCGCCGTCTTCATCGCCGGTCCAGACGGTCTGGGCCAGGTACTCCAGGTTCACCTGGTGGCAGATGCCGGTGCCGGGGGGCACGACGCGGAAGTTGTTGAAGGCCGACGAGCCCCAGCG
>JADBZH010000052.1 GCA_020402585.1 Phenylobacterium sp. | reverse complement strand
GGCGTCCCATTCGGCCCAGCGGGCGGAGGCCTCCCTCAGCCGGGCGGCGTCGCGCACCAGGATGACCTCGCCCTGGGCCTCATCCCAGACGACGGTCAGGTCGCAGAGGCGCAGGTCGGGCGAGTCCAGCCGGCCCTGGCGCACCAGGTCCTGAGCCATGGCTTCCGACAGCCTGAGCCGCAGGCGACCTCCAGCGAGGCGCTCGGCCCGGTCGGCATGGCGGATCACCGCCTCGATCATCTCCGGGGTGGCGGGGCGCAGGGGGCGGCGCGCGTCAAAGCGAAGGAGGGCGTCGGGACGGGCGGGGCGGATCGACTGGACATTCTGCATCGTGAGGACCTTTCCTGAGGCTCGCGCCTTGCGATGAGGTCAGATTGCGCTGGCGCTGCGCCAGAAACGGTCGTAGGTTTTTGATCTGTTCTCATTTTCGGGGCTGGGAATGCGACACGAGAAGGCGGCGAGGCTGCTTGAACTCGCCCGGAGGCTGGCCGCCTCCGCCGAGGGCCTGACCCTCGACGAGATGGCGGCGGCCATGCAGGTCTCGCGCCGGACGGTCGAGCGCATGCGTGACGCCGTCCGCGAGGCCTTTCCCCAGATGGAGGAGATCCCCGATCCGCCCACCGTGCGGTTCCGCATCCCCTCCGGGCTCGACGGCATCTTCCAGGCCCCGACCGCCGAGGAGTTCGCCGCCCTCAGGGCGGCGGCGGATCACTTCCGCCAGTCCGGGGCCACCGCCCGCGCCGGCGCCCTGGGCGCTCTGGAGTCCAAGGTGCTCTCCGCCATCCGGTCGGGGGTGCGCCGGCGGCTCGCGCCCGACATGGAGGCGCTTCTCGAGGCCGAGACCATGGCGGTGCATCCCGGTCCCCGACCCTTCGAGGACGAGGCGGTGCTGGGCGCCGTGCGTGAGGCCATCGTCTCCCTGCAGAGGCTGAGGTTTCTCTACGACGGCGGCTCGACGCCGGGCCGGGAGCGCGAGGTCACCCCCTACGGCCTCCTCTTCGGGCGCGCCAACTATCTCGTCGCCGCCGAGACCGGTTCAGGCGAGCCGCGCAACTGGCGCCTGGACCGGGTGCGGGACATCCGGGTGGTTCCCCTGCCAGGCGGCCGCCCGCCCGACTTCTCCCTGGCCGCCTACGCCGCGCGAAGCTTCGGCATCTACCAGGACGCCATCGAGGACGTGGTCCTTCACATCCTGCCGCATGGGGCGGAGGAGGCCCTGGGCTGGCGCTTCCACGCCACCCAGACCCTCGAGCGTCAGGCCGACGGCTCGGTCATCGCCCGGTTTCGGGCGGCCGGCATGCGCGAGCTGGCCTGGCACCTCTTCAGCTGGGGCGACAAGGTCCGGATCCTCGCCCCGGAGCGGCTGCGCGCCCAGATGGCCGAGGAGCTGGCCGCCGCCGTCCGGGCGCACGGGGCGTCCTGACGGCGTGCCATCAGCGTGTCTTCAGCGCCTCCAGGACCGCCTGCGGGCGGATCGGCAGGCGTCGCACCCGCGCCCCGACGGCGTTGAAGATGGCGTTGCCGAGGGCGGGGGCCACCACGGTGGTGGCCGGCTCCCCCAGGCCCACAGGGGCGTGGTCGCTGTCGACAAACTCGATGGCGAGGTCGGGAACATCGCTCATCCGCAGCGGGGTGTAGGCGCCCAGATTGGTCTCCTGGATCTGGCCATCCTTGAAGGTCGCCCCCTCGTGGAGGGCGAGGCTGAGCCCCCAGAGGGCGGCGCCCTCCATCTGGGCCAGGGCCCCGTCGGGGTGGATGATGGCGCCGGCGTCCACGACCAGGTGCAGCTTCTCGACCTTGACCTCGCCCGTCTTGCCGTCGACCCGGACCCGGGCGGCGCAGGCGGTCCAGGTGGGCATGTCCCGCTCCTGGCCGAAGGTGGTGGCGAGACCCAGGCCGACCCCGGCAGGCAGCTTGCCGCCCCAGCCCGCCGCCTTGGCGACCCGCGACAGGACGGCGGCCTGGCGTTTGGCTCCACCCACGGCGTTGGGCGCGGACCCGGCGTTGCGGCCGACGCCGTCCAGCATCTTCAGCCGGAAGGCGAGGGGGTCCTGGCCCGTGGCGTGGGCGGCCTCGTCCATGGCGCTCTCGACCGCCCAGTTGGTCCAGCCCGGCCCCACCGAGCGCAGCCAGCCCGGTCGGAAGGCGCGGTTGGCCAGGTCGTTGGACAGGGCCCGGACCCGGTGGGCGCCGACGCTGTACCAGTGGTTGGCCCCGTTGATCGCAAAGGGATCGAAGGGCCGGTCATTGGCCCCCTTGGGCATGAAGAAGGGCGCCATCACCTCCGTCGGCCAGCCGGCGGCGGCGGCGTGATCCATGGCGGTCACGCGTCCGCCCTCGCCGAACGCCATGCGCACCCTCTGCACGGAGGGCGAGCGGAAGCTGTCGAAGAGGGTGTCGTCCTCTCGGGTGAAGACCAGCTTGACCGGCTTGCCGAGGGCCTTGGCCGCAAGGGCCGCGGGCACGGCGTAGTCTCCGTTCAGGCGTCGTCCGAACCCGCCTCCAAGCAGGTAGGTCTTCAGCACGATGCTGGCCTCGGGACGTCCCAGGGCCTTGGCCAGGGTGGGCAGGATCAGGGACTGCCACTGGTTGCCGGTATGGATCTCGAAGACGCCGTTGCGTTCGAAGGCCAGGGCGTTCAGCGGCTCCATCTGGAAGTGCAGGGCGGCGTCTGTCGCATACTCCGCCTCGAGCTTCGACTTCGCCGCGGCGAAGGCCGCCTCCACGTCCGGGTCCGCCACCACCAGCGAGCCCGCGGACTCATCCGCGATCAGGGCCCGGGCCCGCGCCTCGAGGTCGGCGTCGGAGACCTTGGCCGTCGGCCCGTTCTCCCAGCTGACCTTGAGGGCCCGGACGGCCCGGTCCGCGGCGATGAAGCTGTCGCCGAGGGCCAGGACCCAGCCCGGCACGGTGCCGGACGGGTCGTCCAGCACCAGGTGGCCGCGATAGCCGGGGATCGCCTTTGCGGCGGACTCATCCACCGAGGTCACCTTCGACTCGTTCCGCGTCGGCGGCAGAACCGGCCGGGCGTAGACCATGCCGGCGATCCTGGCGTCGATCCCGAACACCGCTGAGCCGTCAGTCTTGGCGGGGATGTCCCGGGCCTGGAACTCGCCCCCGATCAGACGCCGCTCCGAGGCCGGCTTGATCGGAAGGGCGGCCAGCTCCTTGTCGGTGAATCCTGAGCGGAGTCCGCCCTTCGCCACGATGTCGCCAAAGCTCACCGAGCGCTTTCCGGCGAAAACCTTGCCCTTCCGGGCGATGCAGGAGGATGCGGGCGCGCCCAGCATCTTCGCCCCGGCCTCGATCAGGGCGATCCGTCCCGCTGCGCCCGCCTGGCTGAGGAAGGGATAGCTCTGCCAGACCGACCAGGACCCGCCGGTGACCATCAGGCCCCACTTGGGGTCGGTATCCACGTGGACGATGCGGACCTTGTCCCAGTCGGCCTCGAGCTCGTCGGCGACGATGCGGGCCAGGGCCGTGCCGACGTGCTGGCCCATCTCGGCGCGGACGACGTTCACGGTGACGATCCCTTGGGCGTCGATGGCGTACCAGAGGCTGGGCTCAAAGGCGGGGGCGCCCGAGTATGGTCCCAGGGAGATGGCGGCCTCGGCCGTCGCGGCGAAGCCGAAGGCCGCGCCCGCCGCGCCGGCGGCGATCAGGAAGCGTCGGCGGCTGGGATCCGGGATCAGGGGGCGGTTCATGAGCGCACCTCCGTCTTACGCGCCGCGCTGCGTCCGGCGCCCTTGCGGGCGGCCAGCTTCACCGCCTTGCGGATGCGCACATAGGCCATGCAGCGACAGAGATTGCCGTCCATCGCCGCCTCGATCTCAGCGTCGGAGGGGCTGGGATTGGCCGCCAGGAGGGCGGCGGCCTGCATGATCTGGCCGGACTGGCAGTAGCCGCACTGTGGCGCCTGGGCTTCGACCCAGGCCGCCTGCACGGGGTGGACCCCGCCGGCGCCCAGGCCCTCGATCGTGGTCACCTTCATGCCATCGACGGCGCTGACCGGCGTCAGGCAGGAGCGGATGGCCTGGCCGTCCACATGCACCGTGCAGGCGCCGCACTGGCCGACCCCGCAGCCGAACTTGGTTCCGCTCAGGCCGAGCTCGTCGCGCAGGACCCACAGCAGGGGGGCGTCGTCAGGCCCCTGGTTCTGGACGCTCCGTCCGTTGACCTCGAACCTCGCCATGCCTGGACCTCCCGGCTTATGTTTCCCCAAGGGGAGGCTGCGCCTGCTTTCGGCCTCTGTCCAGAGGGCGCGGCAGTCGCATCAGGTCCGGAAGGCCGCCGCCATCTCTCCCATCCAGGCCTTGAGGTCCTCCTTGAGCGCTGTGTCCGTCCGTCCATGCCGGACAATGATCAGGTCAAGTTCAGGAACCAGAAGGGTGTACTGTCCCTCGTGGCCGTTGGCTGAAAAGGAGCCCTCTCCGCCCATGCCCAGCCACCAGTGGGCGCCATAGGGATCGTCCGTCACGCCAGCCTGGCGGGGCGTCGGGGTGCGGGCATAGTCGACCCAGCCCTCGGGCAGCAGCCGGCGACCGTCCCAGATCCCGTCGCGGAGATAGAGCAGCCCGAACCTGGCGAAGTCCCGGCCGCTGGCGAAGCAGAAAGAGGACCCGATGAAGGTTCCCGCAGGATCGAACTTGGGAACCGGCGTTCGCATGCCCAGGGGCTCGAAGAGCCGCTCGCGCATGAAGGCGGCGAAGGCCTCGCCCCTCAGGCCGGTCAGGTCCGCCAGGATCCGGCAGATGATGTTGGTCGTCCCCGAGGAATAGCTGAAGAACGTCCCAGGCGGGTGCTCGAGGGGCTGGCTGGCCGCATAGTGGGCGACGTCGGCCTTTCCGGAGCCCCACATCATCTCGATGGTGTCGGAGGGCTTGTCGGGCTCATAGACCTCCGAGAACTTCAGCCCGCTGACCATGCGCAGGAGCTGGTCCGTCGTAATGGCGCCCCTGGGATCCCCCGGCGTCCGCCATTCCGGGACCGGGGCGGGGGCCATGATGTCCAAAAGCCCGTCACCGACTGCAATCCCCACGAGGGCGTGGGTCAGGCTCTTGGCCATCGACCAGGACAGGCAGGTCGCGTCAGGGCCGTGGGCCGGGCCGTAGCGCTCGAACAGGAGGCGGCCTCCCTGGACCACCACGACGGCGTGGGTCTCCTCAAAGTCGCTGAAGCCGCGCTCCACCAGGCGCGCAAGATGGCCGGGGTCCAGGCCTTCCGGGAGGTCGCCGAGGCTCCAGTCTCCGGTCGGCCAGGGCACGCCGGCGGGCTGGGGCGGCAGGGGCGCAAGGATCACCCCCGTCATGCGAGCAGGGCCCGCACTTCCTCCACCTCCGCCGGGGTGAGGATCCATTCGGCGCACCGGGCGTTGGCTTCGACCTGCTCGGGGGTGGTGGCGCCGGCGATGACGGAACTCACGACCCGGTGACCCAGGAGCCAGGCGAAGGCCAGATCCAGTATGCGCCGGCCGCGCTGCATGGCCCAGTGTTCCAGGGCCTCCAGCCGGTCGAAGTTCCGGTCGCTGAGGGCGGCGGCCCCGCGCTTGCCCCAGGCCGCGAGCCGGGTGCCCTGCCGCGGCGGCTCGCCACGCTGGTACTTGCCGGTCAGGAAGCCGCTGGCGAGGGGGAAGTAGGGCAGGAGACCCAGGCCGAAACGCTCGCAGGCCGGCAGCACCTCGCGTTCGACGCCCCGCTCCAGGAGGCTGAAATTGTTCTGGGCCGAGACAAAGCGCTCCAGGCCGTTGTTGCGGGAGATCCAGTCGGCGTCGGCGATCTGCCAGCCGGCGAAGTTGGAGTTTCCGACGTACAGCACCTTGCCCGCACGGACGAGGTCGTCGAGGGCGCGCAGGGTCTCCTCGATGGGGGTATCGGGATCGGGCACGTGCATCTGGTAGAGGTCGATGTGGTCGGTGTGCAGGCGCTTGAGGCTGTCCTCCACCGCCTTGACGATGTACCGCCGGGCGCCGCCCCGCAGGTATTCGCCCTCTCCCATGGGGTTGGCGAACTTGGTGGCCAGGACCGCCTTGTCACGCTTGCCCTTCAGGGCTTCGCCCAGGAAGACCTCGGACTTGGCGGCGCCGTAGATGTCGGCCGTGTCGAAGAAGTTGACGCCGCAGTCGAGGGCGGCGTCGACCACCATGCGCGTCTGCGCCTGGTCGATGCGCATGCCGAAGTTGTTGCAGCCGAGCCCGATCACGCTGACCTTCAGCCCGCTATTCCCCAGCCTACGAAGTTGCATTGCGTCCTCCCGCACCGCCTCTGACCGACAAAGCCTAGGTCAGGCCGGACAGGCGCGCCAGCGCTTCCCGGCATCGATCGCCTACGTGGCTTTGCGTAAGGTTGGCGATGGGCCGGGGCCTCGCCGGGTCAGATGGCCCGGGCGAGCCTCAGGGCTTCCGCATTCTCGATCGCCGCCCGCCGCAGGTTGAGGGCCTCGAAGTCTGCGCCGGACTCGCTCTCCCGCGCGCCGAAGGCGGCGTCCTCGTCTTCGGCTTCAAGGGGCGCAAACCAGGGACGATAGTTCATGACAACCTCCCATGCAGATGGACGTCGTCAGTTAAGGCTCGTTAACCTTTTTTCACCAAGAGCCCGGCCCGGAGTCTCACGCACTCTTGAACGCGACCGGAATTTCAGGGCTCTGAGGCATGACGTCTGGCCTTGCCCGTCATCCGCCCGTAAGAATGGAGTCAACGCCCGAAGCGGGGCGGCGAAGGACCGGGATCCGCGCGAGACTCCGGCCCCGTCCCGCAGGGCGACCTGGGAGGAAACGGGTCTTGCAGCCAACGCGTACCGAGGGTCCCGACTACTATCACAAGGTGGTCGATTGCCAGTGGGCCTGTCCGGCCCACACGCCCGTGCCGGAATACATCCGCCTGATCGCCGATGGCCGGTACGATGACGCCTACATGATCAACTGGAAGTCCAACGTCTTTCCGGGCGTTCTTGGCCGCACCTGCGACCGCCCCTGCGAACCCGCCTGCCGGCGCGGTCGGGTGGAGGAGGAGCCGGTGGCCATCTGCCGGCTGAAGCGCGTGGCCGCCGACAACAAGTCCGACGTCGGCCCCCTCATGCCGCCGGTTGCGGCGAAGCGGAATGGCAAGCGGGTGGCCCTGGTGGGCGCCGGGCCCGCCTCCCTGACCGTCGCCCGCGACCTGGCGCCCCTGGGTTACGAGCTGGTCCTTTTCGACGGCGAACCCCGGTCGGGCGGCATGATCCGCAGCCAGATCCCGCGTTTCCGCCTGCCGGAGGAAGTGATCGACGAGGAGGTCGGCTACGTCACCCGGCTGGGCGGCGTGGAGCTTCGCCTCGGCCAGCGGATCGAGAGCCTCAAGGGCCTCTTGTCCGAAGGCTTCGACGCGGTGTTCGTCGGGTCCGGGGCGCCCCGGGGCCGGGATCTCGACATCCCGGGCCGCAAGGAGGCCGCCGCCAACGTCCACGTCGGGATCGACTGGCTCTCCAGCGTCTCCTTTGGCCACATCGAGAAGATCGGCCGGCGGGTCATCGTCCTGGGTGGCGGCAACACCGCCATGGACTGCTGCCGCACCTCGCGTCGCCTCGGCGGCGAGGAGGTCAAGGTGGTGGTCCGCTCGGGCTTCGAGGAGATGAAGGCCAGCCCGTGGGAGAAGGAGGATGCGATCCATGAGGATATCCCGATCCTCAACTATCGCGTTCCCAAGGCCTTCACTCACGAGAACGGCCGCCTCACCGGCGTGACCTTCGAGATCGTCCGCGCCGAGTACGACGACAAGGGCCGCCGCAACCTCGTGCCCTCGGGCGAGCCCGACGAGCACCATGAATGCGACGATGTCCTGGTCGCCGTCGGCCAGGAGAACGCCTTCCCCTGGATCGAGCGCGACATCGGCCTCGACTTCGACCGCTGGGACATGCCCCAGGTCGACCCGGTGACCTTCGAGTCCACCCGCAAGGGGGTCTTCTTTGGCGGCGACGCCGCCTTCGGCCCGAAGAACATCATCTGGGCCGTGGCGCACGGCCATGACGCCGCGGTCTCGATCCACCGCCATTGCATGGGCGAGGATGTCCATGACCGGCCGCCCCCGGGCTTCTCCCTGGTTTCCCAGAAGATGGGCATCCATGAGTGGAGCTATGACAACGACATCTCGCTGGATCTCCGGCACCGGGTGCCCATGCTCGACAAGGCCGAGGCCCTGAAGAACGTGCGGGTCGAGGTCGAGCTCGGCTTCGATTCCCGGCTTGGCTTCGCCGAGGCCCAGCGGTGCCTGAACTGCGACGTCCAAACGGTCTTCGCCGACAACCTCTGCATCGAGTGCGACGCCTGCGTCGACATCTGCCCGGTGGACTGCATCACCTTCACCGAGGACGGCGAGGAGGCGGACCTCCGGTCCCGCCTTAAGGCGCCGGCCCTCAACCTCGACCAGGACCTCCTGGTGTCGGGCGCCCTGGCCACCGGTCGGGTGATGGTCAAGGACGAGGACGTCTGCCTGCACTGCGGCCTTTGCGCCGAGCGCTGCCCCACCGGGGCCTGGGACATGCAGAGGTTCACCCTTGAGATGACCCATGCCGAGCAGATGGGAGGCGCCGCATGACCGCCCCCCTCGCCGCCATCAACGACTTCGTCGTCAAGTTCGCCAACGTCAACGGCTCCGGCTCGGCCAGCGCCAACTCCATGTTCGCCAAGGCGGTCCTGCGGATGGGCGTGCCGGTGGCGGTCCGGAACATCTTCCCGTCAAACATCCAGGGCCTGCCCACCTGGTTCGAGGTGCGCGTCACCGGCGAGGGTCATCTTGGCCGTCGCGGCGGCGTGGACATGATGGTGGCGATGAACCCGCAGACCTGGGACCGGGATGTCGCCGAGATCGAGCCGGGCGGCTACCTGTTCTACGACTCGACCAAGCCGATGCCGCCGTCGAAGTTCCGGCCGGACATCAACGTCATCGGCGTGCCGCTGACCGCCATCTGCAACGCCGCCTACACGGTCGCGCGCGAGCGCCAGCTGTTCAAGAACATCATCTATGTCGGCGCCCTCGCCGCCCTGCTGGGCATCGAGATCGAGGTCATCGAGCAGCTCCTCGCCGAGCAGTTCGAAGGACGCGAGCGCCTGATCAAGGCCAACTACGACGCCCTGCACATGGGCCGGGACTGGGTGAAGGACAACATGGCCCCCCTGGGCCTGCAGGTCCGCCGGGCGGACGCCGTGGGCAACCGGATCTTCATCGAAGGCAACCAGGCCGCCGGCCTTGGCGCGGTGTATGGGGGCGCCACGGTCTGCGCCTGGTACCCCATCACCCCCTCCACCTCCCTGGCGGAGGCCTTCACCAGCTATTGCCAGGAGCTGCGGGTTGATCCCGAGACCGGCAAGGCGAACTTCGCCATCGTCCAGGCTGAGGATGAGATCGCCTCCATCGGCATGGTCATCGGCGCCGGCTGGAACGGCGCCCGGGCCTTTACAGCCACCTCCGGACCCGGCGTCTCGCTGATGACCGAGTTCATCGGCCTGTCCTACTTCGCTGAGATTCCGGCGGTGATCTTCGATGTCCAGCGGGGTGGACCGTCCACCGGCATGCCGACCCGCACCCAGCAGGCGGACCTCATCGGCGCCGCCTACGCCAGCCATGGGGACACCAAGCACCCCATGCTTCTGCCCATGGACCCGGGCGAGTGCTTCACCTTCGCGGCCCAGGCCTTCGACCTGGCCGACCGGCTGCAGACCACCGTCTTCGTCATGCTCGACCTCGACATGGGCATGAACGAGTGGCTGACCGAGCCCTTCAAGTGGGACGACAGCCGCCGGATGGACCGCGGCAAGGTCATGACCCACGACGAGCTCGACGCGGGCCGTGACTTCGGCCGCTATCTCGACGTGGACGGCGACGGCATCCCCTACCGGACCTATCCCGGCGTCCACCCGACCCGGGGCGGCTATTTCACCCGCGGCACCTCTCGCAACCCCTACGCCCGGTACTCCGAAGAGGGTTCGGTCTATGTCGACAACGTGCAGCGCCTGCTGCGCAAGTTCGAGACCGCCAAGTCCTTTGTTCCCGCGCCGGAGCTTCGTCCGGCCAGCGCGCCGACCCGGGAGGGTGTGATCTACTATGGCTCAACGGGACCGGCCATGCATGAGGCGCTCGGCCTCTTCGAACGGCAGGGACGCCGCCTGGACGCCCTTCGCATCCGGGCCTTTCCCTTCTCGTCCGAGGTGGATGACTTTCTCGCCTCGCATGACCGGATCTTCGTGGTCGAACAGAACCGGGACGCCCAGCTGCGCACCCTGCTGATGGCCGAGAATGGCGGCGACCCGGACCGGCTGGTCCCGATCCTGCACTTTGACGGTACGCCCATCACCGCCCGCTTCATCGTCTCCTCCATCTCCAGCCTGATGGACGCAACCCAGCCGCCGGGCTCGCGCCCGCTCCGGGAGGCCGCCGAATGACCTACATCGCCAAGCCCAAGCTGCATCATCCAGCCCTGACCCCCAACGCCCTGGGCTATCTTCGCCGGGACTACGAGGGATCGGTCTCGACCCTCTGCGCCGGATGCGGTCACGACTCCATCTCCGCCGCCATCATCCAGGCGGCCTACGAGCTCGACCTGCCCCCCCACCGGGTGGCCAAGCTGTCCGGCATCGGCTGCTCGTCCAAGACGCCGGACTACTTCCTGGGGAACTCGCACGGCTTCAACACCGTACACGGACGTATGCCGTCGGTGCTGACGGGCGCCAACCTGGCCAATCACGAGCTGATCTACCTGGGCGTCTCCGGCGACGGCGACTCCGCTTCGATCGGCCTCGGTCAGTTCGCCCACGCCATCCGGCGCGGGGTGAACATGACCTACATTGTCGAGAACAACGGCGTGTATGGCCTGACCAAGGGCCAGTTCTCGGCGACCTCAGACCGCGGCTCCAAGTCCAAGAAGGGCGTGGTCAACCATGACGCCGCCATCGACATGGTCAGCCTGGCCCTCCAGCTGGGCGCCACCTTCGTGGCCCGCTCCTTCTCTGGCGACAAGGCCCAGCTGGTGCCCCTGATCAAGGCCGCCATCCGTCATCCCGGCCCGGCCTTCATCGACACGCTGAGCCCGTGCGTCCAGTTCAACAACCACGCCGGGTCCACCAAGAGCTACGACTATGTCCGTGAGCATAATGAGGCCGTGAACCGCCTCGACGTGATCGCCGACCGCAAGCCCATCGAGGTGGACTACGAGCCCGGCACGACCATTTCCGTGACCCAGCACGACGGTTCGGTCCTGTCCCTGCACAAGCTGGCCGAACACTACGACGCCACCGACCGGATCGCCGCCATGGCCTACCTGGCCGAACGGCAGGCCGAGGGCGAGATCGTCACAGGGCTTCTTTACGTCAACCCGGACCCGGGCGACCTGCATGGCGCCCTGGGCACGACGGACCGTCCGCTGAACAGCCTCTCCGACGCCGAGCTGGTGCCCGGCCAGGCGGCGCTCGACCGGATCAACGCGGGCCTGCGCTAGTCGGGGTCGAAGACGGGGAGGGCGGACATGCTCAGCTGGCGGATCGGCGAGGTGACGGTCACCCGGGTGGTCGAGATGGAGATGCCGGTGGCGCATAACCCCCGGCGAGCCTTCCTCGCCGAGGCGACGCCGGAGGCCCTGCGCGAAATCCCCTGGCTCTATCCGCACTATGTGACCCCGGAAGGCCACCTGCGCCTGTCCATCCACGCCCTGCTCGTCGAGGCGCCCGGCCTGCGACTGGTGGTCGACACCTGCATCGGGAATGATCGCCCGCGCAGCCTGGTCGGCGGCCAGGCCCTGTCCACGGATTTCCTGAAATCCTTCGAGGCGACAGGCTGGACCCGCGAGAGCGTCAACGCCGTCGTCTGCACCCACCTGCACGTCGACCATGTCGGCTGGAATACGATGCGCGAGGGCGACCGCTGGGTCCCCACCTTCCCCCACGCCCGTTACCTGATCGGTCGCCGCGAATACGACCACTGGAGCGCGGAAGGGGACGCCGAGCAGCAGGTCATCCTGTCGGACTCCATCCGCCCGGTCTTCGAGGCCGGTCTGGTCGACCTGGTGGAGATGGACCACGTCATCTCGCCGGAGGTCCGGCTGGTCCCGACCCCCGGCCACACGCCCGGCCATGTCAGCGTCCGGATCGAGTCCGCCGGCGAGGTGGGGCTGATCACCGGAGACATGGTCCACCATCCCTGCCAGCTGGCCCACCCGGAGTGGTCGCCGCCCTTCGACAGTGATCCGGCGGCCTCGGCCGTGATGCGGCGGGAGGTCTTCGAGGGCGCAGCTGACCAGCCCATCCTCGTGATCGGCACCCACTTCGCCGCCCCGACCGCCGGCCATGTGCGCCGGGACGGGGCCGCTTTTCGCTTTGACGGGGCGCCTTCCGAATCGCCGGAGGGCTGAGCGTCTGGCCCCCGGGCGCGGGTGGTCCCATATTCAACATGCGAATCGCGCTCAGGACGCGGGAGTCCCCCCATGAGCCAGGCCCTGGCCCACATCGACGGCAGGCCCATCGGGCCCGGTCATCCGCCCTATGTGGTGGCGGAGATGTCGGGCAATCACAATGGCGAGCTGGGGCGCGCCCTTGAGCTGATTTCGGCGGCGGCGGAGGCCGGGGCGGACGCGGTCAAGATCCAGACCTACACCGCCGACACCCTCACCCTCGACCACGACGGCCCCGGGTTCCGGATCGAGGGCGGCCTCTGGGACGGCCGTCGCCTGCATGAGCTCTACGCCGAGGCCCACACCCCCTGGGACTGGCACGGCCCGATGTTCGAGCACGCCCGGAAGGCGGGGGTGACCCTGTTCTCCTCGCCCTTCGACTTCACCGCCGTGGACCTTCTCGAGGGTCTCGGCGCCCCCGCCTACAAGATCGCGTCCTTCGAGCTGGTGGACCTGCCTCTCATCCGGCGCTGCGCGGCGACGGGCCGGCCCCTGGTCATGTCCACCGGAATGGCCTCGCCGGGGGAGATCGCCGAGGCGGTGGAGGCGGCGCGGGGAGCCGGGGCGAAGGACCTGATCGTCCTGCACTGCACCAGCGCCTACCCGGCGCCCATGTCTTCCATGAACCTCGCCACCCTGCCGGATATGGCCGCGCGGTTCGGGGTCATGACCGGCCTGTCCGACCACACCCTGGGCACCGCCGCCTCGGTGGCCGCCGTGGCCCTCGGGGCGGTGTTCATCGAGAAGCACTTCACCCTGAGCCGGGCCGAGGGCGGCGTGGACTCCGCCTTCTCCCTGGAGCCCGCCGAGCTCGCCGAGCTGGTCGCCAGCTGTCGCGGCGCCTGGGAGGCCCTGGGCGGGGTGGCCTACGGCCCAGGGGAGGTCGAGGCGGGCAACGCCGGCATGCGGCGTTCGCTCTACATCAGCGCAGATGTCCGGCAGGGGGAGCCCTTCACTGCGGCCAACCTGCGCTCCGTCCGGCCCGGCCATGGCCTGCCGCCCAAGCATATTGACGGGGTGCTCGGCCGACTCGCCACCCGGGACATCTCCTTCGGCGAGCCCCTCGACTGGTCGATGGTCGAGGGCGGCGGGCCCGCTTGAGACGCCTCAGACGTCGGACTCCCGCCGGGCGAAGGGCAGGGCGAGGATGTCCGCCGAGGTGAAGGCCGGGTTGACGGGATAGAGCGCGGCGTAGACCCGCTCCACGAAGTCGAAATCCTCCGGCAGGTCCACAGTCCACCGGAATTCGCTCTGGTCCTCCGCCTGCACGAGGTCGCCCCGTCGGAAGGACGACCCCGGCCGGTAAAGCCAGGGCGTGACGTGTTCCCGGTCGTAGGCGGAGGTCGCCTCCTTATCGATACGCCTCAGTATGTCCACGGTGAGGGCCTCTGCATCCAGACCGCGGGGAAACGACCGCCGTTCCCCAAGGGTGACGACGTCGAAGCCTCCGTCCCGCCGCTTGGCTATGCAGGCGTCTATGACGTCGGGGTCGGCCAGGGGGCAGTCGGCGGTGAGGCGGACAAGGTCTCCCTCAATCCCAAGGGCGTCGATGGTCCGGATGAACCGCCCCAGAACATCGTCCAAAGGACCTCGCACGACCTCAACCCCTGCTCCGGCGAGGGTCTCGGCCAGGATGTCGTCCGATGGCGCCTCGCTGGTGGCCACGACGATCCGCTCAAGCCGGCGGGAGCGGCGCAGGCGCTCGATCTGCCGCAGGATCATCGGCTGCCCCAATAGGGGCTTCAGGACCTTGCCGGTCAGGCGGCTGGAGCTCATCCGCGCCTGAAGAACCGCCGTGGCCATTCCGGATCCCCCTGAACATCGCCTGTCTTCAATAGACCCGTCGCCGCGGGGCGCAAGCCGCAGCCCCGCGACCCGGCGGGCGACTCGGGTCTAGACTGTCCCGGCGAGGGAAGGGGATGGGACCCATGCTGGTGCTTCTGGGCGTGCTGCTGGTGGTGGCGGGCTTCGCCGTCGGCCTGAACCCGCTGCTGGTGGTCCTGGCCTCCGCCCTGGCCACGGGCCTGGCGGCCGGTCTTTCGCCGATGGAGGTGCTGGCGGCCTTCGGCAAGGCCTTCAACGAGAACCGCTATGTCAGCGCCGCCTGGCTGATCCTTCCGGTGATCGGCGTGCTGGAGCGGTCCGGCCTCCAGGAGGCGGCCCGCGGCCTGATCGCCCGACTCCGGTCGGTGACCTTTGCGCGGCTCATGCTCGCCTATCTGCTCTTCCGGCAGGTGACCGCCGCCCTGGGCCTGATCTCCATCGCCGGCCAGACCCAGACCATCCGCCCGATCATCGCCCCCATGGCCGAAGCCGCCCGGGCCTCGGAGACGGGAGTCGAGGCCCTGGACTCAAGCGAGGCCCAGAAGGTGCGGGCCTTCGCCGCCGGCACCGACAATATCGGGCTCTTCTTCGGCGAGGACATCTTCCTGGCCATCGGCTCCATCCTCCTGATGGTCGGCTTCCTGGAGCAGAACGGGATCACGGTGGAGCCCCTGCATCTGTCGGTCTGGGCCATTCCCACCGCCATCGCCGCCTTCCTTGTCCATGGGTGCCGGATCCTGCTCTTTGGCCGCCGGAGGCCGCGGCCGTGATCGGGCTGACCCAGGTCTACGCCCTTGCCGGCCTCGTCTTCGCCGGCTTCGCGGTGATGAGCCTTCGCGACCCGGCCAACCCGCGCCGGTGGCGCAACGCCCTGTTCTGGGGGCTGTTCGCCCTGTCCTTCCTGGCCGGCGACCATCTGGGCGACCTGGGCAATGGGCTCCTCGTCCTAGCCATGGCCGTCACGGCGGCCCTCGGCCTTGGGCGCAGCGGGACAGGCGCCGACGACGCCGGCGCGCGCGCCGCCTCGGCCCGCGCCCATGGGCTTCGCCTCTTCCTCCCAGCCCTGCTGGTCCCGGTCATCGTGCTGGCCGGCAGCCTGGGCGTGCGCCACGGCGGGCCCGTCGCCGCCGCCCTGGTGGACCCCAAGCAGGCGACCCTTGTCTCCCTCAGCCTGGCCGCCCTGGTCGTCGCCGCCCTGACGGTCCGCCTGTTCCGCCAGCCGGTCCTTTCCCCCCTGACCGAGGGCCTGCGCCTGGCGGACACCGTGGGCTGGATGGCCCTCCTGCCGCAGACGCTCGCGGCCCTGGGCGCCGTCTTCGCCCTGGCCGGGGTGGGCGCCGTGGTGGGCGAGACGGTCACCCGGGTCTTTTCCATGGACACCCGCCTGGCCGCAGTGGCGGTCTACTGCCTGGGCATGGCGGGCTTCACCGTCCTGATGGGCAACGCCTTCGCCGCCTTCCCGGTCATGACCGCCGGGGTGGCCCTGCCCATCCTGGTCAAGGTCTACGGGGGGGATCCGGCGGCCATCTGCGCCATCGGCATGCTGTCGGGCTTCTGCGGCACCCTGCTGACGCCGCTGGCCGCCAACTTCAACCTCGCCCCCGCGGCCCTCCTTGACCTGGACGACCGTTACGCCGTCATCCGGGCGCAGGCGCCCACGGCGCTCGTCCTCCTGCTCGTGAACACGGTGCTGATGCATGTCCTCGCCTTCCCGGCTCACCCCTGAGATCGCCGCCGGCTTCGCCCGGATCGCCCTGGGGCACGTCACCCGGCCCTGGCCCTACAAGCTGGACCAGGTCCTGACCTCGGAGGCGGACCTGGCCGAACCCCGCCGCCTCCATCCCATCTTCTTCGGCAGCTTCGACTGGCATTCCTGCGTGCACGGCTACTGGCTGCTGGCCGCCGTCCGTCGCCGGTTCCCGGACCATCCGGTCGCTGTGGAGATCGATGCGCGCTTTGCTGAGGCTTTCACTGAGGCGGCGGTGGAGGGCGAGCGGGCCGTCCTGCGGCGACCCCTGTCGCGGGGCTTCGAGCGGCCCTACGGCTGGGCCTGGCTCCTGAAGCTGCAGGCGGAGCTGACGGGGGCGCCGGGCCCCTGGGCGGAGCGGCTGGCGCCCCTGGCCGCCGATTTCGCCGACCGGTTCCGCGCCCACCTGCCGCTGGCGGCCTATCCGGTGCGCACCGGAGTGCATTCCTCCACCGCCTTCGCCGTCGCCCTGGCCCTCGACTACGCCCGGGTCGCCGGGGACCAGGACCTGGAGGATCTCCTGAAGTCCAAGGCCCTGTCCTGGTATGGCCAGGACCGCGACTGCCAGGCCTGGGAGCCCTCGGGCGAAGACTTCCTCTCGCCCGCCCTGATGGAGGCCGAGTGCCTGCGCCGGGTCCTGGCGCCCGGGGACTTCCGCGCCTGGTTCGCCGGCTTCCTGCCCCGGGCCGCCGCGGGCGAACCCGCCAGCCTCTTCACCCCCGCCAGCGTCAGTGACCGCAGCGACGGCAAGATCGCCCACCTCGACGGGCTCAACCTCAGCCGGGCCTGGTGCTGGCGCAGCCTCGCCGGCGCCCTCGACCCCGCCGACCCCGCCGCCGGGGCGGCCCTCGCCGCCGCCGAGCTCCATCTGGAGGCCAGCCTGCCGCACGTGGCGGGCGACTATATGGGCGAGCACTGGCTGGCCAGCTTCGCCCTGTTGGCCCTGACGTCGGGAGAAGATCCGTGAGCGAAGGCTCCCTCCAGGCCGCGATCCGGCAGGGTCTCAGCCTCCTCACCTCCAGGCCCGATCTCGCCGAGTCCCAGGCGCAGGAGATCCTCGCCGTCGTTCCGGGTCACCCGGCCGGCCTGCTGATCCGCGGAGCGGCGCAGCGCCGACTGGGGCGGATCGCCGAGGCCCTTGAGGACCTCACCCCCCTGGCCGCGGCCCAGCCCACCTGGCCTCCGGCCCACCTCGAGCTCGGTCTCGCCCGGGGTGTGGCGGGGGATTCCCAGGCGGCTGTGGAGGCCCTGTCCCGGGCGGTATCCCTGGAGCCCGGTCTCGTGGAGGGCTGGGCAGCCCTGGCCGTGCAGCAGCGTCTCCTGGGACGCACGGCCGCCGCTGAGCGCGCCGAGGCCGGCGGCCTCCTCGCCTCCACCCGGGACCCGGCGCTCCTGGAGGCGGGCGCAGCCCTCAACGAGGGCCGGCTTGCCGTCGCCGAGCATCTGCTCCGGGACCGGTTGAGGACGCGCCCGGACGACCCGGCGGCCTTGCGCATGCTGGCCGAGACCGCGACACGACTGGGCCGCTACGAGGATGCCGAGGCCCTTCTCCGGCGCTGTCTGGAGCTGACGCCCGGCTTTGTTCCGGCCCGCCACAATCTGGCGGTCGCCCTCTACCGGCAGACGCGCGCCGCCGAGGCCCTGGCCGAGACCGAGGTCCTGCTGGGGGTCGACCCGCGTCATCCCGGCTACCGGAACCTGCAGGCGGCCTCCCTGGCGCAGCTGGGCGAGTACGATCAGGCCATCCGGGTCTTCGAGAGCCTCCTGGCCGACTTCCCCGTCCAGCCCAAGGGATGGATGAGCTATGGCCACGCCCTGAAGACGGTTGGCCGTCAGGATGACGCCGTAGCCGCCTATCGCCACGCCCTGTCCCTGGCCCCGGGCCTGGGCGAGGCCTGGTGGAGCCTGGCCAACCTGAAGACCTTTCGCTTCACCCCGGAGGACCTGGACGCGATGCGCGCCGCCCTGGCGGGCGACGGTCTGTCCGAGGAGGATCGTTTCCACCTGGACTTCGCGCTCGGCAAGGCTCTGGAGGACGCCGGCCGGGACGAGGAGGCCTTCGTCGCCTACAGCCGCGGCAACGCCCTTCGCCGGGCGGGCCTGGACTATGATGCAGACGAGACCCACCGGCATGTCCTGCGGTCCCGGGCCCTCTTTACGCCGGCCTTCTGGGAGGCGCGCCAGGGCTGGGGCTGTCTGTCGCCCGATCCCGTCTTCATCCTCGGCCTGCCCCGCGCCGGCTCCACCCTGGTGGAGCAGATCCTGGCCAGCCACCCCCTGGTGGAAGGCACCATGGAGTTGCCCGACATGCCCGCCATCGCGAGGCGGCTGGGGGGACGCAGCCGGCGTGACCAGGACTCCGCCTATCCCGACGTCCTCGCAGACCTGGACGCCGACGCCTGCCGGGCCCTTGGAGAGGAATACCTGGCCCGCACCGCGCCCCAGCGAAAGACCGATCGCCCCTTCTTCATCGACAAGATGCCGAACAACTTCTCCCATGTGGGCCTGATCCGGCTGATCCTGCCGAGGGCCAGGATCATCGACGCCAGACGCCATCCCCTCGGGTGCTGCTTCTCCGGATTCAAGCAGCATTTCGCCCGCGGCCAGGGCTTCACCTATGACCTGACCGACCTCGGTCGCTACTATGCCGACTATGTGGCCCTGATGGCGCACTTCGACGCGGTCCTTCCCGGGAGCGTGCACAGGGTGATCTATGAGCGCATGGTGGCGGACCCCGAGGCGGAGGTCCGGCAGCTGCTGGCCTATTGCGGCCTCGACTTCGATCCGGCCTGCCTGAGGTTCTACGAGAACGACCGCGCCGTCCGTACGGCCAGTTCCGAGCAGGTGCGCCGACCCATCTTCACGGAAGGGCTCGATCAGTGGCGACGTTTCGAGCCCTGGCTGGGGCCCCTGAAGGCGGCGTTGGGGCCCGTGCTCGAGAGCTACCCTGAGGCGCCGTTGCAACAGGCGTGACCCTCCGGTCATTACCGAGATTGACAGCCCGGGGTGACCGGCGGGTTAGTGGTCGAAGTCGATTCGTGACCGATACATAACAAGACCGGAAAATCTCCCATGATCCGTGCTGCTCGACCCACTCGCCTGACCGCTCTTCTGCTGGCCTCCACCATGCTGGCGGGCGCGACTTCCGCCCTGGCCGCCAACGAGGAGTCCGCCTCTGTTGAGGAACTGGTCGTCACCGCCCAGAAGAGGGCCGAGAACATTCAGGACGTGCCGGTGGCCGTCACCGCGCTCTCCACCCGCAAGCTGCAGGAGCTGCATGTCGAGAGCTTTGATGACTATGTGAAGTACCTTCCCAGCGTCGCCTTCCAGAGCTCGGCCCCCGGCCTCTCAACCGTCTACATGCGCGGCGTGGCCTCCGGCGGCGACGGTAACCATTCCGGCTCGATGCCCAGCGTGGGCACCTACCTGGACGAGCAGCCCATCACTTCGATCGGCGGCGCCCTGGACCTGCACATCTATGACGTGGCCCGGGTCGAGGCCCTCGCGGGCCCGCAGGGCACCCTCTACGGCGCCAGCTCCCAGGCGGGCACCATCAAGATCGTCACCAATCCCGCTGATCCCTCAGCCTTCGCTGCGTCCTATGACGTAGGGGCCAATACGGTCAGCGACGGCGGACCGGGATACTCCCTCGAGGGCATGGTCAACATTCCGCTGAATGACCGCATCGCGGTCCGGCTTGTCGCCTGGAACGTCCACGAGGGCGGCTATATCGACAATGTGAAGGGGTCGCAGACCTATCCCACCTCGGGCGTGACCATTAACAACAACGCCTTCGCCAGGAGCGACTACAACCCCGTCGAGACCTGGGGCGTCCGGGTCGCGGGCCTGGTGGACCTCAATGACAGCTGGACGGTCCGCCCGACCTTCATGAGCCAGGATACCCGTTCCGACGGGATCTTCGCCTTCGACCGCAATAAGGGCCCCATGAAGGTGACCCATTTCCAGCCGGAATCTGGTCATGACCGGTGGCACCAGGCCGCCCTCGCGGTGGAAGGACAGATCGCCGACTTCGACCTGGTGGTGTCCAGCGCCTATATGGACCGCCGGATCGACACCCAGTCGGACTATGCCGACTATTCCTTCTTCTATGACACCCTCTTCGGCTCCGGCGCCTACTGGACGGACGCCGCCGGCAATCCCATCAATCCCACCCAGCGGATTACCGGCCGGGATCACTTCACCCGGGTCTCCAACGAGATCCGCGTGTCCTCGCCGCAGGACCAGCGCATCCGCTTCGTGGTGGGCGCCTTCCAGCAGCGGCAGACCCACTTCATCGAGCAGAACTACCAGATCACCGGGATCGGCCCGGACATCACCGTCACCGGCTGGCCGGACACCCTCTGGCTGACCCAGCAGCAGCGGATCGACCGGGACTACGCCGCCTTCGGCGAGGCCTACATCGACATCAACGAGAAGCTGACCCTGACCCTTGGGATGCGGGCCTTCAGGACCGACAACTCACTCGAGGGCTTCTTCGGCTTCAGCGACGGCTACTCCTCGCGGACCGGCGAAGCGGCATGTTTTGCGCCCGGAAAGGTGGGCCGTGCGCCCTGCACCAACCTCGACAAACGGGTGAAGGAGACGGGCCAGATCTACAAGGTCAACCTCAACTACAAGTTGAGCGATGACAAGCTGGTCTACGCCACCTACTCGCAGGGCTTCCGCCCGGGCGGCATCAACCGCCGGGCCACCCTGGCCCCGTACGAGGCCGACTACCTCTACAACTACGAGCTGGGCTGGAAGACGGATTGGGCCGACAACACCGTCCGCTGGAATGGCGCTGTCTTCTTCGAGACCTGGAAGGACTTCCAGTTCTCCTTCCTGGGCGCCAACTCCTTCACCCAGATCCTCAATGCGGGCCAGGCCGAGATCAAGGGCGCCGAGACCGAGGTCAGCTGGGCGGCGCCAGTGGAAGGCCTGACCTTTACCGGCGGGGCCTCCTACACGGACGCCTACCTGACCCAGGCTTACTGCGGGACAACCGACGCCCAGGGTAAGCCGATCAAGACCTGCGCCAATCCGCAGGCGCCGTCGGGGACCGCTCTCCCGGTCACCCCCAAGCTCAAGGCCAACGCCCGGGTCCGGTATGAGTTTGAGCTCTCGGGATTTGATGCGCACGTCCAGGCTGTCGGCGTCTACCAGAGTGAGGCCTGGCCAGACCTGCGCCTCAAGGAGCGGGGTATCCTCGGAGAACAGGAGGCCTTCGGCTCCGTCGACATTGCAGCCGGTCTCTCCCGCGCCGACTGGCGGGTCGAGCTGACGGTCACCAACCTCTTCGATGAGGTCGGTGACAAGTATCGATACGCCCAGTGCACCCCAACGGTGTGCGGCGGCCGGACCTACATAGTGCCGATCCGACCCCGCACACTCGGGCTGAGCTTCGGGCAGAAGTTCTAGGCGGAATGGCGCTGACGGGAACTCCGGCCGCGGCGGCTTCCGCCCTGCGGGCGGGGCGCCTCGTCATCCTTCCGACCGAGACGGTCTACGGACTGGCGGCGGACGCCGGCGATGCCCGTGCGGTCGCCGCTGTCTACGCCGCCAAGGGCCGTCCCGCCTTCAATCCCCTGATCGCCCACGTCGCCAGCGTTGAGGCCGCGCGCGAGGTCGCCGTCTTCAGCCCAGACGCCGAGATCCTGGCCGCCGCCTTCTGGCCGGGTCCCCTGACCCTGGTCCTGCCGGTCCAGCCCGGCGGGCGGGTCTGCGACCTGGCCAGGGCGGGGCTGGACACGGTCGCTGTGCGCGTTCCCGCCCATCCCCTGGCGCGCGCCGTCCTGGAGGCCTTCGGCGGGCCGGTGGCGGCCCCTTCGGCCAATCGCTCCGGTCGGCCCAGCCCCACCACCTTCGCCGCCGCGATGGCCGAGACGGGGAGCGAGGCGGACGTGGCCCTGGATGGGGGCCCCTGCGAGGTCGGGCTGGAGTCCACCGTGGTGTCCCTGCTGGACCAGCCCCGCCTGCTGCGTCCTGGCCGGGTGACGCGGGAACAGGTCGAAGCCCTGGTCGGGCCCCTGGCCGAGGCCGAGGCCGATGCGCGACGCTCGCCGGGCCGGCTGACCCGCCATTACGCCCCGGAAGCGCCCGTCCGTCTGGAGGCTGAAGGACCCCGGCCCGGCGAGGTCTTCCTGGCCTTCGGGCCGGCTCCGGAGGGCGCAGAGGTGCTGAACCTCAGCCCCGCGGGCGACCTCGTCGAGGCGGCGGCCAACCTCTTCAGCTTCCTGCGTGAGGCCGACGGACGCCGACCCTCGGGGATCGCCGTGGCGCCGATTCCCGAAACCGGCCTGGGAGAAGCGATCAATGACCGCCTTCGCCGGGCGGCGGGCGCCATCGGCTGAGCGCCACACTCTGGCTTCCGGGTCGCCGAACGCTTAACTTCTCCCACATGATCCGCCCTCCCTCCGACGACCTGGTGCACCGGCTGAAGGCCCTCGTCGGGCCTGAGGGCTGGACGGACGATCCGGACATCCTTGCGCCCCGTCTCGTGGAGTGGCGAGACCGCTGGAGCGGCGCGACGCCCCTGATGGTGTCGCCGGCCTCCACCGAGGAAACCGCCGCCATTGTGGCCCTCTGCGCGGCGGCGGGCGCACCCCTGACCGTCCAGGGCGGGAACACTGGACTCGTCGGAGGCCAGATTCCCCAGGGCGAGATCCTGTTGTCCACCCGGCGGCTGCGGGCCATCCGTGACGTGGACCCGGTGGACGATGTTCTGGTGGCCGAGGCGGGGGTCACCCTGGCTGAGGTCCAGGCCGCGGCGATGGCGGCGGGGCGACGGT
>JADBZH010000051.1 GCA_020402585.1 Phenylobacterium sp. | reverse complement strand
GGTCTGGGGGTGATAGTTCCCGGTCCCGAAATGGCAGTAGGTCCGCAGCTGGTCGCCCTCGCGGCGCACCACCATCGAGAGCTTGGCGTGGGTCTTGTACTCCACGAAGCCGAAGACGACGTGGACGCCGGCGCGCTCGAGGTCCCGGGCCCACTTCAGGTTGGCCTCCTCGTCGAAACGGGCCTTGATCTCGACAAGGGCGGTGACGTTCTTCCCGTTCTCAGCCGCCTCGATCAGCGCTGCGATAATCGGGCTGTCCTGCGAGGTCCGGTAGAGGGTCTGCTTGATGGCCAGGACGTGAGGGTCCCGCGCCGCCTGCCGCAGGAACTGCACCACCACGTCGAAGCTTTCGAACGGGTGGTGGACCAGGATGTCCTTTTCCCGGATGGCGGCGAAGCAGTCGCCCGCATGGTCCCGGATCCGCTCCGGAAACCGCGGCTCGAAGGCGCGGAACTTCAGCTCCGGGCGGTTCGGGGGGATCAGCTGGGCCAGCTCGTCCAGGCCCAGCAGGCCGTCGATCCGGATGATGTCTTCTCGCCGGGCGTGCAGGTTCGAGCAGATGAAGTCCTGCAGGTCCCGGGGCATGGTCGCCTCGAGCTCCACACGGACCACGGACCCCAGGCGCCGCTGCTTCAGGCGCTCCTCGAACTCGCGGACGAGGTCCTCCGCCTCTTCTTCGAATTCGACGTCGGAGTCCCGGATCAGGCGGAAGACGCCGCTGGCCTCGACCTTCGATCCCGGGAACAGCCGGTCGACGAAGAGGGCCACCAGGTTTTCCAGGCTGACGAAACGCCGCTCGACACGACGCCGTCCGGTGGACTGGGAGGGCAGTTCCCAGAACCGCGCGACCTGGGCGGGGATCGGGACCAGGGCGTAGAGGAAGCGCCGCTCCGACTTCAGTCGCAGCTTGAAGACGAGGGAGAAGGCGAGGTTCGGGATGAAGGGAAAGGGATGCGCCGGGTCGATGGCCAGGGGGGTGAGGATGGGGAACAGCCGGGTCTGGAAGGCGTCCTCGAGCGCCTCCTGGTCCTCGCGGGAGAGATTGGCCTTCGACACCAGGGTCAGCCCGTGGGCCGACATCTCGCCGGCGAGATCACGCCACTGGGCCTGCTGGTCGGCCATGAGGTCCGCGGCCTCGGCGTTGATCCGGTCCAGCTGCTCGGCGGGGGTCAGGCCGTCCTGGCTGAGGGAGCGGACGCCCTCCCGCACCTGGGCCTTCAGTCCCGCCACCCGGACCATGTAGAACTCGTCGAGGTTGTTGGCCGAGATCGACAGGAAGCGCAGGCGTTCCAGGAGGGGGTGCCGAGGATTGCGGCTTTCGGCCAGGACCCGGCGGTTGAAGGCCAGCCAGGACAACTCCCGGTTGAAGAAGCGCTCCGGCGAACGCATCAGGTCCATGCTCAATGACGCGCTCGACTTGCGAGGGGCGGCCGGGGATCGGGAAGAAGTGGGCATGTGGCGGAGCTCGTTCCTGGGATCGGTAGCATCCGAAGCCAGATGGGCCAAGTCGGTGACGGTCCCAAGTCAGGGCTCGAAAAGATCAAGATTCTCCGTCTCGTCACCCAGGATCTCCCGGGCCAGGGCGCGGGTGACGGGTCGGTGGCCACGCGCCGAGGCCTCGTGCAGCCGTTCCACGACATCCCGGGCCGCGGTCACCGAGCGGTCGATCCGCCGGACCAGGTAGGGCGCCAGGTCCGGTGACGGGCGGATTCCCCGGGCGCGCAGGAAGTCTTCCAGCACCCCCAGCAGGATTTCGTCATCGGTCGCCTCCAGGTGGACGACGGGCAGGGCGTTCAGGCGGGAGCGCAGGTCCGGCACCTCCGCCGGCCAGGCGCCGGGGCGCGATCGGGCGGTCATCAGGACGCCCCTGCCCAGGGGGGCGAGGTTGACGAGGTGGAACAGGCCCTCGGCGCAGAAACCCTGGTCGACATCCTCCAGCAGGACCGGTGCGGAACGGGCGACGGCGGCGTCCGGCCGGGCGGGATCCAGCCGCCTTGCTCCCGCCCGCGCGGCCCAGTCTTCGGCCAGCCGGCTCTTGCCGCAGCCCTCGGGCCCGACGAGGACCAGGCAGCCCCCGGGCCAGTTCGGCCAGGCCTCGAGGCGGCTGCGGGCCTCGGCGTTGCCCGCCCCGGCGATGAATTCGCCCCGGGCGGAGAACAGGGGGTTCCAGAAATCGAGCAGGGCCTGCTTCATGGTCTGGTGGTAGCCCGCTTTGCCCGCCGGGGTCGACGCCCCGGGCCGTCTGGAGCGGGGATGGGGCGCGGCCCCATGTGGACGCCCTGTGGACGGACTAGTCCTGGACGGCGCCGACGTCGCGGGCGCCCAGCAGTCGCCAGCCGGACGGCCCCAGGGCCTCCAGGGGCTGGAACTGGGCCTTGTAGTCCATCTTCTCGGACCCCTTCACCCAGTAGCCCAGATAGACATAGGGCATGCGGGTCAGGCGGGCCTGCGCCAGGTGGTCGAGGATCATGAACCGGCCCAGGCTGCGGCGGGGCAGGTCCGGGTCATAGAAGGAATAGACGAGGGAGAGGCCGTCCCCCAGGAGGTCCACCAGGGTGCAGGCGATGAGGTCCCCGGGCTCACCGGCGGCGGAGGGCAGCCGGTACTCGATCAGGTGGCTGCGGACCGGGGTGTCCTCGACCATGGCCACGAAGTCGGGCCAGCCCATGTCGGTCATGCCGCCGTCGGCGTGGCGGGCCCGCAGATAGCGCCGCAGGAGCTCGAACTGCTCCAGGGTCGCCTCGGCCTCCACCAGGCCGCGCTTGAGGTCGCCATTGCGATTGAGGGTCTTGCGGTCGGACCGGGAAGGGCGATGGTCGGCGACGGGGATCCGCACGGAGACGCAGGCCGCGCAGGTCTCGCAGGCCGGCCGGTAGGCGATGTTCTGCGACCGGCGGAAGCCGCTCTGGGTCAGGCTGTCATTCACCTGGGCGCCCTCGGTGAGGGGCAGGTGCGCAAAGACCTTCCGCTCAAGCCGGTCCGGAAGGTAGGGGCAGGGGGCCGGAGCGGTCAGATAGAAACGGATCTGGCGCGTGGGGAAATGCTGGGTCACGCCCCGGACTAGACCCCGAACCTGAGGCGCCGCGCAAGGGCCCCGACGGCCTGCAAATGATCAGAAGGCGGGTTCCGGCGGCAGGACGGGCGCCTCGCGCAGCAGGACGATGGCGATGCGGCGATTGCCGGGCAGGCTGGGATCATCCGGATAGAGGGGCTCGGAATTGGCCTTTCCCGACACCTGGTAGACCCGATCCGGCGCGACGCCCGAGGCCTGCAGGATGCGCCGCGAAGCGTCCGCCCGGGCGGCGGACAGGGCCCAGTCGCTATCCACCTCGCCGCCCCGCCAGTCGGCGGAGGTGTGGCCGGAGATGGAGATCCGGTTGGGCAGCTGGTTCAGGGTCCGGGTGATCGCCCGCAGCAAGACCCGGGCCCGGTCATTGGGCGCCGCAGACCCCACCGGGAAGAGCGACCGGCCCTCCTGGTCGATCAGCTGGATGCGCAGGCCCTCAGGGGTCTTGTCGACGATGATGTTCTTCGACAGCTCGGCCAGCTCGGGCATGGCCTGCAGCGCCTGCTTCAGGGACTGGGCGGCGGAGTCGAAGTCCGCATCCTCGCGCTTCTGCCGGGCCATCTCCAGGGTGTCGGAGACCGAGGCGGCGGCGTTGGGTCCATCCTGCGGATTGCGCACGTCCGGCGCCATCTGCTGCATGATCGCGGTGGTGCCCGCCGACTTCGCGCCATTGTCGTCCAGGGCCGTCCCGCCCAGGATGCCGCCGGCGCCGGAGGTGGAGTCCGAGACCGTCGCCGGAGCGAAGTATTCGGCGATGCCGCGCTTCTGCTCCGGGCTGGTGGTGTTGATCAGCCACATCAGGAGGAAGAAGGCCATCATCGCGGTCACGAAGTCCGCATAGGCCACCTTCCAGGCGCCGCCATGGTGGCCGCCGCCGGAAACCTTCTTGACCTTCTTGATCAGAATGGGCCGATCGTCGGCTGCCATGGGGGTGTCCGGATCTGACGTTCCACCACCCTTATCATGGTGAGGGTTAAAATGCAGTTTAGGATGGAGGGGCGCATGCGGCTGGCGTTTATCGGCCTGGGGGTCATGGGCGCGCCCATGGCCGGCCACCTGGCCGCGGCGGGCCACACGGTCAGCGTCTACAATCGCAGCCCGGAGAAGGCCCGCCTCTGGGCGGATCAGCACCCCGGCGCCGCCGCCCCCACCCCGGGCGAGGCCGCCCAAGGCGCCGAGCTCGTCGCCCTCTGCGTCGGCAACGACGATGACGTGCGCGGCCTGGTCCCCCAGATCCTGCCCGCCCTGGCCCCCGGCGCCACAATCGTCGACCACACCACCACCTCGGCCGAGCTGGCCCGGGACATGGCCGCCCTGGCCGCCGCCTCTGGCCACAGCTTCCTCGACGCCCCGGTCTCCGGCGGCCAGGCGGGGGCGCAGGCCGGGCGGCTCACCGTCATGTGCGGCGGCGATCCGGCCGCCTTCGCCCGGGCCGAGCCGGTCCTGGCGTCTTACGGCCGCGCCATCCGCCTCATGGGAGGCCCCGGCGCCGGCCAGCTCACCAAGATGGTCAACCAGATCGCCATCGCCGGCGTCGTCCAGGGCCTGGCCGAGGCCCTGCACTTCACCCGCCGCGCGGGGCTGGACCCGGCGGACGTTCTGGCCGCCATCTCCCAGGGCGCGGCCCAGTCCTGGCAGATGGACAACCGCTGGGCGACGATGGCCGAGGGCAGGTTCGACTTCGGCTTCGCCGTCGACTGGATGCGCAAGGACCTCTCCCTGGTGCTGGACGAGGCCGCCCGCAACGGCGCCCGCCTCGACCTCACCCGCCAGGTCGACGCCTGGTACGCCGAGGTCCAGGACCTCGGCGGCGCCCGCTGGGACACCTCCAGCCTCGTCACCCGGCTGGAGCCCCCCCGTTGAGCGTCATTCTCCATACCCAGCGCCTCGTCCTCGACGAGCTGGAGACCGACCGCGACGCCGACTTCATCCTGGCCCTCCTGAACGAGCCCGGCTTCCTGGAGAACATCGGCGACCGGGGTGTGCGCGACCTGGCCGGCGCCCGCGCCTACATCGAGGAAGGCCCCCGCGCCTCCTACGCCGGCTATGGCTATGGCCTGTGGCGCGCCACAGAGCGGGCCGGCGGCCGCCCCGTGGGCCTGTGCGGCGTGCTGAAGCGCGACGGCCTGAAGGACCCCGACATCGGCTACGCCTTCCTGGCCAGCGCCTGGGGCCGGGGCTACGCCTCCGAAGCCGCCCGCGCCTGCCTCGACCACGCCCGCCGCCACCTGCGCCTGGGCCGCATCGTCGCCATCACCACCCCGGGCAACACCGCCTCGCAGGCGGTGCTGAAGAAGATAGGGCTGAAGCCGGCGGGCGTGGTGCGCCTGCCGGGGAAGGACGAGGACAGCGCGTATTTTGTGTCGGAGGGGTAGGGGTATGAGCGGCGGGACGGATGAAGACGAGCTTCTCTCCGAGCTTGCGGCCTTGGGCGGTCGGGCGGGCAATGGACGCCTGAGAGAGGCGCTGGGCTGGGATGAGGGTCGGTACCAGGCCGTCCGCGACACGCTGGTCCGACAGGGGCGGCTCGTTCCAGGTCGTGGGCGCGGAGGTTCCGTTCGAACTACGACCGGGTCTGACGCAGACATAAGTACAAAAGCTGTGCAGGATCAGTCGCAGGCAGGGGATGAGGGCATGGCGGAATCGTCGGAACGTGTAACGGCAAGAGGAACTGCAAAACGGGGCGGGGACCTCGGTTTCGAGGCCGAGCTCTTCAAGGCGGCGGACAAGCTGAGGGGAATCCTGGAGCCGTCGGAATACAAGCATGTCGCCCTTGGCCTGATCTTCCTGAAATACATCTCCGAGGCCTTCGAGGCCCACCATGCGCACCTGTCCCAGGAGGCTCACGCCGACCCGGAAGACCCCGAGGAATACCTCGCCGCCAATGTCTTCTGGGTGCCGGAGGAAGCCCGGTGGTCAAACCTCCAGGCCAATGCCCGCCGCCCCGAGATCACCTTCACCGATGTGACCCTGGGGCGCGAGAAGAAGGGCGATATCGGCGGTCTCATTGACAACGCCATGGAGGCGATCGAGCGGGCCAATGAGGCGGTCCTGAAGGACGTCCTGCC
>JADBZH010000050.1 GCA_020402585.1 Phenylobacterium sp. | reverse complement strand
CTTCTTTGGGGACTCGATGACCGGTGCGCCGGGCTCGCGCTTCTCGCCCTCGATGTCGAAGGCCAGCTTGCCGTCCCGCAGCACCACCTTGACGTGACCGCCGCGGGTGAGCCGTCCGAACAGGATCTCGTCGGCCAGGGGCTTCTTGATGTGCTCCTGGATGACCCGGCCCAGGGGGCGGGCGCCGTAGAGCTCGTCGAAGCCGTTCTTGGCCAGCCAGTCTGCGGCCTCGTCGGTGGTCTCGATGGTCACGTTCCGGTCGGCCAGCTGGCCCTCCAGCTGCATGACGAACTTGACGACGACCTGGCGGATGATCTCCGGCGTCAGCGGACGGAACTGGACGATGGCGTCCAGTCGGTTGCGGAACTCCGGCGTGAAGAGCCTCTTCAGGGCCTCATCGACCTCATCCGCCTGCTTGCCCCGGCCGAAGCCGATGGCGTTGCGCTGGGCGTCGGAAGCGCCGGCGTTGGTGGTCATGATCAGGACCACGTTCCGGAAGTCGACCTTCTTGCCATTGGCGTCGGTCAGGACGCCGTGGTCCATGACCTGCAGGAGGATGTTGAAGACGTCCGGGTGGGCCTTCTCGATCTCGTCCAGCAGGACCACGCAGTGGGGGTGCTGGTCGACGGCGTCGGTCAGCAGGCCGCCCTGGTCGAAGCCGACATAGCCGGGAGGCGCCCCGATCAGCCGGCTGACCGTGTGGCGCTCCATGTACTCGCTCATGTCGAAGCGCAGGAGCTCGATTCCCAGGGTCGAGGACAGCTGGCGGGCGGTCTCGGTCTTGCCGGTGCCGGTGGGGCCCGAGAACAGGTAGCAGCCGATGGGCTTGCTGGGGTCGCGCAGGCCGGCCCTGGCCATCTTCATGGCGGCGGAGAGCTGCTCGATGGCGTCGTCCTGGCCATAGACCGCGCGCTTGAGGTCCGTCTCCAGCTGGAGCAGAGCCTCGGTGTCAGACTTGGAGACCGACTTGGGCGGGATACGGGCGATCTTGGCGACCACGGCCTCGACCTCCTTCAGGCCGATCACCTTCTTGCGGCGGCTCTCGGGCAGCAGCATCTGGCTGGCCCCGGCCTCGTCGATGATGTCGATGGCCTTGTCCGGCAGCTTGCGGTCCGAGATGTAGCGGGCCGACAGCTCCACCGCCGCCTTGAGGGCGTCGTTGGTGTAGCGGAGCTTGTGGAACTCCTCGTAGTAGGTCTTCAGGCCCTTGAGGATCTTGATGGAGTCCTCGATCGTCGGCTCGTTCACGTCGATCTTCTGGAACCGCCGGACCAGGGCCCGGTCCTTCTCGAAGTGCTGGCGGAACTCCTTGTAGGTGGTCGAGCCCATGCAGCGCAGGCTGCCCGAGGCCAGGGCCGGCTTCAGCAGGTTCGAGGCGTCCATGGCCCCGCCCGAGGTGGCGCCGGCGCCGATCACCGTGTGGATCTCGTCGATGAACAGGATGGCGTCAGGGTGGTTCTCAAGCTCCTTGACCACCTGCTTGACCCGCTCCTCGAAGTCGCCGCGATAGCGGGTGCCCGCCAGCAGGGCGCCCATGTCGAGGGAGAAGATGGTCGAGCCGGCCAGGACCTCCGGCACCTGCTTGTTGATGATCTTGCGGGCCAGGCCCTCGGCGATGGCGGTCTTGCCGACGCCGGGGTCGCCCACCAGCAGGGGGTTGTTCTTGGTCCGCCGGCAGAGGATCTGAATGCAGCGCTCGACCTCAGCCGAGCGGCCGATCAGGGGGTCGACCTTGCCCTGCTTGGCCTTCTCGTTGAGGTTCACGCAGTAGGCGTCGAGGGCCTCGCCGCCGGTCTTGACCGCCGACTTCTCCTCCTCCTCGGAGCCCTTGACCGGCTTGGCCTCGCTGGCGCCAGCCTTCTTGGCGATCCCGTGGGCGATGTAATTGACCGCGTCATACCGCGTCATCTCCTGCTCCTGCAGGAAATAGGCCGCATGGCTCTCGCGTTCGGAGAAGATGGCGACCAGTACGTTGGCGCCGGTGACCTCATCGCGTCCGGAGGACTGGACGTGGATCACGGCCCGCTGGATCACCCGCTGGAAGCTGGGGGTGGGCTTGGCGTCCTCGCCATCGTCGACCACGAGGGACTTGAGCTCGTTGTCGACATAGTTGGTCAGGGTGGTCTTGAGGACGGCGAGGTCGACGTCGCAGGCCTTCATCACCCCCACGGAGTCCTCATCCTCGATGAGCGACAGGAGCAGGTGCTCCAGGGTTGCATATTCGTGCTTTCGCTCATTGGCGAGAGCGACGGCCCTGTGCAGGGACTCTTCGAGCTGGCGCGAGAATGACGGCACGGTCGCTAGTCCTTTTCCATGGTGCACTGCAGAGGGTGCTGGTGGCGGCGGGCGGTGTCGATGACCTGCGCCACCTTGGTTTCCGCGACTTCGTAGGTGTAGACCCCGCAGACCCCGACGCCCGTCTGATGGACGTGCAGCATGATCCGCGTCGCCTCCTCCCGCGATTTGTGGAAGTACTGCTCCAGAACGTAGACCACGAACTCCATAGGCGTGTAGTCGTCGTTCAGGATCAGCACCCGATACATCGAGGGCCGCTGGGTGCGGGTCTTGGTCTGGGTGATCACTGCAGAGCGATCGCCCGTCCCCTGATCCCCCTGCTTGCGCTCGGCCATCCGATACGTCTCCACGGGCGCTTCCGGACGGCGCCCCTCAGACCGCGATTAGATATGCCAACCCCCAAGGAATGAAAGAGGCATAGCGGTGAGGAGGGGTCCCCTCGACGCCCGGCGCCTCAGTTTTCCACACTTCCCTCGCCCCGTGGCGCCTGGGTCATGAGCCTTCGCGCGGCGGCTTTCGGGGTGGAAGCTCGCGGGCGGGCGACAGGATTCCCGGCCCGAATCGAGCGCGGATGGCGTCCGCGGCGCGTTCCGCGGCCAGAGTGCGGGGGTCCTCGGCCGAAAAGAGTTCCCCAACGGCGGCCTCAGGGGCGGAAAGGTCCGAGAGGCCGACGCCGATCAACCGGAAGGCTTCCCGCCTTCCGCCTTCCAGTTCTGCCGACAGGAGTTCACGAGCGGCGGCGATCAGGGTCCGGGCGGTCTGGGTCGGGGCTGGCAGCGTCCGCCGCCGGCTTCGGATACGGAAGGCGGGATCCTTCAGCTTCAGGGTCGCGACCCGTCCCGCCTGGTCGGCGGCCCGCGCCTGCCGGGCGACACGTTCGGCCAGTCGTACGAGGTGGGCGTCGAGCGCCGCCGGATCGCTGAGGTCGGTCTCGAACGTGGTCTCGGCGCTGATCGACTTGCGGACCTGCCCCGGATTGACGGCCCGACCGTCCCGTCCCAGCGACATGTCGTGAAGTCGCAGTCCAAAGTCCCCGAACCGGGTCGCCAGGGTCCGGATGTCTGCGCGGGCGATCTGGCCGATCCGCTCGAAGCCCGCCTTCTCCAGGCTCCGGGCCATGACCGGTCCCACCCCGGGCAGAAGGCGGACCGACCGGGCGGCGAGGAAGGCCTGCGCCTCAGCGGCGCCGATGACCGAGAAGCCCCGGGGCTTGTCGAGGTCCGAGGCGATCTTGGCCAGGAACTTGTTGGGGGCGAGGCCGACAGACACAGTCAGTCCGGTCTCGGACTCGATACGGGCCTGCAGGCGAGCCAGGGTCAGGGCCGGCGGGGCCTGGTGCAGGCGCTCCGTTCCCGACAGGTCCAACCAGGCTTCATCGAGGGACAGGGGCTGAACGAGGGGGGTCAGGTCTCGCATCATGTCCATCAGCCGGCGGCTCTCCGCCCGGTACCGGGGAAAGTCCGGGGGCAGGACCACGGCCTGGGGACAGGCGGCGAGGGCCTTGAACATCGGCATGGCGGAGCGGACGCCGAAGGTCCGGGCGATGTAGCAGCAGGTCGTGACGACGCCCCGCCGCCCACCCCCCACGATCACGGGCCGGTCCCTCAGTTCAGGATGGTCCCGCTTTTCCACCGAGGCGTAGAAGGCGTCACAGTCGATATGGGCGATGGACAGGGTGTCGAGCTCAGGATGGGCGATGCGCCGGGGGGAGCCGCAGGTCGGGCAGCGCGGCGCAGGCGGGCCGGGCGCGAGGCAGTCGCGGCAGAGGGCCTTCACCGGTCCCAAAGCCAGGCTGCGCCGCGGACGCCGGAGGAGTCCCCAAAGCGGGGCCGGACCCCCTCGCATCGCCAGTCGTCGCTGAAGACATGGGGGCGAATCCGCTCAGCGAGCCCCTCCGCCAGGCCGGGAATCCCGCCGACGCCGCCGCCCAGGACGATGACGCCCGGATCCAGCAGGTTCACCACTCCGGCGAGACCGCGGGCCAGGCGTTCGGCGTGACGCTCCAGGCTGGCCAGGGCCTGAGCCTCCTTCTGCGCCGCCCGCTCCGCGACAGCCTCCGCTGTGAGCCCGCGACCGTCGTCCCGTGCGAGGCCCGGGCCGGAGAGCCAGGTTTCCAGACAGCCGCGGCGTCCGCACCAGCACGCCGGACCGGGCGTCTCCTCCGGGGTGGGTGAGGGCAGGGGACTGTGGCCCCACTCACCGGCGATTCCGTGAGCGCCCGTGACCAGTCGCCCGCCCACGGTCAGACCGCCGCCGCACCCCGTCCCCAGGATGACGGCGAAGACAGGGTTATGACCCTGCGCCGCCCCGTCCCGGGCCTCGGAGACCGCCAGGCAGTCGGCGTCGTTCGCGTAGCGCACGGGACTACCCAGGCGCCGGGCGAGGTCTTCCGGAAAGGTCTGTCCGTTCAGCCAGGTGGAGTTGGCGTTCCGCATTCGCCCGGTCAGCGGGTTCACAGAGCCGGGACCGCCGATACCGACCCGCGTCGCACGGGCGCCCGCCTGTCGTTCGGCCTCAGCCAGGGCTTCGGCCACGGCTTCCAGCCCGGCCTCGTAGGCGCCCGGCGTCGGGCGGCGGACGCGGGCCAGGAAGGCGCCGTCCGGCGACAGGGCCGCCGCTTCGATCTTGGTCCCCCCAAGGTCCAGCCCGAAGGCGATCATCGGCGGGCGGGCTCCAGGGCTTCGGCGATGGCCGCCTCGAGGGCCTCCCAGCCATCGATCCGCGGGTGGAGGTCAGGGCGGCTGGGCGCCATGGACCTCAGGCGGTGATCCGCGACGGTCTGGAACCGCGCGATCTCCGGGGCGTGCTCAGCCACCGAATCGAGATTGGGGATCATGTCGTCGATGAAGGCCGCCGGCCCTCTCGCCTGGGCGGCCAGCCTCGCGGCCACCGGCCCCTTGAGACCGCTGTTCACCAGCAGGGGATAGTCCATGCCGTGCTTCCTGAGCCAGCGCGCGCGCCCCTCCAGAGCCTGGCCGGGCGCATTGGTGAGCACCACGATGTCCGCGCGCCGGGACAGGCGGGCCAGGGCCTCGGGGCCGCCATCGGCGACGGGCATGTCTTCGACCGCATCCCGGAAGAAGGTCTGGAAGTGGGCCTGGCCCGTCTCGATGTCGATGTGTTGGTCTTCGCCCGGTCGATAGATGTTCTGGAAGAGGGCGAAGCGGTCGAATCGCATTTCGAAGCCGTGGGTGGCCAGATACCGGGCGAAGCCCTCCATGAAGAGGCCCAGCACTTCATCAACGTCGACAATAATCAGCGGCCGTTCCCCGCTGACGCCGAGCGACTTCAGGTCCGGAGGCGGGAGGTCTGGCGAGGTGAAGGTCATGAATGTTGCCCAGATAACGCGTGCTTAAGGATATCCATGGGATAGCCAATGCCGGAAGGTGTTCCCGGGCCACCCGGGGCGCCAAATGCAGGTCGGTGGACGGATGGCCAAGAAGGTCCTCATCGTCGAGGATAACGAGCTGAACATGAAGCTTTTTCATGATCTGCTCGATGCTCAGGGCTATGAGACCCTCCAGACCCGCGAGGGCCTGGAGGCCCTTTCGATCGCCCGCGAACAGCGTCCCGACCTGATCCTCATGGACATCCAGCTCCCCGAGATCTCCGGCCTTGAGGTCACCAAGTGGCTCAAGGAAGACGACGAGCTCTGCTCCATCCCTGTCGTCGCCGTCACGGCCTTCGCCATGAAGGGGGACGAAGAGCGGATCCGGCAGGGGGGCTGCGAGGCCTACATTTCCAAGCCGATTTCGGTCTCGGGCTTTCTGGAGACCATCCGCCGGCTTCTGGACTAGATCATGACCGCCCGCATTCTGCTCGCGGATGACGTCGAGGGGAGCCGTCGGGTCCTCGAGGACAAGCTGACCGCAGAGTACTATCAGGTGACGACTGCGGCGGATGGGGAGAGCGCCCTGGAGATCGCCGCCCGGGAGCCCCCTGACATCATTCTCCTGGATCTCATGATGCCGGGCCTGGACGGGCTCCAGGTCTGCCGGCGGCTCAAGGCTGATGAGAACCTCAGGCACATTCCGGTGGTCCTCCTGACCGCCCTGGACAGCCGCGAGGCGCGCCTGGAGGGGCTGGAGGCCGGGGCGGACGAGTTCCTCTCAAAGCCCATCGACGATGTTGTCCTTCTTGCCCGGCTGCGAAGCCTGGCCCGCCTCAAGGTCATGATCGACGAGCTTCGGGATCGCGAGGAGACCAGCCGCAAGATGGGCATGACGCCCCTGCCGGGAACCCGATTGGGCGCCTCGGGCGGACGTGTCCTCGTGGTGGATGATGACCGGGCTGAGGCCCTGGCCCTGGCCGAGGACCTCTCTGCAGAGCACAGGCCGTTGATCGAGACCGATCCGGAGAAGGCCCTTGTTTCCGCCCGTGGTGCGGTCGACCTGGCGGTGATCAACATCGCCAGCCGGAGCTTCGACGCCCTGCGCCTGGTCGCGGGGTTGAGGTCCGGCGACCCTTCGCGCCAGACCCCGATCCTCGCCGTCGTCGATCCGGAGGATCGAGCCCGACTTCTCAAGGCGCTCGACCTGGGCGTCAATGACCTGTTGTCCAAGCCCTTCGACCCGCTGGAACTGCGGGTGCGCGCGCGGGCGTTGATCCGACGAAAGCGATATGCCGACTACCTCCGGGACACGGTCACCCAGTCCATGGAGCTTGCCGTCACCGATCCCCTGACCGGGCTCAACAATCGCCGTTACATGATGAGCCGGCTGGACTCCCTCTTCGAGGCTTGCAGGGAGGGCGGCGAGCCGGTCTCCCTCATGATGCTCGACATCGATCACTTCAAGCGGGTCAACGACACCTGGGGCCATACCCGGGGAGACGAGGTCCTGCGCGAGGCGGCTGTTCGCCTCGCCGCCAGCGTGCGGGCGATTGATCTGCCCTGCCGGTATGGCGGGGAGGAGTTCGTGGTCGTCATGCCGGCCACCCGCCTCAGTGATGCGGCCCGGGTCGCCGAACGCATCCGCGGGGCGATCTCCAGCGAGGCCTTTCTCGCCGGAGACCAGGAGATCCCGGTGTCGGTCTCAGTTGGGGTCTCTTCCAGCGAAGGCGGCGCAGACCGTCCGGAGTCCCTGCTCCGCCGGGCTGACGAAGCGCTCTATGAGGCCAAGTCCGCCGGCCGCAACCAGGTGGTGCTCCGCTCTCCAAGGGGTTGAAGCGAAGCCCTCCGCAAACGAAAAACGCCCGGCGCAGGCCGGGCGTTTTCATGTTCGCAGGTCTGTTGGGACCTACTTGATCTTGCCTTCGCGGAACTCGACATGCTTGCGGGCAATCGGGTCGTACTTCTTCAGGACCAGCTTCTCGGTCATGGTCCGGGCATTTTTCTTGGTCACGTAGTAGAACCCGGTGTCTGCCGTCGAGTTCAGCTTGATCTTGATCGAGGCGGGCTTCGCCATGGTCGGTCCTCGCGGCGCCGGTCACGCCGGCAGGGTTCGTAAAGAGCGCGGGAAAATACGAATCCCGCGGACAAAGTCAATGCGCCTAGAGCTCCCGCGGACGGGCTGGGCCCATCCGGAAGCGCATGTAGGGGATGGGCCGGTTCGGGTTGTCCAGTCGTTCCCGGGTTTCCTGGATGACAGCCCGGGTCACCGTGGGCAGGGGAAGCTCCAGGGCCTCCTCCAGCTCGAACCAGGCGATCTCTTCCAGCTCGCCGCAGTCCGGCTGCCGTTCCAGGCTCACCAGGCGTTCGGCGTCCGCCATCAGGAACCAGGTGTCGAAGCGCTTGCCGACATTCGGAGGCGTGACGGCCCGGTAGATGATCGACAGGGCCTCGAGGTCCGGCTGGACGCCCTGTTCCAGGAACTCGCGCCAGGGGCCGGCGATCGGTCTCGGCTCTGCGGGTCGGCCGAGCAACAGGCCCGCTTCTTCCCAGGTTTCGCGGATGGCCGCCTTGCCGAGGGCGCGGCCCTTGGTCAGGGGCATGTAGGCCTCGAACTTGCCCGCGACCTCGGGCCGAAGGTCGGTGGCGGCGGGCGCGCGGAAGTCGGCCCTGTCGATCCGCCCCCCCGGAAAGACCCAAAGGTTCGGCATGAAGTTATGCCCGCCATGCCGCTTGCCCATCAGGACCCGGGGCCTGGCGCCATCCCGGCGGATGATGAACAGGGTGGCGGCGTTGCGCGGGCGGACGGCCTTGGCGCCCTCGGGGCGCATCGGCGTGCGCTCGACGGCGCGGTTCGGCTGGAGTGTATCGCTCATGTTCGGAGTTTAGGCCCTGCAGCCCCCTCTGCAAGCGCGACCTTGCGGAACCGCGCGGGTCGTCGTTAACGGCGCTTCCCCTTCCGCACCCCGGGGGGAGGTCCGCCCCGGCGGCGGGCGTCGACGGCGCCCGGGCGACGCGGCCCGCGGCTGCGGGGCGGAGGCGGGGCCCCGGCCACCGGATCGCTGAGCATGTCGAACAGGAGGCCGCCGGTGACCGGCGTCGCCTCTGCAAGCCGAACCTCGACGCTCAGGCCGAGGGGCCAGTGCGCACCGGACCGCTCGCCCACCAGGGCGTGGGCGGTTTCGTCGTGAACAAAGAACTCGCCGCCCAGGCGCGAGATCGGGACCAGGCCATCCGCACCAGTCTCATCCAGCCGGATGAAGAGGCCGAACCGGGTCACGCCGCTGATCCGCCCTGAGAAGGTCGCGCCCACGCGGTCGGCCAGGAAGGCGGCCACATAGCGGTCGATGGCGTCCCGTTCGGCCGCCATGGCCCGGCGCTCAGCGGCGGTGATCATCTCGGCGGTGCCCTTGAGCTGGGCGATGTCGCGGTCCGTAAGGCCGTCATCCCCAAGGCCCAGGGCGCGGATCAAGCCGCGATGGACGATCAGGTCGGCGTAACGCCGGATGGGCGAGGTGAAATGGGCGTAGCGGTCCAGGTTCAGGCCGAAATGGCCGATGTTGTCCGTGTCGTAGATGGCCTGCATCTGGCTGCGCAGGACAACCTCATTGATGATGGCGGCGCTGGGGCTTTCCCGCGTTTCCGCCAGCAGGCGGTTGAAGCGGTCCGTCCGGGGCGCCTCGCCCTTGGACCAGGGCAGGCCGAGGGTGCCGAGGAAGTCGGCCAGGGCATGGACCTTCTCCAGGCTGGGCGTGTCGTGGACGCGATAGATCAGCGGCGTCTTTCGGGCCTCCAGGGTCTGTGCGGCGCAGACATTGGCCTGGATCATCATCTCTTCGATGAGCTGGTGGGCCGGCAGCACCGCCCGGGCCCGGATGGCGGTGATCTGGCCCTCCGCATTCATCAGGATCCGGCGTTCGGGGCTCTCGATGGCGAGGGGCGAGCGGCGCCGCCGGGCGTCGAGCATCACGGCGTAGGCGGCGTAGAGGGGCTTGAGGACGCGCTCCAGGAGCGGCCCGGTGGTGTCGTCCGGCTGGCCCTCGATCGCGGCCTGGGCCTGCTCGTAGGACAGCTTGGCGGCCGAGCGCATCAGGCCCCGCACGAAGCGGTGGCCCGTCTTGCGCCCGCTGGCGTCGAAGACCATCCGCACCGCCAGACAGGCCCTGTTCTCGCCGGCCCGGAGGCTGCAGAGCCCGGCGGAGAGCCGCTCCGGCAGCATGGGCTCCACCCGGTCGGGGAAGTAGACGCTGTTGCCCTTGTCCCGGGCGGTGCGGTCCAGGGCCGAGCCCGGCCGGACATAGGCGGCGACGTCGGCGATGGCGACCCAGACCACCCAGCCGCCAGGATTGCCAGCGTCCTCGTCCGGTTCGGCATAGACCGCGTCGTCATGATCCCGGGCGTCGGGGGGGTCGATGGTGACAAGGGGCAGGGCGCGCAGGTCCTCGCGGCCGGCGAGGTCCGGCTCGCGTGCGGCCTCGGCCTCCGCCTCGGCCGCCTTGGGAAAGCCGGTCGGGATTCCGTGGGCGTGGATGGCGATCAGTGAGGCGGCCCTCGGATCGTCCTCCCGTCCCACGCGCTCCAGGATCTCGCCCCGGTGCAGGCCGAACCGCCGCCCCCCCGGGGTCAGGCGGGCCACCACCAGGTCGCCATCGCGCAGGTCGGCCGGTTCGGCGCCCTCGATCAGGACCTGATCTCGCGAGCGCCGGTCCACTGGCTCGACGCGGACCTGCCGGGCCGACTTGCGGACCACGCCGAGCATCCTGTGGACGGCCGCGCCCAGGCGCTTGATCAGCCGCGCCTCGGTCTCGCCCGCCTCGGTGGTCTCGAAGCGGACCAGCAGGCGGTCGCCAAGGCCGGGTGCGCCCGCCGCCGCCTCGTTGCGGTCGGGCGCCAGCCGCACCAGGGGCGCGTCCTCGCCTTTGACGAGGCGCACCAGGAGTTCGCCGTCCGGATCACGCTCCACCACCTCGGCCACGCCCACAGGGGGGAGCTCCCCGCTGATGGCGACTCCCTTGCGACCCCGCCGTCCCAGGGCCCCGCTGTCCTGGAGCTCGCGCAGCATGTCGCGCAGGGCGATGCGGTCAGCCCCCTTCAGCCCGAAAGCGCGGGCGATGTCGGACTTCTCGGCCTCTCCGGTCTCGCGGATGAAGGCCAGCAGGGTCTCCCGGTCTGGGAGGCCCTGGGGCGGGCGCCGGCCGTGGCCGGCGGTCCCGGTTCGGGCGCCTTCCGGGCGGCGGCGGGGCGGTCGGGGTCTGGCCATGGCCTAGACTAGACCCATTCTCAGGACTTTGCTCCGGGCTTTGCGGTCTTTCGCGCCGCCGGCTTCCTGGCGGCGGGCTTCTTCGCCGCCGGAGTCTTGGCGGCGGTCGCCTTGGTCGCCGGAGCCTTGCGGACCTTTCCCTTTGCCGCCGGGGCCGTGGCTGCGCGGGCGGCCAGCAGTTCCACGGCCGCCTCAAGGGTCAGCTCCGCCGGATCGGACCCCCGGGGAATGTTGGCGTTCACCTGGCCATGCTTGACGTAGGGACCAAAGCGTCCGGACAGGATCTTCACCGGCGCGCCATCCGCCGGGTGGGCGCCCAGGTCCCGTAGGGCGGCGGCCTCGCCGCGGCCGGCGCGACCCCCGGCCTTCTTCTCGGCCAGCAGGGTCACGGCCCGGTTCACCCCGACCTCGAACACCTCATCCACCCCCGGAAGGTTGGCGTAGACGCCGGCGTGCTGGACGAAGGGGCCGTAGCGCCCGATCCCGGCCAGGATGACGCCTCCGTCCTCCGGATGAAGACCCACCTCCCTGGGCAGGCGAAGCAGTCTCAAGCCCTTCTCAAGGTCCATGGCCTCTGGCGACCAGCCCTTGGGCAGGGAGGCGCGCTTGGGCTTCTCCGCCTCGCCCAGCTGGACAAACGGTCCGAAACGTCCGGACTTGAGGAAGACGGTCAGCCCGGTCTCCGGGTCGGTTCCCAGCTCGCGGTCGCCCGCCGGGGTTTCGCCCTCCGCGCTCGGCGGACCGAATTTCCGCGTGTAGCGGCACTCCGGATAGTTGGAGCAGCCGATGAAGGGCTCGAAGCGGCTGGGCTTGAGGGACAGCTCTCCCGTGCCGCATTTCGGACAGGCCCGGCCGCCCTCGCCCGGGAACAGGAAGGGCCCCAGGGTGGTGTTCAGGGCCTCGATCACGTCCCGGGTCGGTTGCTTCAGGACCTCGGCGGTGGCGGGCTGGAACTCGCCCCAGAACTCGCGAAGCAGGGCCTTCCAGTCGAGATCGCCGGCCGAGACCTGGTCGAGCTTCTCCTCAAGCGCCGCAGTGAAGTCGTACTCGACATAGCGGTTGAAGAAGGACTCCAGGAACACCGTCACCAGGCGTCCCTTGTCCTCGGGGATGAACCGGTTCTTGTCCATCCGCACATAGCTTCGGTCGCGCAGGACCGACAGGATGGAGGCGTAGGTCGAGGGCCGGCCGATCCCGAGCTCCTCCATCTTCCGGACCAGGCTGGCTTCGGAGTAGCGCGGCGGCGGCTCAGTGAAATGCTGGTCGGCCTTGGCCTTGCGGACTTCGGCGGCGGCGCCGGCGTTCAGCTGCGGAAGGCGGCCGCCGTCCTCGTCCTCGGGGTCGTCCCGGCCTTCCTCGTAGACCTTGAGGTAGCCGTCGAAAAGGATGACCTGGCCGGTGGCCCGAAGGCCGGTGCGGCCGTCCGGCGTCGACAGGTCCACCGTCGTGCGCTCGATCCGCGCGGATTCCATCTGCGAGGCCAGCATCCGCTTCCAGACCAGTTCATAGAGCCGGCCCAGGTCGCCCTCCAGGCGCAGGGAGCCCGGGTTCCGCGCCAGGCTGGTGGGACGGATGGCCTCGTGCGCCTCCTGGGCGTTGCGCGCCTTCGTGCGGTACTGGCGGGCGCTCTCCGGAAGGTAGGTCCCTCCGAAGAGGCCCGAGATCACCTCGCGGGCCTCCTGCAGCGCCTCCGGCGCCGACTGGACGCCGTCGGTCCGCATGTAGGTGATCAGGCCGACGGTCTCGCCGCCGATGTCGACGCCCTCATAGAGCTTCTGGGCCGCCTGCATGGTCCTCTGGGCCGAGAAGCCCAGCTTGCGCGCTGCTTCCTGCTGGAGCGTCGAGGTGGTGAAGGGCGGGGCGGGCGAGCGCCGGGCGGGCTTCTTCTCCACGGCCGAGATGGTGAAGGCGCCCGCCTCCACCGCCTTGCGCGCAGCCTCGGCGGCGTCGGCGTCCCCCAGGTCGAACTTGGTCAACTTCCGCCCTTCGTGCACCGCCAGACGGGCGGTGAAGGGAGCGCCGGCCGAGGTCATGTCGGCCTCAACCGTCCAGTACTCCCGGGTCAGGAAGCGCTCGATCTCGATCTCACGGTCCACCACCAGCCGCAGGGCGACCGACTGGACACGCCCCGCCGATCGGGCGCCGGGCAGCTTGCGCCAGAGCACGGGGGAGAGATTGAAGCCCACCAGGTAGTCCAGGGCCCGGCGGGCGAGGTAGGCCTGCACCAGCTCCATGTCGATCTGGCGGGGCGACTTCATCGCCTCGGTCACGGCCGACTTCGTGATGGCGTTGAACACCACCCGCTCGACCGGCTTGTCCTTCACCGCCCGCTTCTGGCGCAGCACATCCAGGACGTGCCAGGAGATGGCCTCGCCCTCGCGGTCCGGGTCGGTCGCCAGGATGATGCGGTCCGAGGCCTTGGCCGCCTCTGCAATCTCCGACAGGCGCTTGGCCGCCTTGGCGTCGACCTCCCAGGACATGGCGAAGTCCTCGTCCGGCCGGACCGAGCCGTCCTTGGGCGGCAGATCCCGGACATGGCCATAGCTTGCCAGGACCTTGTAGTCCGACCCCAGGTACTTGTTGATGGTCTTGGCCTTGGCGGGGCTCTCGACGATGACGAGGTGCATGCAGTTCCTTGGGGCCCGCTGGCCCTGTGAAGGGGCGGGAAAGTGGGCCGCGGAGGGGGCGGCTGTCAACTTGGCCTGAGGAAGCGGCCGGTCTCAGGCCAGGGCCGCGCCCCCTCCGGTTGTGAAGACCACGTGTCCGGACAGCTCCAGTTCGGCCAGGGCGGCGTTCACCTCCGAGGTCGTGAGGCCGGACAGGCGGACAATCTCATCCCGGGGCGCAGGTGAGGGCGACAGCAGGGCCAGGATGTTGTCCCGCGTGGTCTCTGTCGCCGCCCCCGACGGCTCAGGCCCGACCGCCGGCGCCGGTTCGAAGGGAAGGTCGGGTTCGGCGAGGCCCGTCAGTCCGGCCAGGCTGCGAAGCACGTCCTCGGCGCCTTCGCAGACGGCCGCGCCCTGCCGCAGAAGGTCATTTCCGCCCCGGGATCTCGGATCAAGGGGCGAGCCCGGGACGGCGAGGACGTCGCGGCCCATCTCCGCCGCCAGCCGCGCGGTGATGAGCGAGCCGGAACGCAGTTCGGCCTCCACCACCACGACGGCGCGGGAGAGGCCGGCGATGATCCGGTTGCGCCTGGGGAAGTCCGCCGCCGAGGCCGTGCGGCCGGGCGGGTTCTCCGAGACCATGCAGCCCTCCGCCGCGAGGATGGCGGCGTAGAGATCGGCGTGCTGGGCGGGATAGATGTCGTCGACCCCGCCGCCGAGGACCGCCGCAGTTCCCGTGGCGAGGGCCCCCTGGTGGGCGGCGCCATCCACTCCCCTGGCCAGCCCGGACACCACGGTCAGCCCTGCTGCGCCGAGATCGGAGGCGAGGGCGCCGGCGAACCGCAGGCCCAGGGCCGAGGCGGCCCGCGCACCGACAATGGCGACGCAGGTCCGTTCGAGGGGACGGGGATCTCCCAGTACCCAGATCAGGGGCGGCGGCGGGTCAAGGGCGGCCAACAGGGCCGGGAACCCGGGATCGCAGGCCAGGAGAAGGCGTGCGCCCAGGGCGTCTCCCGCGGCGATCTCGTCCTCCGCCTGCGCCGGCGTCTGGGGGGCGATGGGCGTCATCCTGCCGACCCTGCGGGACAGGTCGGGCAGGGCCTCAAGGGCCAGGGAGGGATCGCCGAACCGCCGGATCAGCTCCCGGAAGGTGACGGCGCCGACGCTGGGGGTCCGCGCCAGTCGCAGCCAGTCCCGTCTGAACGCGGCCGGGCGGTCCGTCACGGCGCCTCGGGTGGAGTTTCGGGCGGGGCCGCAGGCGACTTGCCGCCCCCGATCCGGGGTTCCTCGCCCTTGAGGATCCGTCGCAGGTTGTCCTGGTGACGCACGAAGATCAGGGCGCCCATGAAGAGGGTCAGGGTCACGAGGGCGTGGGGGGAGTGGAAGACGAAGAGGGCGAAGAGGGGCGCAAGGGCGGCGGCCGTGAGGGCGGCGAGGGAGGAGATCCGGAAGACGAGGGCCATGAGGAGCCAGGTCGCCGCGGCGGCGAGGCCGACCGGAAAGGCGGCGGCCAGCAGGGTGCCAAAGAAGGTCGAGACCCCCTTTCCGCCCTTGAACCGCAGGAAGACGGGGAAGAGGTGACCGAGGAAGGCCGACCCCGCCGCCAGGGCCACCAGGGTATGCCGGGTGG
>JADBZH010000005.1 GCA_020402585.1 Phenylobacterium sp. | reverse complement strand
GACCACGAGAGGGTCCATGTTGAGGCTGCGCCCCTGCATGCGCGGGGCGATGATGTTGCCCACCACGAAGTGCAGGCCCTGCAGGATCACGTAAAGGAAGACCGCCTGCCAGTGGCTCTCGAACTGCAGGAGGGCGAAGACGGGCGCGACCACGACGCCGAGTGCGGCGCCGAGGGTGGGGATATAGCAGGCCAGGAAGATCAGGATGGCGAGGAAGGTCGCCCCGTCGAGTCCCACCGCCGCCATGGCCGCCCAGGAGGCTGCGGCGATGATCAGCCCGGTGACGGTCTGGACCCACAGGTACTGCTCCACCGACGTGATGATGGCGCGATAGGCCGCCGCCACCGCACGCCTCTCCTCGCGGATGTCCGACAGGTTCAGGACCTTTCGCTCCAGGCCCCGCCGCGAGGCGAGGATGAAGCCAAGGTAGACCAGGATCAGGAAGGTGTCGGCGGCCATGCTCCGGACCACGCCGGCGGCGCTGGCCAGGTAGCGGCCGGGGTCCAGCTGCGCCAGCATCTCGTCCAGGGTGGGCGCCGCCGCAGTCGGGGCGGCCTGGGCGAATTCGGCGAACAGGGCGTTGAGCCGGGGACCATAGCTCAGCAGCTTGGCGGCGAAGGCCGAGGCGTTGTCGATGGTCAGCACCAGGAGCCCGGCGAAGAGAAGACCGGTCAGGACCAGGGCGACCGGCATCCCCAGGCGACGTCGGCCTGGCATGAGGCCGCCCAGGCGGCGCTCCAGCGAGCTGGCGAAGCTCCCCAGCACCACAGCCAGGAAGAGGGCCATGGCGAAGGGCGCCAGGACCCCCGAAAGAGCCTTTGCGGCCGTAGCGGCCGCGATGACGGTGAGGACCACGAGGCAGGCGCGCTCAAGGCCGCGCCCGCGCTCGGGCGGGGGAGAGGGGAGGACTTCGGTTTCGACGCGGCTCATCGCCCCATCCTGCCATGGCGGGCCGGCTTGGCGAAGGCCCGACCGCAGGCCATACAGGATCGGCGGGGGCCGCGGGCGGCCGCGCACCGCTTCGGGAGGGTGGAGAATGACGCAGACCGCGCCGGCCGGCGATGTCCTGATCGGGGGATCAGGCCAGCCCGAGACGCTCCGCCTGGATCGCGCCAACCGGCACGGACTTGTCGCCGGGGCGACGGGGACCGGGAAGACCGTCACCCTGCAGATCCTGGCCCAGGGGCTTTCGGACGCCGGGGTGCCGGTCTTCGCCGCCGACGTGAAGGGCGACCTCAGCGGCGTCGCCGCCCCCGGCGAGCCCGGGGAGAAGATGCTGGCGCGGGCGCGCTCCATGAACCTGGAGCTGGTTCCCCAGGCCGCGCCGACCCTGTTCTGGGACCTCTTCGGCGAAAAGGGCCACCCCATCCGGGCGACGGTCTCGGAGGTGGGGCCCCTGCTCATCGCCCGCATGCTCGAACTCAATGACGTGCAGGAGGGCGTGCTGTCCGTGGTGTTCCGGGCCGCCGACGAGGAGGGCCTGCTGCTCCTGGACCTGAAGGACCTGCAGGCGGCCCTGACCTTCGCCGCCGAGAACGCCGCCGCCCTGGGCGCGCGCTATGGCAATGTCTCGACAGCCACGGTGGCGACCATCCAGCGCAAGCTCCTGGTCCTCGAGGACCAGGGCGGCGCCCGCCTGTTCGGGGAGCCCGCCCTGGACCTGGGCGACTTCATGCGACGGGACGAGACCGGCCGGGGCTATGTCAGCATCCTGGCCGCCGATCGGCTGATCGCCTCCCCGCGCCTCTACGCCACCTTCCTGCTCTGGCTGATGTCCGAGCTCTTCGAGGTCCTGCCCGAGGTCGGCGACGCCGACCGCCCCAAGCTCGCCTTCTTCTTCGACGAGGCGCACCTGCTCTTCCGCGATGCGCCGAAGTCCCTGCTGGAGAAGATCGAGCAGGTGGTGCGCCTGATCCGCTCCAAGGGCGTCGGGGTCTATTTCGTCACCCAGAACCCGGCCGACATCCCCGACGCGGTCCTGGGCCAGCTGGGCAACCGGATCCAGCACGCCCTGAGGGCCTACACGCCCGCAGACCAGAAGGGGCTCAAGGCCGCCGCCAGCAGCTTCCGCACCAATCCCGAGTTCAACACGGCCGAGGCGATCCAGGCCCTGGGCGTGGGCGAGGCCCTCGTGTCGGTCCTGGACGAGAAGGGCGCGCCGACCGTGGTGCAGAAGACCCTGATCCGGCCGCCGGTCTCGCGCCTGGGGCCCTTGACCCCGGCGGAGCGGGCCGCGGTCCTGGGGGCCAGCCCCCTTCGCGGGATCTACGAGGCGGCGGTCGACCGGGAGAGCGCCTTCGAGGTCCTGAGGGCCCGCACCGAGGCCCGCACCCGGGCGGAGGCGGCGGAAGCTGAGGCGGAGGCCCGTTCCGTCCCGCCGGCCCGCCCGAGGACGCCGAGGGCCCCCGCCGCCGGACGCGGACGCCAGACCCTGACCGAAACCTTCGCCAAGCAGTTCCTGCGCACCCTCGCCTCCGCCGCGGGGCGGGAGATCCTGAGGGGCGTCCTGGGGGGCATGCGACGCCGCTGAAGACGGCCGCCCACGAAAAAGGGGCCGGCCCCGAAGGACCGGCCCCCTTCCGGATCCGACCAGAGGGTCCTAGCGCGGCGCCATGCGGATGGAGCCGTCGAGGCGGACGTCCTCGCCGTTGAAATAGCCGTTGGTGATCATGGTCAGGGCCAGCTGGGCGTACTCTTCGGGATGGCCGAGACGCTTGGGGAAGGGCACCGAGGCGGCCAGGGCTTCCTTCACCTG
>JADBZH010000049.1 GCA_020402585.1 Phenylobacterium sp. | reverse complement strand
GCGAGCTCGACGACCTTCAGTCCCTGCAGCAGCATGGTCACTTCCCCCCGACGGCGTCTGTGCGCCTTCTCGGCCAAGATTGGCCCTGATTGACCGGCCTCACAAGCCACACTATCCCCAAGGGAAAGCCTGCCGGCGCCGATCCGGCGCCAGGCGCGGAGTCGCCTGATGACCACTGAAAATCCCGCCGTTGAGGTCGTCTCCGCGACGCCTGCGGCCCGGACGCCCAGCCGGCGCTACATGGCCCGCCGCGACGCCATTATCGCCTCCGCCATTCGCGAGATGAACCGCCACGGCGTGCGCGGCATGACCCTGGGCGACGTCGCCGCCCGCCTGGACCTCGTGCCCACCGGGGTCATCTACTATTTCCGCAACAAGGAGGATCTGGCCGCCGCCGCCTTCGAGCGCAGCATCGGCCGGATCCAGGAGCTGGCCGAGGTCGCCCGGGAGCACCCCACGGAGCGCGAGCGCGTCCAGGTCTTCATCGACCTGTTCATCCTTCTCCAGCAGAGGATCGAGCTGGGCGAGGCCGAGCCCCTGGCCGTCTTCAACGACGTCCGCGCCCTGAACAGCGAGAGCGTCAACCAGGCCTTCGTCGCCCTGTTCCGGACGGTCCGCTCGCTCCTCGATCGCCGGGAGAACCGCACCCGGGCCGACCTGAACGGCCGCGCCCACCTGCTGATCAACGCCCTGACCTTCGTCAGCGCCTGGATCTACACCTGGCGCGTCGAGGACTATCCGCGCATCGGCCAGCGTATCGCCTCCATCCTGCTGGACGGAATCCCGCGGGGCGGGAACGTGCCCGGCGTCCGGTTCCTGGACCTTCAGCCTTCCGGTGACGAGGTCGACGAGGGCTCGGCCGAGCACTTCCTGCGGGCCGCCACCCAGCTGATCAATGACGAGGGCTACCACGGCGCGTCGGTGGACCGGATCTCCTCCAAGCTCAACGTCACCAAGGGCGCCTTCTACCATTACAACGCCACCAAGGATGACCTGGTGGTGGCCTGCTTCCAGCGGACCTTCGACGTCCTCTGGCGGGCCATCGACGCTGCGGAATCGGGCGGCGACGACGGACTGGAGATCATGCACTCCCTGCTCCAGGCCGTGGTTCAGCTGCAGGTGGGCCCCGCGCCCCTGCTCCGGACCAGCGCCCTGTCCACGGTGCCCGAGGAGATCCGAGACGACCTGATGTTCCGGCTGCGCCAGATCTCGATCCGCCTGGGCTCCATGCTGTGCGACGGCATCGCCGACGGCTCCATCCGGCCGCTGGACGCCAGCATCACCGCCCAGATTCTGACCGCCGGGATCAATGCGGCCTCCGAGCTGACCTGGTGGCAGCCCGGCGAGACCCCGGAGACGGGCGCCCGCCTCTTCGTCGACGCCATGGTGCGCGGCGTCATCCACCCCTGACCACGCCGCCCGCGAGTTTCTCCCAAGGGGCGCGACTGTAACGCCGCAGCCCCCCTCAGACAGCTTCGCCGACAGCTCCCCTGAATTACGGCCTCATTCCTCCCCCAAGGGGGAGGTGGACCGCGTCAGCGGGCCGGAGGGGGTCTACGGCCCTCAACCAGACGCCATGGCGCGGGCCACGAGGTCGGCCATGCCGTGCTCGTAGGCCTCTTCCGGACGGGCGCGGACCGCCTTGTCCAGGGCTATGGCGTCGGGGCCGACCAGGATCCGCCAGCGCTCCTCCCGCACCCCGTCCAGGATGATCTTCGCCGCCGCGGGCGGAGGCAGGCCGTTGTCGCGAAAGGCCTCGCCCATGGCCTTGGCCTCGGCGGTCGCGCCGTCGGGCGGGGCGAACTCGGCCATGGAGTTGATGGCGATGTTAGTCCCGATGTGGCCGGGCATGACCACGCTGGCCTTCACGTGGGGGGCGTTGTTGCGGAAGTCGTTGACCAGGGCCTCGGTGAAGCCCTTCACGGCGAACTTGGCCGCCGAATAGGCCGTGTGCGAGGTCTGCGGCCCCAGGGACGCCCAGAAGCCGTTCACTGACGAGACGTTGATCATGTGCGCCTCGGGCGCCTTCAGCAGCATCGGCAGGAAGGCCCGGGCGTTGTAGTAGACCCCGTACCAGCAGACGGCGAAGGTCCGCTCCCACTGGTCTCGCGGCGTGTTGACGAAGCTGCCCCCGCCGCCGATCCCCGCATTGTTGAAGAGCAGGTGCACGTGGTCGGTCTCATGCTGCTCGCCGGTATGGTCGCGGAAGGCCAGGGTCTCCTTCTCCTGGGCCACGTCGGCCACGAAGGTGGTGATCTTCACCCCCTGGACGGCGGTCTTCTCGGCGATGCGGACGGTCTCCAGCATGTCCGCCTCGCGGATGTCGCACATGGCGACGCTGCAGCCCTCAGAGGTCAGGGCCTGCACCAGGGCCCGGCCAATGCCGCTGCCGCCGCCGGTCACCACCGCGATCTTGCCGCTGAAGTCCTTCATGCCCGTCCTCCTCTGGATCCCGGTCTGCGCCGGGCCGTGTTGAATGTCAGCCGCCGCGCTCGGCCCTGTGCTGGTTGGCCACCCCCTTGAGGAGGGCCTGGGTCTCGGGCTGCTGCATGAGGTCGGCGAAGAGCCGGCCCTCGAGCTTCAGCATGTCCATGGTCACCGGCGACACCGCCTCGCGGACCAGGCGCTTGATGTGGGCCACCGCCCGCGCCGGGCGGCCGGCGATCTCCCGGGCGATGACCAGGGCCCGGTCCAGGGCCGTCTCGGGGCTGTCCGCGGGGACCACCTCCTGGAACACCCCGAGCTGCAGCATCTCCTGGGCCG
>JADBZH010000048.1 GCA_020402585.1 Phenylobacterium sp. | reverse complement strand
CTGCAGGCCCGGGTCCAGGCGAGGCTGTCGGGATGGATTCCATGGTCGACGGTCAGGACGAGGAGGGCGCGCGAGTGCTCCCGCGCCCACCTGGCCGCCATCAGGGCCCGGGCGAGGGAGTCCCCGCCCCCAGACAGGGCCAGGGCGAGGGACGAGCGGGCTTCGCCATCCAGGCGGGCGTCAAGCCGCGCCCTGACCCGGGCCTCGATCGACGGGCTCAGGTCCCGCACCGGGCCTGGGTGCTGATCGCCTCAGCGCGCTTGCGGGCGCCCTCCGGGGCGGTGGAATAGCGGACGCCAAGCTCCGCCAGGGCCTGGCAGGCCTCGGCGGTCTTGCCCAGTCGCGCCAGGCTGCGCGCCAACTCGACGACAGCGTCCGGCCCCCACCAGGTCGTCGGCCAGCCCTTGAGGGCGGCGATGTAGTCCGTTGCGGCGTCGGGCCAGGCCGACTGGAGGGCCCGGGCGCGGCCCCGCAGGTAGGTTCCCTCGCCTACCCGGGGATCTCCGGGGGAGGCCGCCAGCCAGGTGGTGAGGGTCGCCTCGGCGCCCGCCGGATCTCCGCCCTGGAGCTGCTTCCGGCCTCGGGTCAGTCCGTCCTCGGTGACCGGCCCCGCAGTCGATGCGGCGGCAGGCGGCGGGACCGAAGGTGCAGCCGTCGAAGTCGCAGGCGTCGGGGGCGCGGCAGCGGGGGGCGCGACGGCGGGCGCTGCGGGCGCAGGGAGGCTCGCCTGGGGCGGCGAGGCCGTGGCCGACGCCGGGGTTGCGGGGGCGACGGCCGCCCCTCCGCCGACGGGACGGCCAGCCTCCAGGGTCCGGACCCTCTCCTGCAGTCGGTCCACCTCGCCCCGCGCCAGGTCCCCGGCCCGGGCCGTGGTCTCCAGCTGGGCGTTGAGCCCCTGCAGGGCGCGCTCCAGGTCGGAGACCCGGTCGGAGAGCTCCCGGAGCCGGACGTCCTTCGGATCGTCCTGCGGCGCCGGCGCCGCGAGGGCGCCACCGGTCCCCGCCAGGGCGAGGCCCAGGGCGAGGGCGGCGAGACGAGACCGGAACGGCGGGGCTGGCCGGGGCGTCATCAACCTAGCGGGCTCCGCCGATGATGGCGGTGTGGGCGTTCCGGTTGCGGCGGAAGGCCTCGTCATCGGCGCCAGGGTCGATGGGGCGCTCCTTGCCGAAGGACACCGTCGAGATACGCGACGGCGAAATCCCCAGACCCACGAGGTAGTCCCGCACCGAGCTGGCCCGGCGCGATCCCAGGGCGATGTTGTACTCCCGGGTGCCGCGCTCATCGGCATTCCCCTCGATCCGGACCTGCACGCCGGGGTAGCGCTTCAGCCAGGCGGCCTGCCGTTCCAGGATGACCGCAGCGTCCTCGCGGACGTCGTACTGGTCGACGTCGAAGAAGACCCGGTCCGAGACATTGATCACGAAGTCCTGGACCGTCCCGGGCAGGGGAGCGCCAGTGACGGGTGCAGGGCGGCGGACCGGCTGGACCGTACTGGCCCCCGTTCCCGATTCCGCCGGGGCGGTGGCCTCAGGCGCCTTTGGCGTTTCGGCCGCCGGCTTCGGCGTCGACTGGCAGGCCGCCAGGATGGCGGCCGCGGAGAGGAGGGAGAGCCACCGGAGGGCGGAAGTTCGGGTCATTCGGGAGTCCTCACGTCGTCAGTTGATCAGGGGCGACCAGGCCGGGTCCGAGGCCCCGCCGGAATAGGGGGCCGGCTTCAGAATGCGGCCTGTGACATCAACGGTCCAGAGCCGGGGTTCGCCCCCGGCCTCCTGGCGGCTGAACAGGAGGACCCGGCCATTCGGCGCCCAGGTCGGGCCCTCGTCCATGTAGCTCGAGGTCAGGGTGCGCTCATCCGATCCGTCCGGACGCATGACGCCGATATGGAACTGGCCGCCGCCCTGTCGGGTGAAGGCGATGAAGTCCCCGTTCGGGCTCCAGACGGGGGAGGTGTATCGGCCCTGTCCGAAGGAGATCCGGCGGGCTCCCCCGCCCGAGGCGTCCATCACGTAGAGCTGCGGCGAGCCCCCCCGGTCGGAGTTGAAGACCACCTTGCTCCCGTCCGGCGAGAAGGCGGGGGAGGTGTCGATGGCCGGATCCGCGGTCAGCCGCCGGCTTTGCCGGTTGGCCAGGTTCATCACCCAGATGTCGGAATTGCCGTTGCGCTCCACGGCGAAGGCGACCTGGGCGCCGTCTGGCGAGAAGCGGGGGGCGAAGACCATCCCCTGGAACTGGCCGAGGCTTTCGCGACGTCCGGTCTCCAGGTTCAGCAGGTAGACCGCCGACCCGTCGGGCCGCAGCGCCATGTAGGTGATCTCCTGGCTGGACGCCGAGAATCGCGGCGACAGGACGATCTCGGAGCCGTCCGTCAGATAGCTGGGATTGGCGCCGTCCTGGTCCATCACCGCCAGGCGGAGGGTGCGATCCAGCCGGCCCCCGGACTCTGCGACGAAGACCACCCTACTGTCGAAATACCCCTTCTCGCCGGTCAGCCGCTCGTAGACGGCGTCCGAGATCTTGTGCGCCACCCGACGCCAGTTCTCGGGGGTGGAGGTGAACTGCAGGCCCAGCAGCTGCTGGCCGGCGAAGGTGTCCCACAGGCGGAAGTCCACCTGCAGGCGACCGTCCACCAGGTTGACCTGGCCGTTCACCAGGGCCTGGGCGCCGAGGGATTTCCAGACGGCGAAGTCGGGTTCGGTCGACACCTCCGCCGTCCGGTCGCCCGGGTCGATGGGGGCGAAAAGGCCCGAGCGCCCGAGATTGTCGGCGATCACCCGGGCGATGTCGCCGCCGCGGTCGCCGCTGAAGCCCGGGATGGAGAGGGGCAGGGGCCGGATGTCGCCCCTGTTGACGTCCACCTCGATCTCCGCGCGGGCCGGCGCCGGGACGCCGGCAAGGCCCGACAGGGCCAGGCAGGCGACGAACAGGGCTGAAGCGGACATCCTCATGAACAGGCCTCCCGGGCGTTGAAGTTGACGGCGATTCGCTGGCCCGTGGGGCTGGCGAGAGCGGGAAACGGAGCCGCCTGGAGCACGGCCCGGATGGCCCGCTCCGCCGCCGCCCGGACGACGGGGTTGTCCGACCGCTCCAGGCCGCCCGCCTCGACGGGCCCCGACAGGTCGCCGCCGGGCGAGAGCCCGAAGCTGACCCGCACCCGGACATCCCGACCCCCCTCCACCTCGCAGTTGGGAGTCCAGCGTCTCTGGAGCTGGTCCTGGAGGCCTGCGAGGGCCGCCGCGCTGGGCCCGGTGGCGGCGCCGCCGGCGGGGGTGGCGGGGCCCGGGCGCGATCCCCCCAGCCGGGCCACCTGGCCCGCCAGGGCGTCCAGGTCGAGACCTCCGGAGGGTCGCTTCGGGGGCGCAGCCGCCGGCGCGGACGGGCGGGACGGCGCCGCTGCGGGCGTCGCCGGGCTTGGCCGCGGGGGGGTTGCGGGCGGGCGGGCGGCGGGCTTTGGGGGGCTTGTCGGGACGGTCCGCGGCTGGGGCGGGGCCGGTTCGGGAGGCGCGGGCGGAGGGGGCGCCGGCTCTGGTTCGGCCGGAACGGGCGTCGGGGGCGCAGCCGGGGCGGCGTCCTCCGCCGGACCGGGCGCCGACTGCGCCGCAGCGAAGTCTCCGGAGGTGACCAGGCGCACCGCGACCGGGGGCCCTTCCCCCGCCGGGTCCCCTGTCGGCGACCGGACCAGGAGCAGGGCGGCCAGGACGCCCAGATGCAGGGCGCCTGAAGCCAGGAAGGCCGGGCTGACCCGCGGCGCCAGGGTCACGGCGACGAGACCCCGTCAGGGTTCGGCTGCGGGGCGGCTTCCGGCGCCGGACCGGCGGCGGGACCACCGGTGTCGGTGATCAGGTTGACGCGGGTGAAGCCGCGCACCGAGAGGGCGGCCATGACCCGCGCCACGTCGGCATAGGGGACCCGTCCATCGGCGCGCACGAAGACCGCGCGTTCGGGGTTGTCCGTGGCGGCGGCCGCCAGGGCCGGCCCGAGGGCCTCGAAGGGCGTCTGGCGGTCCTGGACGAAGACGGCGCCGTCCGCCCGGATGGAGATGGCCAGGGGCCCCTCGGTCTCCTGGATGGCCCCGGCCTCAGTCCTGGGCAGCTCCAGGGGAACGCCGGCAGTGAGGAGGGGCGCCGAGATCATGAAGATGATGAGGAGGACCAGCATGACGTCCACCAGGGGCGTCACGTTGATTTCCGACAGGGCCGAGCGTCGGCTGCGGCCGTAGCGCCGCCGACGTCCGCCGCCGGCCCCGGAGAAGGCGTCATGTGCGGACAGGGCCATGTCTCAGGCCCTGGTGGCCAGCCGGCGCTGGACCGCGGTGGACAGGTCGTCCGCGAAGCCTTCCAGCCGGGCGGCGTAGCGGCTGACCGCCGTCGAGAAGTGGTTGAAGGCGATGTAGGCCGGAATGGCGGCGATCAGGCCCAGGGCGGTTGCAAAGAGGGCCTCGGCGATGCTGGGGGCCACGACGGCGAGGTTGGTGTTCTTCTCAAGGGCGATGGCCTGGAAGCTGTGCATGATCCCCCAGACGGTGCCGAACAGGCCGACGAAGGGAGAGGCCGTCGCAACGATCGCCAGGGAGGACAGGCCGGTCTCCACCCGCAGGGATTCCCGGGCGATGGCGGCGTCCAGAACCCGGTCGATCCGCTGGACCAGGAAGGCGGCCTGTCCCTCGGACACAGGTCCGCGGGCGCGGGCCTCGCGCCACTCGAAGAGCGCCGCCTGGAGCATCCGATGCAGGGCGTGGGGGGGATTCTCGCCGGCTTCCTTGGCGATGTCCTCCAGGCTCCGGCCCGAGGCCGCATCCGCCTCGAAGGCGTCCGCCGCCCGGTTCAGGCCCCGCAGCCGGACCGCCTTGTCGATGATCACGCCCCAGGAGGCCAGGGAGGCGAAGCCGAGGAAGATCATGACCGCCTTCCCCACCCAGTCGGCCCGCGCGAAGAGGGCGACGAAGGAGAAGGTCTCCGGCGTGATGGCGGCGGGCTCCATGGTCTCTCCGGGGCTTGCCGGGCTGGGGCCCGGCGGGGACCCTCGCCAGACTGCAGCTCACAGTGGCGAAGATAGGGCGGAGAGTACTTCCTGAGCCCGACTTTTTGGTTAACGAAAAGTCGCGTCGAGGGTCCGGCCCACCCCGGTCCCGGGTCACCAGGGGTCGATGTAGGGATACTTCTTGCCCTCGCGCGGCGCGGTTGGCGGCAGGGTCTGGAGCCCCCGGACGATCCAGCTGCGGGTCTCCGCCGGGTCGATCACATCGTCCAGGCCCCCGCCGGCTGCGGCGTTGACCGCCTTGGCGCTCTCGTAGGCCCGCTGGACCCGCATGTCGAACTCCGCCCGCCGGGCCTCTGGGTCCTCGATGGCCGCCAGTTCCTTGCGGTAGCCCAGCTTCACCGATCCCTCGATGTTCATGCCGGCGAACTCCGCGGTCGGCCAGGCGACGGTGAAGAAGGGCATGCCCGAACTGGCCCCGCACATGGCCTGCACGCCCAGGCCGTAGGCCTTGCGGACCACGACCCCGAACATGGCCGTGGTGATGTTGGCCCCCACGTTGAACATCCTAAGGGCATGCCGGACCAGGGCCGTCCGCTCCACATCCGGCCCGACCATGATGCCGGGGCAGTCCATCAGGCTGAGGATGGGAATGTCGAAGGCGTCGCAGAGCTGGATGAAACGGGCGCCCTTGTCGGCGCCGGGAGAGTCGACGGCGCCGGCGAGGTGGTGGGGGTTGTTGGCGATCACGCCCATGGGCCGTCCCTCCACCCGGATAAAGGCGGTGATGACGCCGATGCCGAACTTCTCGCGGATCTCCAGGACGGAGCCGGCGTCGGCGATCGTCGAGACGATCTCGCGCATGTCGTAGAGCCGCAGCCGGTTCTCGGGGATGACGTGCCGGAGGGTCCTCTGGTCGGGGGCCTCCCACTCGGCGACCGGTCCCTGGAAGTAGGACAGGTACTTCTTGGCCACTTCGACCGCCTCGGGCTCGTCGCGGACCAGGATGTCCACCACGCCGTTGGGGACCTGGAAGGACATGGGACCGACTTCCTCGGGCGTGTAGACGCCCAGGCCTCCGCCCTCGATCATGGCCGGGCCGCCCATGCCGAGGGTCGACCCCTCGGTCGCGATGATGACGTCGCTGGAGGCGACCAGGGCGGTGTTCCCCGCGAAGCAGCGGCCGTTGACGATGGCCACCAGGGGCACGAGCCCGCTCAGCTGGGCGTACTGGGTGAAGGTGGGCGTATCGAAGGCGACGGCGGGGCCGGTGGAGTCGTCGCCAGGGCGCCCGCCGCCGCCCTCGCCGAACAGGACGACCGGCAGCCGGAGGCGCTTGGCCAGGTCGAACATCCGGTCCTGCTTGTAGTGATTGCGCCCGCCCTGGGTGCCGGCGAGGACGGTGTAGTCGTAGGCCACCACCATGGCCCGGCTCCGTTCCGGCCCGAAGAGGTCGCCATTGATGGCGCCGATCCCGGCTACCAGGCCATCGCCGGGCGTCGTCCGGCGCAGGGTCTCGATATCGGCGCGCCGGTGCTGGCGTGCGACGATCAGGGGCCAGTACTCCTTGAAGGACCCGGCATCCGTCAGCTCGGCGATGCTCTCCCGGATCATCCGGTAGCCCATGGCGTGTCGCTTCGCCACGACCTCGGGGCGGTTGGCGTCCAGGGTGTAGGCGTGCCGGTCGAGATTTTCCTGCAGGTCCGGCCGGATGAAGTCAGGGTCGACCCGGGCGGCGCCCTCGACCCTTCCGCCGGAGACCTCGGCTTCCTCGATGAAGACGATGGGGTAGCCCTCGCGGACCACGTCGCCCACGGACATGGTCACGGCGCGGACGACGCCGTCCCGGTCGGCGGCGATGACATGCTCCATCTTCATCGCCTCGACGATGGCCACCTGCTGGCCCTTGCGGACTGTGTCGTCGACCGCGACGTCGATGGCCGTGAGGGTGCCCTGGATGGGTGCGCCCACGCCGAACGAACCGTCCGGGCCGACAGCCTCGGGTTCGGCCTCCGGCTCGGACGTCGCCGACTGGGCCGACCTGACCTCCGCATCGTGCCGGAACAGGGCCAGGGGGTCGCGGGTATCCACCCGGGCGCCGGCGAAGCCGCCGGCGGCCTCGGGGCCGGGCTTGCGCGTCAGGGCGGCGTAGCGGCTCACCGCCGCCTCGTCCGCCGCGGCCAGCTCGGCGACGTTCTCGTCCAGCCAGCGGGTGTGCACCCTTCCGGCGACGAAGTCGGGGTGCCGCAGGATGTTGCGCAGGAGGCCGATGTTCGTGGCCACCCCCTCGAGCCGGAACTCCGACAGGGCGCGCAGGGACCGGGCGACCGCCGGCCCGGCGTCCGCCCCGTCCGAGCTGCAGATCACCTTGGCCAGAAGGGAATCGAAGGCGGTGCTGGTCCGGTAACCGGCATAGCCGAAGCCGTCGGTCCGCACGCCCGGACCGCTGGGCGCCTCGTAGGCGGTGAGGACCCCGCTGGAGGGACGCACCGAGCCGTCGGGGGCCAGGGACTCCAGGTTCACCCGGGCCTGGATGGCGAAGCGCGCCGGCCGCGGGGCGGCCGGGTCCGGCAGTCCGAGTTCGGCAAGGCTTGCGCCCTCCGCCAGCCGGATCTGCGCCTGAACCAGGTCGACGCCGGTGATGGCCTCGGTGACCGTGTGCTCGACCTGCAGGCGGGCGTTGGCCTCGATGAAGACGAAGGGCGGGTCCGCCGGTGCGCCGGAGGCGTCCACCAGGAACTCGAAGGTCCCGAGACTGTCGTAGCGGACGCTACGGGCCAGCCGCAGGGCGGCGTCGATGATCTTCCGGCGCAGGTCCGGGTCGAGGCCGGGGGCCGGGGCGATCTCCACCACCTTCTGGAACCGGCGCTGGACGCTGCACTCGCGCTCGCCCAGGTCGGTGACCGCGCCCGACTGGTCGCCCAGGATCTGGACCTCGATATGCCGCGCCCGGGCCAGGAAGGTCTCGACATAGACGTCCGGCACCCCGAAGGCGGCCTGGGCCTCGGACCGGCAACGGGCGTAGGCGGCCTCCAGTTCGTCCGGGGTGAGCACCACGCGGGAGCCCCGGCCGCCGCCTCCGGCGAGGGCCTTGATGATCATGCCCTGGCCGGCCGGCAGGCCCTGCAGGAAGTCGCGGGCCTCCTCCAGGGTGACGCTGCGGTCCAGGCCGCGGCTGACCGGCACGTCGGCCGCCAGCGCCGCCTCCCGCGCCCGGGCCTTGTCACCGAACAGCTCAAGGCGCCCGACCGCCGGGCCGATGAAGGTCAGGCCTGCAGCGGCGCAGCGCCGGGCGAACTCGGCCCGCTCGGACAGGAAGCCGTATCCCGGGTGGATCGCGTCGCATCCGCTGTCGACCGCCGCCTGGATGACGGCGTCCATGTCGAGGTAGGCCGAGGGCCCCTTGCCAGCCAGGGGGCGGGCCTCGTCCGCCATGCGCCGGTGAAGGCTGTCGGCGTCATCCTCGGACCAGACCGCGACGGTCCGGCGACCCAGGTCCGCCGCAGCGCGAGCGATGCGGATGGCGATCTCGCCGCGATTGGCGATCAGGATGGACGCTATCGTCACCTATGTTTCCTCCAGCCCTTTGAGGGTCGCTGCGTTTCGCCTCCTCGGGCGGCCACGCCGGATGGGAAAAGTCCAGCATACTCAGCCCCGGTCAACCCCAGCGCCCCGAAGCCCTTGCCGCCCGTCGGCGCCATGCGGTCGAACGCCGGTCGGGGCCCGTCAGACCGTTCCATTCAGGATCGGGGCCAGCCGCTCCAGGAGGCGGGGCGAGGGTCGGGCCGGGCGGCCGGACAGGTCGATGCAGGCGGCCTCGACCTGGGCCTCACAGATCACCTCCCCGCCGCGCAGGAGGCGCTGCTGGATGAACATGCGGGGGCCCCGGATCCGGTCGTAGAGGGTGCGGACCTGCAGGGCGTCGTCGATCCGGGCCGGGCGTCGGAAGTCGATCTCCATCCGCACCACGGTGAAGGCCGTCGGGCGGTCCCCGCTGAGAAGGTCGGTGTGGGAGACCCCCGCCGCCCTCAGGGCGTCGCTGCGGCCGCGCTCGAAATAGCGCAGGTAGTTGGCGTGGTAGACCACCCCCGTGAAGTCGGTGTCCTCGTAATAGATGCGCACCGGCAGGACATGCTCGCGGCCCTCGTACCGGCCGCTGGACGGGGTGTTCGGGTCCTCAGTCGGCATCGCCGTCTCCCTCGAAGAGGCCGCCCTGCCCGGCCGGCGGCGGCGAGGGCGGCGGCGTCAGTCCCAGGTGCTCATAGGCCCGGGCGCAGGCCACCCGGCCCCGGGGCGTGCGCTGGATGAAGCCCTGCTGCAGGAGGTAGGGCTCGATGACGTCCTCCACGGCGTCCCGGGCCTCGGCGATGGCGTAGGCCAGGGTCTCCAGCCCGGCGGGGCCGCCGGCATAGTTGGAGATCAGGGCGTTCAGATAGCGCCGGTCCAGGCTGTCGAGGCCCGCCGGGTCCACCTCCAGCCGGGCCAGGGCCCGGGCGGCGGCGGGCCGGTCGATGGCGGCGGCGCCCTCGGCCTCGGCGAAGTCCCGGACCCGCCGCAGAAGGCGACCCGCCACGCGCGGGGTGCCCCGCGCCCGGGCGGCGATCTCGCCGGCGCCGTCTTCGGTCAGTTTGAGCCCCAGCCGCCCCGCCGCATGGGCGAGCACCTTCATCAACTCGTCGGTGGAGTAGAACTCCAGCCGGATGGGGATGCCGAAGCGGTCCCGCAGGGGGGTGGCCAGCATGCCGGCCCGGGTGGTGGCGGCCACCAGGGTGAAGGGGGCCAGGTCGATGCGGATCGACCGGGCGGCGGGCCCCTCGCCGATCATCAGGTCGAGGACGTGGTCCTCCATGGCCGGATAGAGGATCTCCTCCACTGGCGCCGCCAGGCGGTGGATCTCGTCGATGAAGAGGACGTCGCGGGGCTCGAGGTTGGTCAGGATGGCCGCCAGGTCGCCGGCCTTGGCCAGCACCGGACCGGAGGTGGCGCGAAAGTTCACCCCCAGCTCCCGGGCGATGATCTGGGCCAGGGTGGTCTTGCCCAGGCCGGGAGGCCCGAAGAGCAGGACATGGTCCATGGCCTCGCCCCGGCCCCGGGCGGCGTCGATGAAGATCGAAAGGTTCGACTTGGCCGCCGCCTGGCCAACGAATTCCGAGAGGGTCTGGGGGCGCAGGGCCCGGTCGCCCGGCTCCGGCGGACCCGCCTCGGCGGAAACCAGGCGGGTCACCGGCCCATTTCCTTGAGGCCGGCCCGGACAAGGTCGGAGACGGCGGCGTCAGGACCGAGGGCGGCGGCGGCCTGCTCCACCAGGCGGCGGGCCTGCATCTCGGCCACGCCCAGGCCCATCAGGGCGGCGACGGCTTCGCCGGCGGCCGAGACCGGGGCGGGACCGTCCGGCGCAGGGCTGGCGGCGCCGGCAGCGCTGAAGCCTGCGGCGCCGATGGGCTTGCCCTTCAGCTCCACCAGGATCCGCTGGGCCAGCTTGGGGCCGACGCCGCTGGCGCGGCCCACCTGGGCCTTGTCCTCCCGGGCCACGGCCTCCGCCAGGGCGGCGGGAGGCAGGACGTCCAGAACGGCCAAGGCCGCCTTCGGCCCGACCCCCTGGACGGACTGCAGCAGGACGAAGGCGGCGCGCTCGTCCGCGTCCAGGAAGCCATAGAGCCGGGGCCCCGCGCTTTCCGACCACTGGGTCTCGACCCTCAGGACCACCGTCTCGCCGGCGGCGGGCAGGCGCGACAGGGTCCGGGCGCCGCAGCGCACCACCCAGCCGACCCCGCCCACGTCGATGAGGGCCTCTTCCTCGGTGGTCTCCAGGACCCTGCCCGCCAGCCGACCGATCATGCCGCAAGCCTTCCCCGGGTGCGGGCGTGGGCGTGGGCCACGGCCACCGCCAGGGCGTCGGCGGCGTCCGCCGCGGCCCCTCCGGACCCGGGCAGGATGCGGGCGATCATGAAGGCCACCTGGTCCTTGTCGGCCGCCCCCGTGCCGACCACCGACTTCTTGACCAGCCGCGCGGCGTACTCCGCCACCGGCAGGCCGGCCTTGGCCGGCGCCAGCAGGGCCGCCGCCCGGGCGTGGCCGAGCTTGAGGGCCGAGGCGGCGTTGTTGTTCATGAAGGTCTCCTCGATCGCCGCCTCGTCGGGCGACCAGTCGGCGACGACGGCGCTGACCCCGTCGAACAGGGCGAGGAGGCGTTCGGAGAAGGGGGCCTTCTCGTCCGGGGCGATGACCCCATGGCCAAGATGCGACAGCCGGTTGCCCTCGACGCGGATCACGCCCCAGCCCGTCTTTCGCAAGCCAGGGTCAAGGCCCAGGATTCGGAGGGGTGCGGGGCTCATGCGATTCCACCGGCGACTGTTCGTGATGTGTTCCTAGGCTGGTTCGCAGGCGGCGGGAAGGGGGCGCGGCGCCGGCGCTTTGGGACGGCCAGGGAGGTCAGGGAGAGGCCGGCGGCCCCTCAGACGCCTCAACGATCCGGCGGCAAGGACATGACCCCCATTCTCTGGAACTGAAGGTCTGCTTTTCCCCCGCTCGCCCGGGCTTGGTGACCGCCGAGGTCGTCGCCAACCGCCCTCCACCATTCGCCAGATCTGCCGCCCTGTGGTGGGGTCGGGTCAAGGGCGGCGACGGACGAGGCGGACCCGCTGATCACCTGGTGTCGACTTGCATTCCTAGATATTTGAATGTCATCATTTGAGTAAGTTCAAATTTGGTTCGCCAAACAACCGGGCGACTCAAACTCTCCAGATTCAAACTGATGGCGCCAAGTGCATCGAGATTATGAACAATTGAATGCAAGATATTTCACTAGTTTTATGACAGAGACATGAATTGAGACACCCATACCGAAGCTGAGGGGGTTGGATGATGGTGCTACTGGGCATTTTATTTGTATTAAGCTTTATTGGATTTCATGTTTTTTGTATATTTGCTCTTTATTCATCTTTACGTTCGGGGAAGGTATCTTTTTTCTGGATTAATGCAGATCGATCTGAACGACCTATACTTTTTCTGGTAACATTCGTCATGTTTTTTCTATTTTACCTGATATTCCTGAAACCTTGGACAATATTTACTGGACCTTCGGAATGGCCAATTCTTAAGCTGTTGGAGCAGAAATCATTTCCTTTATGATCTGTACTGCCGCGAATGGAGTCTGTATAGTAGGCGCGACATCGGCCTTGGCGAGCGAGAATCGCCAACTAAGCGGCGTACTCCGCCACGGGCAGGCCGGCCCTGGCCGGCGCCAGCAGGGCCGCCGCCCGGGCGTGGCCGAGCTTCAGGGCCGAGGCGGCGTTGTTGTTCATGAAGGTCTCCTCGATCGCCGCCTCGTCGGGCGACCAGTCGGCGACGACGGCGCTGACCCCGTCGAACAGGGCGAGGTGGCGGCGGGAAGGGGCACGGCGCAGGCGCTCAGGGGCAGCCAAGGAGGTCAGGGAGAGGCCGGCGGTCCGTCAGACGCCACAACGATCCGGCCGCTCCAGTGCAATCGATGATAGAGTCATATGGATCATCTTACAGTAACAGGCAGAGGAAGGTGACCCAGGCCGATGAAGGGAAAGAGAGTTATTGCTATGCGCTACTTTCTTGCGCTCATTCTTTTGTCTGTCTCGTCGGGTCCTGCTCGCGCCGGTCAGGAGGGGTGGGAAAGGGTGACCCCATCCGATGTTAACCAATACGAGGACTGGGTGCATCGCCAGAAGGATAGATCATACAGCCTGAGCGCTGTTGGCGATTTTGACGGAGACGGAAGGCCGGACCAGGCCTACCTATCCAAGAATGTGTCCAAGGGCAGATGGGGGCTATTCCTCGAGACAAGTCGATCCGGAGGCGGTCCGCGACTGGTGGAGACGGACGAGATTGGGTCTCTTCCTCGTGTGTTCCTGGATGTACAACCCCCGGGCCGCTATCGCACCCTGAGTTGTCAATATGGGTCCGAACCCTCAGTCAATTGCGGGAAGTTTGTCGACCTGAAAACCGATTCATTTACATTGACCTATTCAGAGGCCTCTTCGCGCACATTCTTTATCTCTAACGACATAGTATCTTATTTCTGGACTTCAGACTGAAACAATTCAGCTGGGCGCCGGGTCCATATCTTGCGCCATCACGGGCGTGACCTGTCATTCGCCCGGACCCGGCAGTACAGGCTCTAATCCTACAGGTCCGGTCCTGTTTCGATCCGATAACCGGTTCCCATTCGCCGGAGTCGAATCCCCCCGTCAGGGCGAGCCGACCCCCGTGATCCCGTGATCCGGCCCTTTCCGCACCACCAGGTCCGCCGTTGGCCGGGCGCGGACGATGTGCTGGCGCAGGTTGGGCAGGTTGACCCCCTCCCAGACCCGGCGGGCGAGGTCGGCGACGGCGTCGCGGTCCAGGCTCCGGAAGCGGGCGTAGAAGGAGGCCGGGTCGTGCTCGGCGGCCTCCCAGAAGCCCAGGAAGCGGGCCACGTACCAGGCCTTCAGGTCGGCCTCTTCGGCGTCAAGATAGAGGAGGAGGTCGAGGGGGTCGGCGGGCGCCGGCGCCTCGGCGCGGAAGTGCAGGTTCAGCCCCTCGGCGATCAGGATGTCCGGCCGGTCGATGCGCCGGGCCAGGGCCGGGTCGATGTCGTAGGTGACGTGGCTGTGGACCGGGACCTGGAGGGGGCCTGAGGCGACGGCCGCCAGGGTGGAGAGCATGCCGGGGGTGTCGAAGGTGTGCGGCCAGCCCTTGAGGTCCAGGGCCCCTTCGGCGGCCAGGATGGCGTTGGGCTTGAGGAAGCCGTCGGTGGAAATGACCTCCACCGAGAGCCCTCGGGCGGAGAGGCGCCCGGCCAGTTGCGCCGCCAGGGTGCTCTTGCCGGCGGAGACGGCGCCGGTCAGGCCGGTGACGAGGGGCCGGCCTGGCGTTCGGGCCGCCGCCAGCCGCTCGGCCAGGAGGTCGATCTGCGGGTCGGGGCTCATGCGCCCAGCTGTGTCCAGAAGCGGAAGTCCGAAAGCCCCTGGAAGACCAGGTCGGTCGGCAGGCCCACCGCCCGCGCCAGGCTGACCGCCAGGCCGAACAGGAGGCTCGAGGCGCCGGGCAGCAGGAGGAGCAAGGCCAGGACGATCAGGGGCGCCACCGGCTCGATCCTCGCCGCGGCGATGCGCACCCGGACGGGCAGGAAGGGCCGCAGGACGCCGAAGCCGTCAAAGCCGGGCACGGGCAGGAGGTTCAGGACCACCGCCGTCGCCTGAAGGAAGGCCAGGAAGGCGATGGCCGCGGCCAGGGTTTCCTGGCCCGGCTCCGGCGACCACAGGGTCAGGGGGACCGCCAGCACGACGAGGACCAGGAAGGACCCCGCCGGGCCCGCCAGGGAGGCCGCCGAGCGCCAGAGGGGCCCGCGCATCAGGTCCTCCCGCAGCCAGACGGCGCCGCCCGGAAAGCCGATGCCGCCCAGGGCCAGGGCGATCAGGGGCCAGATCAGGGTGGTCTGGAGGTCGGCGTACTTCCGGGGGTCGAAGGTCAGGTAGCCCTTGTCCTCGATCGTATGGTCGCCGCCCAGCCAGGCGACCCAGGCGTGACCGAACTCGTGGACGGCCACGGCCAGGATCCAGCCGAGCATGACGAAGATGAAGGTCAGGGACGGGAAGTCGCTGACCGTCATAAAGTAGGCCGAGCCCAGGCAGGCCAGGAGGATCAGGCCGACGGGGTTCCCGGAAACGGTCTGCTGGGCTCTGGCCATGACGGCCCCTCCTGCGGGGTCAGCCTCCGAAGGCCTCGAGATCGGCGTCGGAGATGTCGTAATTGCCCCAGACGGTCTGGACGTCGTCGTCGTCCTCCAGGGAGTCGATGAGCTTCAGGAGGGTCGCCACAGCGTCGCCCTCCACCGGGGTCAGGCTCTTGGGCCGCCAGGCCAGGCCCGTGGACTTGGCCGCGCCAAGGGCGGCTTCCAGCGCCGCCGCCACCTCGTTCAGCGCCTCGAAGGCGGCGAACACCACGTGTTCCTCCTCGTCGGACTCCACGTCGTCGGCGCCCGCCTCGATGGCGGCCTCCATCATCGCGTCCTCGCCGCCGGCCGAGGCCGGATAGAGGATGCGTCCCACCCGGTCGAACATGAAGGAGACCGAGCCGGTCTCGCCCAGGTTGCCGCCGTGCTTGGAGAACAGCGAGCGGACATTGGCCGCCGCCCGGTTGCGGTTGTCGGTCAGCACCTCGACGATGAGGCCCACGCCGCCGGGGCCAAAGCCCTCATAGCGGATCTCCTCGTAGGCGGCGTCGGCGCCCGAGGCCTTCTTGATCGCCCGCTCGATATTGTCCTTGGGCATGGACTCGGCCCGGGCGTTGGCCACGGCCAGGCGCAGGCGCGGGTTCATGGCCGGGTCGGGCATGCCCGACTTGGCGGCCACGGTGATCTCGCGCGAGAGCTTGGAGAACAGCTTGGACCGCTGGGCGTCGGCGCGGCCCTTGCGGTGCATGATGTTCTTGAACTTGGAATGTCCGGCCATGTGTTCCTGGGCGCAAAAGGCGTTTCCGACCGGTTTCTAGCCGCCCGCGCGCCGCCTGACCAGTCGGGGCCCGGCGCCGAGGTGCTGAACCCAGCCGCCGCCTCCCCAATTCCTCCCCCCAGGGGGAGGTGGACCGCGTCAGCGGGCCAGAGGGGGTCAACGGCGGCTCAGCTGACCCCCTCACCGACCCCCGCCCTTGGCGCGGGTTGATCGCCTCTACCGCCGCCGCACCACCGGATGGGAGGAGG
>JADBZH010000047.1 GCA_020402585.1 Phenylobacterium sp. | reverse complement strand
GCGAATCCGGGACGAGGTGACTGAAGTCGCGGGAACGAATGCGATCGACGCCACTCACGTCGATCGATTGGTGTTTACCCGCCAGGTTCTCAGCGAGACCTTGCGGCTCTATCCCCCGGCGTTCCAGGTCACCCGGGTGAGCCGAAAGCGAACGGAACTGGCGGGTTTTCCGGTACAGGCCGGATCTCGCGTCATAATCCCTGTCTACGCGCTACATCGGCATCGAGGCCATTGGGCGAACCCCGACGCCTTCGATCCCGACCGGTTTGCGCCGTCGGCGTCACAGCCCGATCGCTTCACCTATCTGCCCTTTGGCGCCGGGCCTCGCATCTGCCTCGGCGCCGCGTTCGCCATGATGGAAGCGGTGACGGTCCTGGCAAGCCTCGTGCGGGCCATCGACTTCACCGTCGTCTCACCACACCGGGTGCGGCCGGTCGCCGGGCTCGCCCTGCGCCCGGCGGGCGGCTTGCCCATGTCGGTCCGAAGATTTCCATGAAATGCCGCGCTTAGGGCGCCTTGGCTGTAACGATCCAGACCGCTGCCATGAGCTCTGGACCATTGGGGCCGTCTCTCTCGCGCAAGGCGTCCTCAAGCGCCCGGACGGCCTTGCGCGTCAGATGCGGATGGTCGCGAAGAATGGCGCCAAGCGCTCCAACCCGTGAGCAAACCGCCACCATATCCTGAAGACTTCCGCTACCGATCCCCTCATCCCTTGAGGTGATCTCGACGTCTGAAAAACCCGCGCCATCCAGAACCCGGCGAATGGTCTCCGCCTTGGAAAATGAGAACCAAGCGGACGCGGCAGTAGAGTTTACAAGACCGGGAGGCAGATGCGGCGAGGCGGCGCGAAGCGGCAGTTCATCCAGTTCGTTGTCGCTCAGGTCGCGCCAGCTGACGAATCCAAGGCGGCCGCCGGGGCGCAGCGCCTTGAGCAGGTTACGAAAGGCCTCGGTCGCATCGTCAAAGAACATGACGCCAAAGCGGGAGAAGACGGCGTCGAAGGATCCCGCGGCAAAGCCGTATGTCTGGGCATCGCCGCAGATGAAGGAGACATTTTCCGGGTTCCCATCATTTCCCCGCAGAACATCGATCGCATCCGGGAGAACGTCCAATCCGATGACCTGTCCACGGGGCCCTACCCTTCTGGAAAGAGCCAACGGCGTGCCGCCAACGCCACAGCCCACATCGAGAACCCGATGGCCCTCTGAGAGACCGATGGCTTCCATGGCGGCGCGTCCCAGCGGCTCAAGCTGTCGCTCCAGTGGCTCACGGATCTCAAGCCAGGTTCGGACACGGGAATGGGTCTTCATGGAGGTCGCGACCCGATCTCGTTCCTCAGCGATGCTGGTGAGCCGCGAGATTGTCCCGTAGGGCTCAGGGGCACAAGGCTGGGGTGACAGCGCACCCATCATTGATGACACTCGCGCCGGCGAAGAGACATCGCCTTGCGCCCAACCCATCGTCTTTCTGGCGCAGAGTTTGAAGCTGGAGACCCTCAAAGTGCGAATCTGCTTCTTCGGCGACAGCTTCATCAACGGTACTGGCGATGATGAGTGTCTTGGCTGGGTGGGTCGACTTTGCGCCGCAGAGCGGCGGGCCGGCGCGGACCTGACAGTTTACAACCTCGGGATCCGGCGAGACACTTCCGAGGACATCCTCCGTCGGTGGAAACCGGAGGCGGCGGTGCGTCTGCCGGTCGACAGCGACGGGCGGCTGGCGTTCTCATTCGGCGTCAACGATCTGGCTCCGGATGATGAACTCGGGAGGCCACGTATCTCCGAGGGCGCTTCGCTTCAGAACGCGCACGATATCTTGTCAGAAGCCTCAGCATGGCGCCCCACGCTCATGATGGGCCCACTCCCGGTGACCTCAAGTCAGGCTCGTAACGACCAGATCAGATCGTACTCCGAACAGTTGAGCGGCTTGTGCGCCAGTCTCGGCGTCCCCTACTTCGACGCGGCCCCATTCGCTGCCGAAGTCTATGAGACGTGGCGAAAGGAAGCGGATGCTGGCGATGGCATTCACCCAAACGCCGAAAGCTACTCCGCCCTCGCCAGCGCCATTCATCGTTGGCGACCATGGAGGAGGCTGTTTGAAACCTGAACTCAGGGCCGTCTTCTGTCAGGAGCCAATTCCGCGCAGATGGCCCTGGCGACAATGACCCGGAAATCGTTCTTGGCCGGGAAATCTCCCACGGGGAGCACCTCACCCCTTGTCATTCCTCCCCTTTGGAGGAGGTGGCGCGCAAAGCGCGACGGAGTGGGAACCCCTCTCCTCAACTGTGCAGCGCCCGGCCGAAGGCGTCCAGAGCCGCTTCGTGCATGCCCTCGCTGATCGTCGGGTGGGGGAAGACCGTGGCGAAGAGGTCGGCCTCGGTGGCCTCCAGGGTCATGGCGAGGGCGTAGCCCTGGATCATCTCGGTGACGTCCGCGCCGATCATGTGGGCGCCGACCAGGGCGCCGTTGGCGGCGTCGAAGACGGTCTTGATGAAACCCTCCGTATGCCCCGCGGCGATCGCCTTGCCGTTGGCCCGCAGGGGAAAGCGCCCGACCTTGACGGACAGGCCCCGGGCCTTGGCCTGGGCCTCGGTCAGGCCGATGGAGGCGATCTGGGGCGAGGCGTAGGTGCAGCCCGGGATGGGGGCGGTCAGGCCGGAGGGCTTCTGGCCGGCGATGTGCTCGACGCAGTGCACGCCCTCGTGGCTGGCCTTGTGCGCCAGCCAGGGCGGGCCGGCCAGGTCGCCGATGGCCCAGAGGCCCGGCACGCCGGTGGCGCCGTGGGAATCCGTGACGACGTGGGTCTTCTCGATGGTGACGCCGAGGGCCTCCAACCCCAGGCCCTCGACATTGCCGACTATGCCCACGGCGACGATGGCGACCTCGGCCTTGAGGATCTCGGTGGCGCCGCCGGCCTCGACGGTCAGTTCGACGCCCTTGCCGCTGGGCGCGAGCCGGCGGACCGAGGCGCCGGTGCGGAAGGCGATGCCGCGGGCCTCGAAGGCCTTCTGGGCGGCGGCCGAGACCTCCTCGTCCTCCACGGGCAGGATGCGCGGCAGGGCCTCGATGACGGTCACTTCTGAGCCCAAGGCCCTGTAGAAACTCGCAAATTCGATCCCGATGGCGCCGGACCCCACGACCAGGAGGGAGGTCGGGACCCGGTCGGGGACCATGGCCTCGCGGTAGGACCAGACGCGCTGCCCATCGGGGACGAGGCCCAGGTCCGGCAGGGTCCGGGCGCGGGCGCCCGTGGCCAGGATGACGTTGGCGGCCTTCAGAGTGCGCTCGCCCCCCGCCTTGAGCGCCACGCGGACGAGGGGCGCCGGGGCGCCGGCCTCCAGCCGCGCCTCCCCCTCGATCACGGTGATCTTGTTCTTCTTCATCAGGAAGGCGACGCCGGCGTTCAGCTGGCCGGCGACCTTCCGCGACCGGCCGACCACGGCCTCGAGGTCAAAGCTCACCTTCTCGGCGCGCAGGCCGTAGTCCTCGAGATGTCCAAGGGTTTCAAAGGTTTCCGCCGACTTCAGCAGGGCCTTGGTGGGAATGCAGCCCCAGTTCAGGCAGATCCCGCCCAGCTTGTCGCGCTCGATGATGGCGACCTTCAGGCCCAGCTGCGCCGCGCGGATGGCGGCCACATAGCCCCCGGGGCCGGCGCCGACGACGACAAGGTCAAAGTCCACGGCGGCCTCCCTAGACGATCATGGTGATGGGGTCTTCGATCAGGGCCCGGAAGGCGGCCAGCCAGCGGGCGCCGATGGCGCCGTCGATGACCCTGTGGTCGCAGGTCAGGGTTACGGTCATCAGTGTACGGATGATGACCTGTCCGTCCCGGACCACCGCCCTCGCCTCGCCCGCCCCCACCGACAGGATGGCGCCCTGGGGCGGGTTGATGATGGAGCCGAACTGGCGGATCCCGAACATGCCGAGGTTGGAGATCGAGAAGGTACCGCCTTGGAATTCCTCGGGTTTCAGCTTCCGGGTCCGAGCCCGCTCGGCCAGGTCCTTGGCTTCCAGGGCGATCTCCGCCAGGCCCTTCTGCTCGGCCCTGCGGATGATGGGCGTGATCAGTCCGCCGTCGACGGCCACGGCCATGGAGATGTCGGCGTGCCGGTGCAGGGCGATCCCCTCGGGCGTGAAGGAGGCGTTGGCCTCGGGGACCTGCTTCAGGGCCAGGGCGGCAGCCTTGATCACCAGGTCGTTGACGCTGACCTTGATCCCCCGGGCCTCCAGGAGGCCGTTGATCCGGGTCCGGGCGGCCAGGAGGGCGTCCATCTCTACATCAACCGTCAGCGGGAAGTGCGGGATATCCCTCGCACTTTCCGTCAGGCGACGGGCGACCGTGCGGCGCATGCCGTCCAGTGGGACCAGGGTGTAGCTGTCCGCCGGATAGCCGAGCTGGGCGAGGCTGGAGGCGGGGGTGGACGCCGGGACCGAAGCGACCGGCGGGGCGGCGGAAGGGGCGGGACGCGGAGCGACGCCGGCGGCCTCCACATCGACCCGGATGATCCGGCCGTGCGGGCCCGAACCCTTCAGGGACGCCAGGTCCAGTCCCCGCTCCGTCGCCAGCCTTCGGGCCAGGGGCGAGGCGAAGATCCGCGACGATCCTTCTGTTTTCACGAGTGTCTTCGGTGCTTCTTGTGAGACCGGCGCGGGCGCAGTGATCGCCGCAGTGGGCACAACGGGCACGACGGAGGCAGGCGGCGGCGACGCCGTCGCACTCCCCGACAGCCGGGCGATGGGCGTGTTGACCTTCACCCCCTCGGTCCCCTCGGCGACGAGCAGGGCCTCGACGACCCCCTCGTCCACGGCCTCGACCTCCATGGTCGCCTTGTCGGTCTCGATCTCGGCGATCAGATCCCCCGAACGAACGGAATCCCCAACCTTTACAAGCCACTTGGCGAGGATTCCCTCCTCCATGGTGGGGGACAGGGCGGGCATCAGGATGTCGGTCATGGCGCGGCCTCCCGGGACAGGTGGGCCAGGCCGGCGGCGTTGGCCTCCCAGTTCTGGCCGTCGAACGCGGTGAGATCCATGTCGACGGCCTCGTCCAGGCAGCGGGCGTTGACCGACCAGCCATCCGGGTTGGAGCGCGGCCGGTAGAAGCTCTTCACGCCGCAGATCCGGCAGAACAGGTGCCGGGCGACGCCGGAATTGAAGGTGTACTCGGTCAGATCCCCCTGCCCCGCCGTCTGGCGAAAACGGCTCTCCGGGACAATCAGGTGGATGAAACCTACCTTCGAACACATTGAACAATTGCAGGAATGCGCCTCAGGCCTTGGCGGCAGGGCGACCTCGAAGCGGACCCGTCCGCAATGGCAGCCGCCGGTTTTCCAGACCAGAGCGCTCACCGGTAGCAGACCTTGAGGGCCGCCTCGACGATCCGCTCCACCGACGGCAGGGCGAGGGCTTCGAGGTTGGCGGCGTACGGCAGCGGCGTATCGGCCTGGGCGACCCGCAGGGGTGGCGCGTCCAGCCAGTCGAAGGCCTCGGCGACGACCCGGGCGATGATCTCGGCGCCGACGCCCATGGGCGCCCAGCCTTCCTCGACGCTGACGATCCGGTTTGTCCGCTTCACGCTCTCCAGGACGGTGGCGTGGTCCAGGGGCCTGAGGGTCCGCAGGTCCACGACCTCGGCCTCAATGCCTTGTTTCGAAAGGACTTCCGCCGCCTCCAGGGCCAGGCCCACCATGCGCGAATGGGCCGTCAGGGTGACGTCCCGACCCGGCCTGCGCACCAGGGCCTGACCGATCGGTACGGTCCAGTCGGGATCGTCCGGGACGTCGAACTCCTGGCCATAGAGCATCTCGTGCTCGAGGAAGACCACGGGGTTGGGGTCGCGGATGGCGGCCTTGAGCAGGCCCTTGGCGTCGGCGGCGTCGTAGGGCGCCACCACCTTCAGGCCGGGCACGTGGGCGTACCAGGACGAATAGTCCTGGCTGTGCTGGGCCGCGACCCGGGCCGCGGCGCCATTGGGGCCCCTAAAGACGATGGGGCAGGTGATCTGCCCGCCCGACATATAGAGGGTTTTCGCCGCCGAATTGATAATGTGATCAATGGCCTGCATGGCGAAGTTAAACGTCATGAACTCGACGATGGGCCTCAGGCCCGCCATGGCGGCGCCCACGCCCAGGCCGGCGAAGCCGTGCTCGGTGATGGGCGTGTCGATCACCCGGCGCGGCCCGAACTCCTCCAGGAGGCCCCGGCTGACCTTGTAGGCGCCCTGGTACTGGCCGACCTCCTCGCCCATCAGGAAGACGGTCTCATCCCGGCGCATCTCCTCGGCCATGGCGTCACGCAGGGCGTCGCGGACGGTGGACCGGCGTCCCGAGACCGTCCCTGCAGGGTGGGGGGGAGCGTCGTGTGAGGGTTCCGGCGCCGTCGCGGCCGCAGGGGGGGTGACGCTGGGGGCGGCAGGCGGGGGTGCGGGGGGCGTGATGGGGGGCGCCGGAGGGGGGGCTTCGGCCCCTGCCCCGGCCGAGGCGCCGAGCCGGGCGATGGGCGTGTTGACCTTGACCTCCTCGGTCCCTTCCGGAACCAGGATGGCCTCGATCACGCCCTCGTCGACCGCCTCGACCTCCATGGTCGCCTTGTCGGTCTCGATCTCGGCGATGACGTCTCCGGACCGGACGGCGTCGCCGGCCTTGACGAACCACTTGGCGAGGGTCCCCTCCTCCATGGTGGGCGAGAGGGCGGGCATCAGGATGTCGGTCACCGTCCCGCCTCCACATAGATGTCCGTGAAGAGCTCGGCCGGGTCGGGCTCGGGCGAGATGCGGGCGAACTCGGCGGCGTCGGCGACGATGGCGCGGACCTCGACGTCGATGGCCTTCAGGGCCGCCTCGTCCGCCCAGCCCTTCTCCGTGAGCAGCTCCTGCACGTGATCGATGGGATCGCGGTTGCGGCGGACCTCCTCCACCTCCTCGCGGGTCCGGTACTTGGCCGGATCGCTCATGGAGTGGCCGCGATAGCGGTAGGTCTTCATCTCAAGGATGTAGGGCCCCTGCCCCGACCGGGCGTGCTCGGCGGCGCGGGCCGCGGCGTCGCGGACGGCCACCACGTCCATGCCGTCCACCTCCTCGCCCGGGATCCGGAAGGAGGCGCCGCGCCGGTACAGGTGAGTCTCGGAGGAGGACCGCTCGATGGAGGTCCCCATGGCGTACTGGTTGTTCTCGATCACGTAGACGACCGGCAAGCTCCAGAGCTCGGCCATGTTGAAGCTCTCATAGACCTGGCCCTGGTTGGCCGCCCCGTCGCCGAAGAAGGCGAAGGCGACGTTACCGTTGCCGCGATAGCTGTTGGCGAGGGCCAGCCCCGTGCCCAGGCTGACCTGGGCGCCGACAATGCCGTGGCCGCCGTAGAAGTCGGCCTCGGTGGAGAACATGTGCATGGAGCCGCCCTTGCCGCGGGAGGAGCCCCCTGCCCGGCCGGTCAGCTCGGCCATGACCTCGCGCGGGTCCATGCCGCAGACCAGCATGTGGCCGTGGTCGCGATAGCCGGTGATGACCTGGTCGCCCGGCCGGCGCACGGCCTGAATGCCGACGGCGATGGCCTCCTGGCCGATGTAGAGGTGGCAGAAACCGCCGATCAGGCCCATGCCGTAGAGCTGGCCGGCCCGCTCCTCGAACCGGCGGATCAGGAGCATCTCGCGGTACCAGGCGAGGAGCTCCTCGCGGGTCGCGCCCAGCTCCGCCCCCTTGGCCGCCGACTTCTGGGCGGCCGGTTTCCGCGTCTTCCGTTCGGTGGCTGGACGCGCCATGCGAAACTCCCCTGAACCGTCCGGACGCGCCGGACGAAGGGCCCCCTTCAGGGCCCGACGCGGATCACATAGTCCCTCGGGTCGGCAAATCCCAGCAGGGCCCGGGCCCTCTCATCGAGAAGATCGGCCGAAATCGACTCATCCGTGAGCAGCTTCGCCCGGGTTTCGAGCTCCGTGCGCTTGCGGGTCAGGGCGGCCAGCTCGGCCTGGCGGTCGACCAGGGTCTTGTCCCGCTCGCCCGTCGACAGGATGCCCCGCTCGCCCGTCAGGGCGTGGATGCCGAAATAGAGGATGAGCAGGCACAGGAGCGCCGTCGTCCAGTAGGTGCGCAGGGTCTGTAACACAGGGTCGCGCGACTCAATGTTGATCCACGCCCCTTAAGTGCCCGCGCCGGATTAACTTTGCGTTTCCGGGGGGCGAAGGCGGGACCGCCGTTGACCCCCTCCGTCCCGAGGCTCTGCCCCGGGCCACCTCCCCCTGGGGGGACGAATTAGGGAGCCCAACGGGGGAGCGCGGTGAGGGGGTCTGCTGAGGGGCCGTTGACCCCCTCCGTCCCGGGGCTTTGCCCCGGGGCCACCTCCCCCTGGGGGGAGGAATGAGGCGGTAATTGCTCCCCCAAGGGGGAGCTGACGGCGAAGCCGGCTGAGGGGGTCTGCTGAGGGGCCGTTGACCCCCTCCGGCCCGCTGCGCGGTCCACCTCCCCCTGGGGGGAGGAATTAGCGAAGCGCCTTCAACGCCGCGCGGCCGGGGTAGATGGCCTGGTCGCCGAGTTCCTGCTCGATGCGCAGGAGCTGGTTGTACTTGGCGGTGCGGTCGGAGCGGGCCAGGGAGCCGGTCTTGATCTGGCCGGAGTTCACCGCCACGGCCAGGTCGGCGATGGTCGCGTCCTCGGTCTCGCCCGAGCGGTGGCTCATCACCGAGGTGTAGCCGGCCCGGTGGGCCATATCGACGGCGTCGAGGGTCTCGGACAGGGTGCCGATCTGGTTGACCTTGACCAGGATGGAGTTGGCCAGACCGGCCCGGATGCCGTCGGCCAGGCGGGCGGGGTTGGTGACGAAGAGGTCGTCGCCCACAAGCTGGACCTTGGCGCCCAGCCGGTCGGTCAGCAGCTTCCAGCCGTCGAAGTCGTCCTCGGCGCAGCCGTCCTCGATGGAGACGATGGGGAACTTGGCGACCAGGTCCTCGAGGTAGCCGACCATGCCGGCCGGATCGAAGCGCTTGCCCTCGCCGTGCAGGTGGTAGGCGCCGTCCTGGAAGAACTCGGTGGAGGCCACGTCCAGGCCCAGGTGGAAGTCCTTGCCCGCCGCATAGCCGGCCGCCTCGCCCGAGCGGACGATGAAGGCCAGGGCCTCTTCTGCCGAGGCGATGTTCGGGGCGAAGCCGCCCTCGTCGCCCACATTGGTGTTGTGGCCGGCGGCCTTGAGGCCCGACTTCAGGGCCGCGAAGATCTCGGCGCCCATGCGCAGGGCCTCGGCGAAGCTCTCCGCGCCCGTGGGCAGGATCATGAACTCCTGGATGTCGATCGGGTTGTCAGCGTGGGCGCCGCCATTGATGATGTTCATCATCGGCACTGGCAGGACGCGGGCGCCGACCCCGCCCACATACTTGTAGAGGGGCTGGCCCGCCGAGGTGGCCGAGGCGCGGGCGGCGGCCAGGCTGACGCCCAGGATGGCGTTGGCGCCCAGGCGCGACTTGTTGGCCGTGCCGTCCAGCTCGATCATCCGCATGTCCAGCCGGCGCTGGTCGGCGGCGTCGAAGCCCGCCAGGGCGTCGAAGATCTCGCCATTAACGGCGTCCACCGCCGCCAGCACGCCCTTGCCGCCATAGCGGGACTTGTCGCCATCCCGCTTCTCGACGGCCTCATGCGCGCCCGTGGAGGCGCCCGAGGGCACGGCCGCCCGGCCGAGGGACCCATCCTCCAGGATCACGTCCACCTCCACCGTCGGGTTGCCCCGGCTGTCGAGGATCTGGCGGGCGAGGATGTCGACGATCTCGGTCATGGCGAAGGCCCCGGATGGCTGCGGAAATTGCGGCGGAGGCTTAGCCCATTCGCGGGGGGAACCCAACTTGTTTGGGGGTGGGGGGTGCCGGGCGCGGCTTCCAACGCCCCGGTGTTACTGGGGCCCGGCGGCCGAAGGGCTTAAGCGGGCGACACTCAAGGTTGGTGGTCTCGTAGGGTCGGCATCGACTGGGTCTATCCATGGGAGAGGACAGGCGCGACGTTCAAGGCGGTCCGCACTCACCTCCGCTGTGACTTTGCCAGCCTCCCCTCGACGGCATCCATCACAAAATCCACAACGCTATCAAAGAATTCGGGATCAGGGCGGCGCGAATACTCGAGGGCCAAACCGCGCGTCAGTGCACGCATTGCGTACTTGTAAACGCGAAAATCAACAGCCTTCTCACCGGAGACGTCCAGCATGCGCGAAAGCATTTCATCGGCAATGCCCCTCTCCGTTCGAAGATAGGCCTCCACGCGTTCATGGAGCACCTGATCGCTCTTGGAGGCGATCCAGAGCTCCAGCAGGAACCAGGTAGCGGGGTCGCGGTAGGCGGCCTTCAATCCTTTGCGGGCCCCATCCAGATCAGCATGCGCGAGGTCCTTGATCGAGTCCTCGTACTGCTTCTGGCGTCGTTCCAGAACCTGCGCGCAGGCCGCCGCCATGAGGTCCGCGCGGGTATCGCCGAAGTGATGTTGGATGGCGCCGCGAGTTAAGCCCGCCCGTTGGGCGATGCGTGTCATTGTGGCGCCGGAATAGCCGTTTTCGAACACGACCAAGATCACCGCGTCGATCAGTTTTTGCTGTGTGTCTGACGCCTTCATGGTGCCCCTTCGCTTCCGTCGGCCCAGCCCCGCCAAACGGACCTTGGACCCACTCGACGACGAATCGCAGTCTGGCCCCTCTCAGTGTCACGAAACTGAAGTTCAACGTGGGTAAGCGCAAGATACATACATAGATGTATGTTCTTGGAGGGGCATAATGAGAATCGTCGGGAAGAACCTCGCATTCAGCCTGCTGGCTGCCACGTCCGCTGCACCGCTTTCGACTGCGATGGCCCAGGAAGCGAAGATTCAGCCGGCTGCAAGCGTGGCTGTGGACGAGATCGTCGTGACGGCCCGTAAGCGCGAGGAACGGCTGAGTGATGTTCCCATCGCGATCTCGACGTTCACTGGGGAACGCCTCCAAGATAGCGGGGTAGCCAACCTCACAGACCTTTCAAAGATCGCGGCGGGGGTCAGCTTTCGGCAGGACGTTGCCGGGCGCGCGTCGCCCAGCATTGTTATTCGCGGCATCGGCTTTGATGATTTCCGCTCGAATGGAAATCCCGCCGTCTCTGTGAGCTTCGATGAGGTCTACCAGGGTTCGAACGCGCTCATCGGCGGCGGCCTGTTCGACATCGACAGAATCGAAATCCTGAAGGGGCCGCAAGGCACGCTCTATGGTCGCAACACCACCGCCGGTGCGGTGAACGTGATCACGCGCGCGCCCGGTGAAACGACAAAGGCAAATTCGTACCTGGAATACGGCAGCTACGACCGCATTCGGGCCGAGGCAGGCGTGGGCGGCCCGCTCGGCGATGCGGTGCGCTTACGCGTAGCAGCAGTCTATGAGTCGGGAGGCGGCTTCCTCACGAACAAAGGCACGACGACCTTTGCTGGGCTTACTTCGGCGCCGGGCGTGATCCCGCCGCTGCCCTTCGTTCCGGAAACCCAGAATGTCGGCGACGCGGATTTCTTCGCCGCCAGAGGCACGCTCATCATCGAGCCCTCCCCGGAGACCAAGATCACCGCGCGTTTTATCTATGCTCGTGACCAGGGCGACAACAGCCAGTCGGACGTGCTTGGGCGGTCCGCGACCGGCTTCATTGAGCCTGATACCGATCCGTTCACCTATTATGGAAACCTAGCCCCGACCATCGACTCCGACCAAGCTGGCTTCAACCTTCAGCTTGATCAGGAATTGGGCGGCGCGCGGCTCACCGCAGTTGGCTCATATACCAATCTGGATCGTGCCTATACATTTGATCCCGGAGATCCGCGCCGTAGGTTCGATCTCGATTACGCTGACGATCTCGATCAATACACAGGCGAAGTTCGACTGACGGGATCGTTGGGAACAGGTGTCACGTGGACGACTGGTGGCTTCTATTTCCAGGACGAGGTTCGCCTTCGTAGCCGTCTCGACGCCAGTGATTTCGTGAGATCCATTGTTGCGACAGACTATCTGCAGACCCGTGAAAGCTGGGCATTGTTCGGAGAAGCGGACTGGCAAATCTCTTCCCAAGTGACTCTAACGACGGGGCTCCGTTACACCGACGAGGCAAGCGACTTCTCTGGCTCGACGATCGACCTCAACCCCTATGGAATAAGCGTCGCTGCGGCAGCGCTGGGGCTCCCGGTATCCTTCGACAACACATTCGCGGACGATAATCTTTCAGGACGGCTGATCCTCTCTTACCGCCCTATGGATGACGCTCTGCTCTATGCTTCCTACAGTCAGGGCTACAAGAGCGGCGGATTTGACGGATCGACGATCTTTTCCGCCCCCGAGGCGCTGCCATTCCGTTCAGAGAACGTGGATGCATATGAAGTCGGAGCGAAGTTTCTGGATGCGAGCTCTTCCATCAACGTGACGGTTGCGGGGTTCTACTACAGCTTCGACGATCTCCAGGCGAACTCGGTTCGCCAGACCGCCGGCGTCGCCACGGCAGTCCGCACAAACGTAGCGAAGGCAACCGTCTGGGGCGGAGAGATCGAAGCCGTTATCCGTCCTGTACGGAATGCGAGGATCGGCCTGGCGATCACTCACCTCAACACCACAGTCGATGATTTCGTGTCGTCCGATCCCGCTGAAGTGGCCCGGCGCAACGGTAACGACCTGCCGGATGCTCCGGCGTTCGCCTTCAATGCCGATGCGAGATACACCTTCTCTCTTTCGGGCGGTTGGCAGTTGGAGCCGCAAATGAACGCCAGCTTCATCGGCGATCACTTCAAGGAGATTGACAATTTCGTCGAGGTGAAAGGCTACGGCAGGCTAGATCTTCGGCTCGCGCTGAAGTCACCTGACACACGTTGGACCCTGGCCGCCTTTGGCCGCAACGTCACGGATTCCGTCTACTTCACCGGAGTCATCCCAGCCACGTCAGCTGGTATGGTGGTTGGCCAACAACGCATCGTGGGTCAGCCTGCGACCTACGGCCTATCCTTGGGGTATGCGTTCTGATGGCGTCTACCCTGATTGCGCACATCTCCGATCCGCACATCGTCGAGCCTCCGAAGCTTTGCTACGACCAGGTCGACACGCGCGCCAAGCTGGCGTGCGTGGTCGCGCGGATAAACACCATGCAGCCGCGACCCGACTTGGTTGTGCTGACGGGCGATCTGGTGGACGAACCCACACCTGAAGCCTACGCGACCTTGCGGGAAACACTTGCATCCCTATCCGTCCCGCTCATTCTCTTGCCGGGAAACCACGACGACAGAGCCTTGCTTGCAGAGTCTCTCCCGGATCAGGTTCATCTTCCCCGTGGTGGTGAGAAGTCTCATTTCATCATCGATCGGCCGGACATGCCCCTCATCGTGGGCTTCGATATCGTCGTCCCGGGATCTGAGCATGCGTATGTCGGTGAGGAAGATCTCACCTGGCTCGCGCGAGCTCTGAGGAAACGTCCCTCGCGGCCGACGATGCTCATGATTCATCATCCGCCTGTCCGTACCGGGCTGGCCTTCATGGACGCGATGCAACCCGCACTGGACCCGCGCTTTGAGTCGCTGGTGGCCCGACATAAGGCCGTGAAGTTGATCGTTTGCGGACACGTTCATCGCGCGGTCGACGCAGTCTTCGGAGGTGCGCGGATCGCCGTGGCGGGCAGCACCGGCTTTCAGTTCGAATTCGCCCTTGATCCTGACAAGCCGCCTCGTTTCTCGCTGGAGGCGCCGACGATCCGGCTACACCTCTGGAGTGGCGACGGGGTGACTTCGCTGATGGCTCCGCTCGCCGACGATTGGCCAAGCTTTGGGTTTCCAGGGGTGGACGAGGCGACGTGGCCCGAGATGAGGCGACGCATGCACGGCGGGGCATCGCGGGGTGAAGTTTACGCACCAGAACTCGCGGCGGATTGATGCCAGGGCCTGGGGAACGCCTCAGCTTGGTTCATACCCTGAGCTATGCCGCGCCAGGTGTGGCGATCAAGGCGCTGACACTGCCACTGATTGCGTATCTGCCGCCGCTTTATGCCAGTTTACCAGGACTCTCGCTGGCCACAGTCGGCATCATCTTCATGCTGGCCCGCATGTGGGACATTATCACCGACCCGATAGCCGGCGCGATCATGGACCGATCGCGCCCTCCCCTTGGCCGTCGCAAGTTCTGGATTGCTCTTGCGACCCCCGCCTTGATGGCGACGGTCTGGCCGTTGTTTAGTCCGCCCCAGACAGCGGATGCCATTCACCTCGGCGCGCTTCTGTTTATCTTCTATGTCGCCTGGACTTTGCTCACCATCGCTCACGCCGCATGGCCGGCAGACCTGACACCCGACAACGGAGATCGGACGCGGCTCATCGCCTGGCGCGAATGGGCGGGCGTCTTGGGTATGGTGGCCGTGCTCGCAGCCCCTATTCTTGTGCTGGGGGGTGGAGCGCCGCTTGATCAGCAACTGAGGGTTATGGGCGGTATTCTGCTGTTGGTCGTGCCACTGACAGTTTTGCCGTCACTTGTACTTCTTCCCCGCCTTACGATTGAAGCACAAAGATCGAAACCTGAGCTATCCGGAGCCTGGCGACTCATCCGGGGGTCGCCCGCAATGCGGCGGCTACTGACCGCCGACTTGTTATCCGGGGGTGGATATGCCGCGAACAGCGCCACATCTTTCTTCGTCATGTCCCAATATCTGTCTGTCGGCGACCAGTACTCTTCCATCATGTTGTGCTTCATGTTGGCGATGATCTTGGGGATCCCAGCATTTCTCAAGCTGAGCCTTTGGAAGGGTCCACAACTCAGCTTTGGAATTGCCATGATTGGTGCAGCGGCGGCGAGCATTGGATTTGCCTTTGCACCTGCGGGAAACGTCCTCGCGGCAATGGCGCTGAACGCTCTACTGGGCTTCTGTACCGGCGGCTACCAGTTCAATCTGAACACCGAGATGGTTCGCCTCGCTGACAATGACCGCCAGCAGTCGGGCCAGGATCGAGTGAGCCTTCATTTGGCGCTGCTCGCGATGACAAACAAGCTCGGCTATGCCCTCGCAGTGGGCCTGGTCTATGTTCTGCTGCAGTCGTTCAGTGGGTCTCAGGGTGCAAAGGACGCGTTATCCCCGCTGGCACTCATCGGCCTTGGGCTTGCGATACCCGCAGCCTTGTTCCTGGGCGCGGCCTGGACTCTCAGGGCGCAAGGCCTTCGATCGGGGAAACAACAGGTCCCGGTGAATACCGGCTGAAGCCGATACGGGAATGTCGGCGCCTGCTGCGCGTTCGCCTCTCACCGTCCAGGATACCCGCTTAACCGCCCCGGGGGCGGTCCCCTCCTCCGCCAGCCAAGTCCTGGCGCCGGGAGGAACCGCGTGCGGCTCGTGGACATCAAGGCCCAGGTGGAACCCAAGCGGCGTAAAGACAAACCCACAGCGCGGGCCCCCAAGTGCACCTGGCTGGATGATCTTGCCACAAATCACCTTTGGGGATCGAATGAAGGTGTGGTAAAAATCACTCGGCTAGAGGTGTGGGTCAATACACCCGCCCTGTCGTCTACAAATAATAAAGTCAAAAACGGAGGAAACGCGGATGGAATCCCTAACGTTAGGACAATACGAGTTCATATATAATGCGCTATCATTTGGTATAGCGACAATGGCGGCTGCTACTTTGTTTTTCTGGCTTAGCCGGGATAGTGTAGCGCCCAAGTACAGAGCAGCCCTGGTTATCTCCGGTCTGGTGACGTTTATTGCGGCCTATCACTATTGGAGGATCTTCGGTAGCTGGTCTGACGCATTTGTTGTTAACGCGGGCGCTGGCACCGTGGAGCTCTCCGGTCAGAAGTTCAATGACGCCTATCGTTATGTCGACTGGCTCCTCACGGTTCCCCTGCTGCTGGTGGAACTCATCCTGGTCATGGGACTGACGCGAGCGGAGACGATTTCGAAGGGCGTCCGTTTGGGCGCGCTTGCGGCCCTCATGGTCGCCTTGGGTTACCCGGGCGAGATCGCTACGGACATGAACAGCCGTCTGTTATGGGGCGGACTTTCCATGATCCCCTTCCTGTTCATCCTGTACGAACTGTTCGTCGGGCTGCGGGGATCGATCTCCAGCCAACCTGAGGAAGCGCGTGGCCTTGTCCGGCTGGCGATCTGGGTCACTGTTCTCTCCTGGAGCTTCTACCCCATCGTTTTCTTTGCGCCGCTTCTCTTCGGCGCCGGGAATGCAAACATCGCAACGATGAGCGGCAGCGCCGCCATGATCGTTCAGGTCGGCTACACGATCGCAGATATCGTCGCAAAGGCAGGCTTCGGCGTGCTGATCTTCATGATCGCCTCGGCCAAGAGCCACGAGTGGCGAGCCAAGCATATCGGGTCGGACGCCGGCTAGATTGACGAACTACGGCCTAGATTCTGGGAACGGGTGGCTAATCGCCACCCGTTTTCAGCATGTTTATTGACGAAAGGCCGATCCTCATAATTTCTCGAAAAGCATAAATGGAAGTATAGAAATGATTATTGCTCTTCTCCTGCAGGCGCCCGTGATTGAGGCGAAGCCGTTCATTCCTGTCGAACAGGTTCGGATGCTGGATGAAGTGATCGTTACGGCGCGTCGTACGGAAACGCCAGTGGAGGAGGTTCCCGGGAGTGTTGAGGCTCTGGACAGGGCAACGGTGAACCAACCCGGACTTTTCAGGGCCTCGGATCTCGCAGGCCTTTCCGCCAGCCTGACAGAGCGCTCCATATTCGGCTCCTCCGCGCCGCAGTTCTTCATCCGCGGCATCGGCTCGAATGATGTGAATCCAAGCGCCAATCCCGGTGTCGCCGTCTATCTCGACCAGGCCTTTATCTCTTCACCGCTCGCCCAGAACGTCGCGCTGTTCGACCTGTCCGGGGCTGAAGTTCTGAAGGGACCGCAGGGCACGCTTTTTGGTCGCAATGCCACGGGCGGCGCCCTGATCTTCAAAACCAATTCACCGGGCGCGGAACCTGGGCTCGAGTTCAGCGCCGGCGCCGGGACTTTTGGACTCCAGGCCTATGACGTGGCGGTGGATACAGGCCGGCTGGGACCGTTCCGCGCCCGGGTCGCTGCAACCTATCGGAAGTCGGACGGCTATACATCGAACACCCTGACAGGCGGCAAAGAGAACGGCGTCGATACCTTCGCCATACGTCTGCGAGCAGATTCAGACTCCGAGGGCCCTTGGTCCGCAAGCCTGCTTCTTGATTATGCCAATGACCGCTCCGGGATGACGGCCCATGAGGGGCTGGGACTGTTCGCCCCGGAAGGCTTCGCCACGCCCCCTCCGGCGGGCCCCGTTTTGATCCCGTGCGCCCCGAAACGAACCCTCGCGGGTGAGTGCCTCAATCTCCTGGGGTACAAGTACTCTGCTGACCCCTTCGCCGAGGGATATGATCGCATTAGCCGCGAAGATCTGGACACTGGAGGGGCGGTGCTGACGCTGAAGCGTTCCGGTGACATCGACGCGACATCGATCACTTCTTTTCGGTATGCCGACCGGGATGTTCGTGAAGACACCGACGCAAGCCCGCTGGATCTGGTGGCGCTGGATTTCAACAAGGAAAGCCGGGCCTTCACCCAAGAGTTTCTGCTCAGTGGACGGCAAGACCGCTTTGACTGGCGTGCGGGCCTCTTTGGTCTGTCCGAAAACCTCAGCACGACCAACCGGTTCTCGACCCTTGGCGCCCTTCGCAAGGCGGGCGTCGGCTTCATCGACGATCCGGCACTGTTTGTGTTTGGCCCCTTCCGATTGGCCCAGAGCTACAAGCTCGACACTCGGTCAGTCGCCGTGTTTGCCGAGACCGATTTCCAGGCCTCCGACCGCCTCTTTTTCACCACCGGGGCTCGGGCGACGCAGGAGCGCACATCCTTCCGGACCCTGACCCGGTTTGAAGAGGTCACCGCCAACCCCGTGCTGTCGCCAGAGCGGCGGGGACGGCAGACGAACGACGCCATCTCATGGCGCCTCGCGGCCCGCTATCAAGTGTCTGAGCGCCGGGTCGCCTATGTCAGCGTCAACCGCGGCTTCAAGTCCGGGAGTTTCAATGGAGGGGCCCTGTTCCCCACAGACACCATCGGCCCGGTGGCTCCGGAGTTCGTGACTGCGTGGGAAGCGGGCTCCACATGGGGGATCACGGAGAGGCTCTCCGTTAACGCGGCCGCCTTCTACTATGACTACTCCAACCTGCAGGACTATACCCTGCGCTCCACCCCGCCGCCTGCCCGGCAGGTGCTCGACAGCGCCGATGCCGAGATGCGGGGTTTGGACCTCACGCTTCGGACTCTTCTGGCCCGTGACCTGAAGTTCCGGGTGGGCGCGTCCTGGCTGGAAGCCACCTACACCGATTTCGTTGACGCCAACGGCGTTAACCGGTCGGGGAACAGGCTGACCGCGTCTCCGGAGTTCTCTGCGGTTGCGAACCTGTCATGGCAGGGCTCCCTTGGTGACGACTGGACCGTCGGAGCCGATCTTGGGGCCAACTATCGAAGCGAGATCTTCTTCGATAACACGAATGACCCCCTTCTTCAGTCGGATGGGCGCACGCTCGTGAACGCGGCGGTGACTCTTGGGCATGTCCGGACGGGTGTGTCCGCCACCCTCGCCGTTCGCAACCTGACTGACGAGGTCGTGGTTTCAGATGCCCTTCCCATCACCAATTATGGCTTCATCCAGCGCACCCTGGAGCCGCCCCGCGCGGTCTTCTTCACGGTAAGATCCGCCATCCGGTAGCGCCTGGCGAAGCCGTCCAGCTCGATCATCCGCATGTCCAGCCGGCGCTGGTCGGCGGTGTCGAAGATCTCGCCATTGACGGCGTCCACCGCCGCCTGAACGACCTTGCCGCCATAGGGGGACGCATCGCCGTCCCCCGCGAGGTCAGGCGGGCGGGGCGTCAGCGAAGGGCGCGCGTTCAAGAAGATCCTGGCTTTCGATCACGCGACCGACGTCCGGAAAGGCCAGTCCGTCGGGGCGCACTTCCTTGTGTGCGGACCGGATCGGTCCCCACCGCTCCTCGATGCCGGCAAAGCCCTTGTCATCATTGTAGGTCACGATGACTACAGCATTCCAGGGACCGTCCTCGCGACCGGTATCGAGCCATTTGTAACTGACAAACAGTCCCTGGCTCACCGCGGCGGCATCCATCGCGAACCAGTTCGCGCGGACATAGCGCTCCAGGTGGGCGAGCCGACCTGGTGCAGCCTTCAGGTAGGTCAGGGTGACCGTCCTCGAGGCGGTGGCGGCCGCCCCTTCCTTCAGGCTTGGCCGATCCTCAGCAGCGGTGGCCGCCGAGGCGCATAAGGCCAGGGCGAGACAGATTGCTGCGGTCAGAGACTTGCGCATCTGCGCCTCTATCATCAAAAGGTTTGATCACTCTTAAGTGAGATCAAGGCCTGAACCTTGAGTCCTTCTCGCTATCTATGGACGTTTCCCTTTCGAGGAAAACGAATTCCCTTGGTCCTTCCGTTCAAGATTCTTGATGATGCGTCCTTCCCGAAAGCTGTCTCTCGAGGCCATTGCGGCGGTTGACGCCATAGCCCGGCATGGATCGTTCAGCCGCGCTGCGGTGGAACTCAACAAGGTTCCGTCGGCGCTGAGCTATACGGTCACACAACTCGAAGAGCGATTGGGCGTCGTGCTGTTTGACCGGTCAGAACGGCGGACTCGCCTGACCGCGGCAGGCTCTGACTTTCTGGCGGACGGCCGTTGGCTCTTAGATGTTGCGGGGGATGTCGAGCGCAGGCTTGCCCAGCGACTGACGGGATGGGAGGCGGAGGTCCGCCTCGCCGTAGACACGATATTCGGGGTCCAGTCGCTCTATCCGATGATTTCGGCGTTCGATGCGCTGTATTCGGGAACCCGCCTCAGTCTGCGGGAGGAGGCGGTCAGCGGGTGCTGGGACGCCATCGAGACGGATCGGGCGGACATCGTCGTCGCCGGGCTTGGCGCCGGCGGCGTTCCCGCTGGGGGCGGCTATCAGATCGACACCCTGGGCAGCCTTTCCTTTGTGTTCGCCGTGGCGCCGGGACACCCCCTGGCGATGGCGGCGTTGCGCGATGACGACCCCCTGACGGATGATGTCATCCGGCGGCATCGCGCCATCAGCGTTGCCGACACTTCATCGGCCCGACCGGGTCGCAGCGTCGGCCTGCTCAAGGGGCAGGATGTCCTGACGGTGGCGAGCATGAGGGATAAGCTCGCGGCTCAGATCGCCGGCCTTGGCGTTGGCTTTCTGCCGCGATTTCTGGCGGAACCTGAGATCAAGGCGGGCCGATTGATCCCGCTCCAGGTGCTGCAGCCCCGGCCCGTCGCGACATTCTGCGTGGCCTATCGCCAGGGCGCCGTGGGCAGAGCCGGCAAGTGGATCGCATCACAGATCGGGACCACACTGGCTCCCTTCTTCGAGGCCTGAGGCCGGTGACAGGTCCGATGCTCCGGTCAGCCGCCGCCGTTTTCACGGAGGACCGGAGGAATGACGCACCTGTCAACGGACGCACCGCCACCCTTGACAAGGGAAATCCCGTGACGGACCAGCATTAGGCCCCGGAGGCAGCCCGAGGATGAACTTGCCCGACGCCGAAGCCGCGCGCAGCGCACTTCAACCTGACGCCCTCGCAGGCGTCGCACGGGCGTGGGGCTTCGAGACGGTCTCGCCCCTACGCCGGCTGGGGGGCTATAGTTCGCTGAACCTGTTGGTCTCGGCGGACCAAAGGCAACTCGTCCTCAAGCGCACCACCGAAGCCCAGGAGGCGCCCCTCGCCCGGGCGGATACCTTCGTGCGCGACCTTCCGGCGGCCAGCCTGCCACCGCCTGGCCGCATCCTCAGCCGGGATGGGGCGCGGTCGTGGCGATGGGGTCTCCAGGTGTTCAGCCTAACCGCGTTCGTGGACGGCGCGGTGCGGCATGCGGATGGGCTTGATGACGCCGCGCTGACAGCAATTGCCGCCGCGGCCAGGGCGCTTCATTCGGCTCCGAGGGGAGCCGCGCCGCCGCCCTCAAGCCTGGACGAGATATTCCCACCCGAAGAGGCCGCCGCGGCGCGGCTGGATGCTGCACGCGAACTTTGCCGGGCGGCGAAGCCTGACGTGGCGGCGCCGGTCCTCGAATTGCTGCGGGTCAAGGATGAGCTGAGGCGGAGACTGGACCGCGAGAGTCTCATTGGCCGCCTCGCCGCCCGCGATGATCTGGTGCATGGCGACTTCCACAACGAGAACCTGCTTTTCTCGGCGAAGGGCGCGCTCATGGC
>JADBZH010000046.1 GCA_020402585.1 Phenylobacterium sp. | reverse complement strand
AAGCGCGGCGACCTTCACGCCCGCCGTCAGGCCATCAGCCAGATCCGCGACGTGGAACAGGTCGGCAAGCTCTTCGCCACCCTTGGCCCCCGCTATGCAGAGCGCCGCGGCGGCTACACCCGCGTCCTCAAGGCGGGCTTCCGTTATGGCGACAACGCCGCCATGGCGGTGATCGAATTCGTGGACCGCGATCCTTCCGAGAAGGGCAAGGATTCCGGGCCCGTGCAGACCTCGGCTTTCGCCGACGCCTGATCCCGGCTTAGTCTTCGTAAGAGGGCTCCAGACCCCGGCCGTGCGCCGGGGTCTTTTCGTCTCGGCGGGTTGCAGGGCGGCGGCCAACGGGCCAAGGTTCGCGCAAGGGGATCGCGGACCATGACCACAACTCACTCGACGCCCACCGGCCGCAAGGCCGCGTTTGGCTTCATCTTTGCGTCCGCCCTTCTGAACGCTGTGTCGTTTGGCGTGACCATTCCGGTCCTTCCGGCTCTCATCAAGGAGTTCGCGGGCGGTGACACCGCCTCTGCGGCCGAGTGGAACATGGTCTTCGGGGCTGTCTGGGGCCTGATGCAGTTCATCTTCGGGCCGATCCTGGGCGTTCTCTCGGACCGGATCGGACGCCGGCCGGTGCTCCTGATCTCCTTCCTGGGCCTGGCCTTCGACTTCCTCTTCCTGGTCTTCGCGCCGAGCCTGATGTGGCTCTTCCTGGCGCGGATCGTGAACGGCATGACGGCGGCGAGCTTTTCGACCGCCAACGCCTACGTCGCCGACGTCACGCCTCCTGAGGAGCGGGCCCGGTACTTCGGCTTCATGGGCGCGTCCTTCGGCTTTGGCTTCCTGATCGGTCCGGTCCTGGGCGGATTTCTGGCGGGCCCCTTCATGGAGTCGCTGGTCGGGGACTTCGCCATCCGGCTGCCCTTCGCCGTCGCGGGCGCCCTGGCCTTCCTGAACTTCCTCTACGGCCTCTTCGTCCTCCCCGAGTCCCTTCCGCCGGAGAAGCGCAGCGCGCGGTTCGACTGGCGTCGCGCCAATCCGGTGGGATCGCTCCAGTTCCTGCGGGAACAGGGCCGGCTGGTCGGCCTGGCCACCGTCGGCTTCCTGTTTCAGATCGCCCACAACGTCCTGCCGGCGATCTTCGTCCTCTACACGGGGCACCGGTACGGCTGGGACATCCAGACCATCAGCCTGACCATGTTCCTGACCGGCGGCCTGGGAATCCTGATGCAGACCCTCGCCGTGGGGCCCATCGTCCGCCGACTGGGCGAGCGTGGCGCCCTGTTGATCGGTTGCGCCGGTGCAGCCCTGGGCTTCCTCGCTTATGGGCTTGCGCCCACCGGACTCCTCTACCTTGCCGCAGCGCCGGTCTTCGCCCTCAGCAATCTTCTCAGTCCAGGCTTGCAGGGCCTCATGACGCGCAGGGTTGGCCCGGAGGCGCAGGGGCGTCTCCAGGGGGCCAACCAGAGCTTGACCGGGATCGCCACCATCATCGGCCCCTTCCTCTTCGGCGGCAGCTTCGCCTTCGCCCTGCGGCACCCGGCGCTGTCGGCCTGGCCGGGTCTGCCCATCCTGATCGCCTCCGCCCTGATGTTCGCGGCCCTGGCCGTCGCCTGGCGGTTTGGCCGGCCCGACCCGACCCCGCCAGTCGCAGGCGCGGAGCCTTCGAAAACCTGAGGTTGCTGCGCGCCTTGATTGCGCCGAAAACCTGAGGGATCACCACAGGGCGTCCTGAGAGGAATCCGATGCGCCTGCACCGCTACCTTATCCCGGCCTTCGTCCTGCTCGCCGCCTGCTCTGGGCCGACGAGCCGGTCTGAGGCTCAACCGCCGCCTCTGGCTCAGCCCACCCGCGCCGCGCCATCCGACGCCCTCAACATGAAGGCCTCCTTCGCCCCGGTCGTGAAGCGGGCGGCGCCTGCGGTGGTGAACATCTCGGCCAAACGCGTGGTCCGCCAGCAGGTGGATCCCTTCTGGCAGATGTTCGGCATGGGGGTCCCGCCCAGCCGCGTGGAGGGCTCCCTGGGGTCCGGTGTGATCGTCCGGGCCGACGGGATCATCATCACCAACAACCACGTCGTCGAGGGAGGGCGGGAGATCACCGTGGCCCTGTCGGACCGGCGGGAATTCCCGGCGCGGGTGCTGCTGGTGGATCCGCGGGGCGACCTGGCGGTTCTGAAGATCGACGTCGGCGCCGAGCGCCTGCCGGTCATGCCCATCGACGATTCCGGCGACGCCCAGGTCGGCGACCTTGTCCTGGCCATCGGAGACCCCTTTGGAGTCGGCCAGACGGTCACGAACGGGATCATCTCCGCCCTCAACCGGACAGCGGACCCGCAGGGCGGAGCGCCCATGACCTATATCCAGACCGACGCGGCCATCAATCCGGGCAATTCGGGCGGGGCTCTCGTCGACATGGATGGCGACCTGATCGGCGTGAACAGCTTCATCGTCTCCCGGTCCGGCGCCTCCGCGGGAGTCGGCTTCGCCATTCCGGCCGCCATGGTCCGACGGGTGGTCGAGGCGGCGGCGGGCGGCGGGAACGTGCTCGTGCGCTCCTGGCTGGGCGCCCGCACCCAGCCGGTGACCCCGGAGATCGCCCGCAGCCTTGGGTTAGACACGCCTCAGGGGGCCCTGGTCGCCGATATCTGGCCCGGTGGTCCCGCCGAGCGCGCCGGGCTCCGGTCCGGGGACGTCATCCTGTCTGTCAACGGACGCCCAGCGGCGGATCCCGCAGCCATCGCCTTCGCGGTCGGCGCCGCCCGCCCCGGCGAGGTGCTCAAGCTTGGCGTGCGCCGGGGCGAGGGGCTGGTCTCCGCCAACCTCCGCGCCGAGACGCCGCCGGCCCGACCGGCCCGGGACGACTGGCAGGTGGAGGGGCGCAACCCCTTCCAGGGCGCCACCGTGGTCAATGTTTCGCCCGCAGTGGCCGACGAACTCGGGGTGGACCCCTTCGCCGCCCGCGGGGTCCTGATCATCAACATCTCCCGGGGATTCGCCATGAACGCGGGCCTCCGCCCCGGGGACGTGGTGAGGAAGGTCAATGGGCGCGACATCGCCACGGTTTCCGACCTCAGGGGCGCCCTGGCCGCACCCGCCGGAACCTGGCAGGTGACGATCCTGCGGGGTGACCGCGAGATCACGGCCAATTTCCGGACCTGACCCGGCCCGGCGAAGCGGCTAGTCTCGCGGCATGGCCGACCTGTTCGAAGCTGCGGGCCTGACGCCGCCCAACCCCGCGCCCCTGGCTGAGCGCCTGCGGCCGCGAACGCTGGGCGAAGTCGCGGGCCAGGACCACCTCCTGTCGGCCGAGGGGCCTATCGGGCGGATGGCGGCCAGTCGCCGGCTGGCCTCCATGGTGCTCTGGGGCCCTCCCGGGGTCGGCAAGACCACCATCGCCCGGCTCCTGGCCCAGGCGGCAGGCTACGAGTTCCAGCAGATTTCCGCCGTCTTCTCCGGGGTGGCGGACCTGAAGAAGGCCTTCGAGCAGGCCCGTCTCCGGAGGCAGGCCGGGCAAGCCACCCTGCTCTTCGTGGACGAGATTCACCGCTTCAACCGGGCCCAGCAGGACGGCTTCCTGCCCTGGGTGGAGGAGGGGGTGGTCACCCTGGTCGGCGCGACCACTGAGAACCCGTCCTTCGAGCTGAACGGGGCCCTCTTGTCCCGCTGCCAGGTCTTCGTCCTGAGGCGGCTGGACGAGCCCGCCCAGGAGGCCCTCCTGGCGCGCGCCGAGGCCGCGGAGGGACGGGCGCTTCCGCTGACGCAGGCGGCCCGTTCGGCCCTGGTCGCCCTGGCGGATGGGGATGGCCGCTATCTCCTGACCCTCGCCGAGACGCTTTTCGGCTTGGGCTCCGCCACGCCCCTCGACCCCGACGCCCTCGGGCGCCTGTTGCAAAAGCGCAGCCCGGCCTACGACAAGGACCGCGAGGGGCACTACAATCTCATTTCCGCCCTTCACAAGTCGATCCGGGGCTCCGATCCCGACGCCGCCCTTTACTGGCTCGCGCGCATGCTCGAGGGCGGCGAGGAGCCGCTCTTCATCGCCCGCCGGTTGGTCCGGGCCGCCATGGAGGATATCGGCTCGGCGGATCCCATGTCTCTCGTCCTGGCCAACGCCGCCCGCGAGGCCTACGAGCATCTCGGCTCGCCGGAGGGTGAACTCGCCTTGGCCCAACTGACGCTGCACCTTGCCTGCGCGCCCAAGTCCAACGCCGTCTATTCGGCCTTCAGTCGCGCCCGGAAAGCCGCCCGGGAGACCGGATCCCTGCCGCCGCCGGCCCACATCCTGAACGCCCCCACGCGCCTGATGAAGTCGCTCGGCTACGGCGAGGGCTATGTCTACGACCATGACGCTGAAGGCGGCTTCTCCGGCCAGGACTACTTTCCTGAAGGGATGGGACGCCGGACCTTCTACGAACCGCGAGGCGAGGGCTCGGAGGCCCGGGTGCGTGAGCGGCTGGAGCGCTGGTCCGGAATGCGCGCGAAGCGGCAGGGTGGGGGGCGATCGTGAGTGGGCCGGAACCGAAGCGCATCCTTCTTCGCCCCATTGGGCTATGCACCGACTCACAGACCGAGGCGCTGAGGGTCCTGCGGAACCATCCCGCGATCCGCGGGGCGATGTACACCGACCACATCATCTCCGAGGAAGAGCACGCGCGATGGCTGTCCGGGCTCGTCGGGGACGAAAGCCGGCGCATCTTCGTCGTCCTTGCGCCGGAGGAGGAGGTTGCCGGCCTGGTCAGCGTCACGGCCATCGACCGTACCCATCTCAGGGCGGATTGGGCCTTCTATCTGGCCCCGGAAGCGCGGGGCGGGCTAGGCGCGGCCCTGGAGTACCACCTGCTGGAATTCGTCTTCGGGGACCTGGGTCTCGAGAAGCTGAACTGCGAGGTCCTGGAGACCAATCCGGCCGTGGTGCGGATGCATGGCAAGTTCCTCTTCCAGGAGGAAGGCTTCCGTCGTTCCAACCTGGTGAAGGCGGGCGTGCGGGTGGGCGTGCATTTCCTGGGCCTGACCCGGGAGGACTGGCTGACCGGGCGGGACTCCGTGCGCGCCCGGATCCAGGAGATCCTGGACCGGTTCGACGTCATTCTAGAGGCGACGGGCTGAGATACGGCCTGGCCGACGTTTGGACCCGCGCGTGACGGCAGGCCATCAACTCCGCTAAATGGCGCGGTGAAACCCCTTCGACCCGTCCCCCTCAGCCCTGAACAGGTCGACCTTGTCCGGTCCCTGGTCTTCCACGAGGACGCCCACATCCTGGCCCTCAACAAGCCGGCGGGCCTGTCGAGCCAGGGCGGACGGGGACAGGTCGTGACCCTGGACGAGATGCTGTGGGCCTTCGCCCGGCCCGGCAAGGCGCGCCCACGGCTGATCCACCGCCTCGACCGCGATACCTCAGGGGTGATCCTGGCGGCACGCACCCAGCCGGCGGCAAGCTTTCTGGGCAAGGCCATGATGGCGCGGAAGATCCGCAAGGCCTACCTGGCCCTGGTCACGCCGGGGGCTCCTGTCCCTCCGTCGGGCCGCATTACGGCGGCCCTGCGGCGGGTGGAGAGCGGCCGTGAGGCCCGGATGCAGGTCTGCGCCCCCGACGCCCCCGATGCTGAGGCCTCGGAGACGCGCTACCGGACCCTCGGGGAGACCGAGGGCGCCGCCCTTCTTGAGGCCTCGCCGGTCACCGGGCGCATGCACCAGATCCGCGTCCACCTCGCCTCGATACAGCGTCCCATCGCCGGCGACGCGTGGTATGGAGGCGCCCTGATGGTCGGGGGCCTGCCAGCGCCCAGGCTCATGCTCCACGCCTGGGCCCTGACCTTTCCGCACCCGGAGGGGGGACAGATGACGCTTCGCGCACCACCGCCCGAGGACTTCGCCAGCCTGCTGTCCGGACTGGGCCTCCAGGAGCCTCCGGAACCGACTGTCCCATGAGCGGCAACCTGATCCTCGTCGCGGCCGGCGGCGGCGCCGGCGCGGTGCTGCGCTACCTCCTGTCCCAGGCCCTCTCCCGGCCGGGCGTTGGCTGGCCCTGGGCCACCTTCACGGCCAATACAGCGGGCGGCCTGCTCATCGGGCTCCTGGCGGGATGGCTGGCCCTTCGCGCAGGGGCCGAGGGCGAGCGGGTCCGTCTCCTCCTCGGGGTGGGCGTCCTGGGCGGCTTCACCACCTTCTCGGCCTTCTCACTCGAGACCCTGATGATGATCGAGCGACGGGCCTGGGCCCAGGCGGGGCTCTACGCCGTCCTGTCCGTCCTCCTCTCCACGGCGGCGGTCTTCCTGGGGCTCCTGATCATGCGCCGGTGGGCGGCGTGAGGGAGGTCCGCACCCTGACCGTGGATCCGGGGGAGGGCGGGGTCCGGCTGGACCGCTGGTTCCGCCGGCGATGGCCTCACCTGACCCAGGTCCAGATTCAGAAGCTCACCCGCTCGGGCCAGATCCGCGTCGGCGGCGCCCGGGTGCGGCCGGACACCCGCCTGGAGGCCGGCGACGAGGTCCGTGTTCCGCCCCTGCCGGACGCCCCAGCGGCCGATGCGCCGCGCCCCGCTCTGCCCTCCCGTGACGCCGCCTACGCCCGGAGCCTGGTGCTGCATGAGGACGAGGCGGTCCTGGCCCTCAACAAGCCCGCCGGCCTCGCCGTGCAGGGGGGCACCAAGACCCGCAACCACATCGACCGCCTCCTTT
>JADBZH010000045.1 GCA_020402585.1 Phenylobacterium sp. | reverse complement strand
CAATGTGCGCATCCAGGGCCACGCCAACCTGAAGTCCCGGCACCGGGAGTTCGCCATGGCGTCGGGCGAGATGACCACCGGAGAGTTCCGCGGGTTCCTGGCCCAGACCCTCGGCGCCTGCGCGGCGGTCTCCCGGCCGGGGGCGGTCCACTTCGTCTGCATGGACTGGCGGCACATGGGCGATGTCCAGGCGGCGGGGGAGGGCGTCTATGGCGAGCTCCTCAACCTCTGCGTCTGGAACAAGTCCAACGCCGGCATGGGCTCGCTCTACCGCTCCAAGCATGAGCTGGTGTTCGTCTACCGGGTGGGGGACGCCCGGCACCTCAACACGGTGGAGCTCGGCCGGCACGGGCGCTACCGCACCAATGTCTGGGACTACGCCTCGGTGAACACCTTCGGCGGCCACCGTCGGGGGGACCTGGAGCTGCACCCAACGGTCAAGCCCGTGCAGATGGTGGCCGACGCCCTCAAGGACGTGACCCGGCGAGGCGACGTGGTCCTCGACATCTTCCTCGGGTCGGGCGCGACCCTCATCGCGGCGGAGCGGACGGGGCGAAAGTTCCGGGGCCTGGACATCGATCCCCTCTATGTCGACCTGGTCGTCGAGCGCTGGCGCAACCTCACCGGCGGCAGGCCGCGGCTGAAGCGCGTGGCGAGGGTGGCCTGACATGGACGATGAAGCGCACAGGGAGTCGGTCGGTTATCGCCGGCCGCCCCGGCACAGCCGGTTCCGCAAGGGCCAGAGCGGCAACCCCTCGGGGCGCCGCAAGGGCTCGGGGATCCGCTCGGCCCTGGAGAAGGTGCTGGACCGCAAGGTGACCGTGACGGTGGATGGCGAGCGCCTGAAGGTGCCGCTTACCGAGGCCCTGGTCCTCCAGCTGGTGCAGAAGGCCGCAGCCGGGGACGCCCGGTCCATCCGGGAGGTCCTCAAGATCGCCGACCAGATGGCGGCGGCCTCACCGGTCAAACCTGAGGGCAAGAGGCTGGTGATCGAGCGGCGGATCATCGATCCCAAGGACTGCAATCCCGCCCTGGACCTTCTCGGGATCGTCGTACCGGTCGATGGGAGGTACAGGGTCGCGCCCTGGGCGGTGGAGGCGGCCATGGCCCGCAAGCCGCGGCTGTCGGAAGCCGATCGGGTGCTGATCAGCAACGCGACCCTGAAGCCGGGCGAGAAGCGGCGGGAGATCTGGGAGCCGGTGGAGGAGAGGCCTCGGGGGGTGGTCTTGCCGGGGGAGTGAGGATCTCGTCTGCAACCACGCGCAGTGCTCGTGGCTTCGAGCCAAATTTCCCACAGTAGTCGCTTCTTTCAGAAATCACTACACTTCAATGCTCAGCACGTAAGGCAATCGCCATTCCAGACGTCTCGGACCTTGTCCAAATTGAATTTATACCAATATTACCGCCACCACTTTAGAAATTTTGATTTCGGACTATAATTTCTATTCCGCCTCGCCTTGATTAAAGAGCCAATATAGCACAGGCGTAGCAATCCGGCTCAAAAATGTCGACGAGATGAGGCCACCAATTAGGGCGATAGCCAGCGGCGAGTAAAGTCCCGAGCGCTCCAGGGCCAGCGGAATAAGTCCGCCGATGGCGGTGACGCTGGTCAACAGGACGGGGAGGAACCGGACCTCCCCGGCCCGCTCGATTGCCTCACGAAGCGGAACGCCTTCCCGTCGCAGTTGCTCGGTGAAATCCACCAGTAGGATCGAGTTTTTGATCTCGATGCCGATCAGGGCGATGATCCCGATGGTAGCGGTGAAGGATAACGAATTACCAGTCAGCGCGAGGGCGGCGACCGCGCCGAACAGACCAAGGGGAATGATGCCCGCCACGACAAGGACGCTCCTGAATCTGCCGAACTCGAGCACCAGAAGGGCGAGGATCCCGAAAATCGTGATGGTGATGGCGGCGCCCAGGCCTGAGAAACTTTCGGACTGGGCCTCCGCTTGGCCTCCGAAGCTAAGCCTGTAACCTGGCGGCAAGGCGATTTTCGCAAGACTTCGTTCAACTTCCGGCGTGACCTTCGCCGCAAGGGCCCCAGGCTCGAGGAAGGCTGAGACGGTGACGGTGCGCTCCCGCTTAAAATGATTGATGCGCGCCGGACCCGTGACCGGTTGTGGGCTCGCGAGGGCTGACAACGGGGTCGCCTCGCCGGTCGCCGTTGGCACATAGATCGTCCCGAGTGCCGCAAGGTGATTGCCGTCGCCGATAACTGTATGCGCCATTGCAAGCCGCACCTTGACTGGGTAGTCGTCGCCGTCAGCGTCCCGGAATCGGGCAACTTCCTCGCCGGTCAGGGCGAGGCGGATGGCGCGCCGCGCCGCGCCGGTTGGAACGCCAAGCGTCGCCGCCTTCCCCTCGTCGAGGCCGAGGTCGAGGTGCGTACGATCCACACGGAGGGGATTGCTGACATCTCGGGCGCCCGGCGTCGCCTTCAGGATCTGCTCGATCCGGCTCGCGCCGGCCTTTAGGACATCCAGGCTCTCACCGGTCAACCGGACCTCAATTGGCGCTTCGACGCCCTGACCGTTTTCGAAGAGCACCAGGGTAATCCGCGCGCCTGGATAGCGCGCAAAGGCCTCGCGCATGCGCGCCACTTTCTGCTCGCTGTGACCGGGGCGCCAGGCCTTGAGTCCGACGAAGACTTCGGCGTAACTGGCGCTGCTCGCTCTCTGGAAGTGGTTGTAATAAACCTGCGGATTGCCCCGTCCGAGGTTTGAAGCCCGCCAAGCGACATCCGGCTCGCGGGCGAGGACCGCGTCGACATAGCGGAGAGCCTGGTCGGTCCGCGTCAGGGCGGTCCCTTCTGGCAGTTCGATCTCGACGAGGAATTGGGGCGTTTCCGCAGGTGGGAATAGGCTGGTGCCGATCGTCCTGACCATCGGGATAGCAGTGAGACAGAGGCCGAGAATGAGGGCGGTTGTCAGGTAGGGCCGGGCCAATCCAGCGTGGAGAATAGGTGTATAGAGCCTTTGGATCCCGCCGTTGATAGCCCGCAGGAGGGCGTTGCCCTTAGGGGCCTCGTCAGGCGACAGGATGCGGCTGGCAAGAAAAGGGATGACGGTGAGCGCCACGACCAGGGAGGCCCCCACGGTCGCCAGTACCGTGGCTGGCAGGGAACGGATATAGGCCCCCGCGGCACCAGGCAGGGCCATTAGGGGCAGGAAGGCCAGCATTACGGCAGCTGTGCAGCCGATGACCGCTAGGCCGATCTGCCGGGTCCCGTTGATGGAGGCTGTGATGCGGTCCTCGCCCTCGCGCATGCGCCGAGCGATGTTCTCCACCACCACGATGCTGTCGTCGACCAGCAAGCCCAAGGCCAGGACAAAGCCAGCGATGGATAACTGGTTCAGGGTGAAGCCAAAGGCTTGGATTAGGGCGAGGCCGATAAGGAGGGAAAGCGGAATGGATACCATCACCACCACCCCTGCCCGAAGCCCAAGCGGCAGGAGGGTGATCAGGACCAGTCCCAGGGCGATGCCGAAATCCCGGAATAGATTGTCCAGTCGATGATCGACGTTCTCGGACTGGAAGAAGGCGCGCTCGAGCTTTACGCTGCCGGGCAGAGTCCTCTCGTGTTCATCCAGAGCCCGCCGAACCCCGGCGGTGATACGTCCTACGTCTTCACCGTCCTTCTGGGTGACCGTCACGAAGACCGCGCGATGGCCGTTGAACCGCGCCAAGTGATCAGCTTCATCCTGCGCCCAGGATACAGTAGCGACATCGCCGACGCGGACCACCCGCCCCTCTAGGCTACGTACTGGAGTCCCTGCGACGGCTTCCAGAGTCTTGAAGGAGCCGCCCGTCTTGACGTTGAACCGTTGCTCACCCGACTGCAGGGTGCCGACAGGGGCTTCTGCACCCCGGGCCCGCAAGGCGTCTGTCACCGCAGTCGCTGGCAACTGAAGGGCGGCGAGCCGGGAGAGGTCCAGCGACACCCGAACCTCTGACGGCGGGACTCCCCAGTAGCGCGCCTCGCGCACACCTGGCGTCCGGGCGAGCTGTTCGCGCAGCCGTTCGGCCGCCTTCTCGAGCCGCCGCATCGGCAGAGTGTCGCTGACTAGGGCGACCTGGACAATCGCTACCTCGGTGGTCCGGGCGCGTCGAACCTCAAGCTGGGCGAGACCCTCTGGCAGTCGCCCACGAAGAGCGTTCACCTCTCGGACAACCTCGTCGTACTTCCGTTCCGGGTCAACGTCGTAGTTGAACTCGACGACGATCAAGCCCGAACTATCTTGGCTCGTTGACCAGATTTTCGCTACTGAGTCGAGGCCCTCTATAGCGTCCTCGATGGGGGCGACGACGAGTTGCTCCACTTCCGCCGGTTCGGCTCCGGGCAAGACAGTTTGGACGGAGACGACGGGAAGCGGGAAGTGCGGGTCCTCCGACCTGGGGGTCGAGAGGAGGGCGTTGACTCCCAGGGCCGCGAGGAGGGCGAAGGCGACGAGGGTGAACTGCCAGCGGCGGACCGCGAATCCGGCGACGTCCAGCCTCATCGAAGGGCGCCCGACAACGCGCGAGCGTCTGCGATCCGCACTTTCTGGCCGTCACTGACGAAGCCACCCCCCGCTGTGACTACCCGCTCCCCGGGCGAGAGGCCTCGCATTCTGGCGGAGTCGCCATCGAACCCCAGGAAGACAACCTGGGTGCGGGCGATCCTGTCCCCTTTCAGACGGAAGACGAAGGCCTCCTCGCCCCGGGCCTCGATCACCGCCTCCGAGGGGACGCGGACGACGCCCTGGACTCCGCCGCCTGACGCAAAGATCGCCTTTCCGGTCAGGCCGCTTCTCAGATCCGTCCGGCCTGGAAGCTCCACTTCGACGGTCACCGTACCCGTCCGCGGATCGGCGCCCTGGCCAATCCGCACGACCTTGCCCGGCAGGGGTGGCCCCGGGATCGCATCGACCACGGCGCGAACCGCCTGACCGGGCGAGACCTGGGCGAGGTCGCGGTCCGCGACCGGAACGCGCAGGACCAAGGGGCTCGACAGATCCGCAATCCGGATGACGGCCTGGCCCGGCTGGACCACCTCCCCCGCCTGGGCCAGACGTTCGAGGACGACCCCGCCAGTCGGGGCCACGAGCCGTGACCACCGGCCGTCGAAGGCTGCGGCGTCGTAGGCCGCCTGAGCGGCCTTCAACGCGCTCCGCCGATCCTCGATCCTCTGGCTGCTGACAAAGCCGTCGGCGAATAGCGCCTCGTCGCGCCGCAGATCACGCTGGGTGCGTTCCAGGTCCGCCTCGGCCTGCGTGACCCGGGCGTTGACTGCCGAGGGATCAATCCGGGCTACAACCTCGCCTGCCGACACCACGTCCCCGATATCCACTGCCAAGGCCGTCATGACGCCGCCGACCCGGAAGGCGAGGTCCATCTCGCGCTGCCGCTCCAGTGTCCCAAAGACTACCAGCCCCGACGCGCCGCCGTCAGGCTCTACAATGGCGGTCTCCACAGCGGCGAGCGGGGTGGCGACAGGCTTCGCGCCGGGGCTGCAGGCTACAAGGATGAGCGAGATTAGGATTGGCCGAGTTAGGTGATAAATCTGACCCACGTTTGTGATCCGATGACCAACTTTAACGAAACGAGAATTTTTCTAAGATCAGAGAAGTTGTCTGCTTAACGAATTGGGCGCAAGGCTTAATCTTTTTCCCCGACCTTGGGCTAGGAAGACCAGGGATTTTTCGCCCCGCTGCACTGCTGACGAACCTTGGGCAGCGCCCTACAGCCCCGACTTCAATCCGATCGAGAAGGCCTTCTCGAAACTCAAGGCGCTCCTGCGCAAGGCTGCCGAGCGAACCGTCGGCGCCCTCTGGGACGCCATCGGACGCTTCATCGACCTCTTCACTCCGACCGAAT
>JADBZH010000044.1 GCA_020402585.1 Phenylobacterium sp. | reverse complement strand
TCCGCGGCGCGCACGCAGCGGTACTCTGCGTACATCTCGCCGCCGAGGATGGCGACCGTACGGCCCAGCAGGGCCTGGGCCTCGGGGGAGGCGCCGGCGGCGACCACCTCGCCCGCCCCTTCGTTGCCCACGGGCAGGGCGGCGCCGGCGCGGGCGGCGACGGCCCGGCGCAGGGCCGGCGGGATGGGAGCGGACAGGACGGCGGCCTCGCCCGATCCGGAGACCGTCGCGGCCTCCAGGTCAGCCGGCCCCACCAGAAGGCCAAGGTCGGACGGATTGATCGGCGTGGCCCGCACTCGCACCAGGACCTCGCCATCGCCGGGCTTCGGCGTCGGGACCCGCGCCAGGGACAGGCGCAGCTCGGAGGCGTCGGCGGTGACCTCGGTGCGCAGCTGGAGGAAGGTGTCGGGAACGGACGCGGTCATGTCGGGGTCTCTCTGGAAACGATGGAGGTAACGCTCATTTGAGCGGGGGGTATGTCAACCCCGGATCTAGGGGCGCGCCACCCGTGAGGGGGCCGCCCCGCCCTGTCCGGGTCGGGCCTGGACGGCGTCGAAGACGTCCCCGCCCTGGGGCAGGGGGCGGCGCAGGGCGGCCTTGATCCCCGCCAGGGTTCCCCCCGGCCACCCCGCCATCCGGATCGCCGCTGACCGGGAGTGGTCCTGAACCCCCCCATCGGGAACGAGGGCCCAGGCCAGGCCCAGCCGGTGCAGGTCGGCCCCGCCCATCCGGCCTGCGCCGAGGGCCAGCTGGGCGGCCACGGACTCGGGCGCCTTCAGCCTCAGCCAGGCCAGGTTCATGGGGGCGTGCATGCCGATCGCCGCCTCGCCCACGGTCAGGATCGCGCCCTCGCCCGCCACCATCAGGTCCGAGCCCAGGGCCAGGGCCGCGCCGGCGTTGATGGCGTAGCGCTCGAGGGCGCAGATCACCACGGCGGGGCAGTCGTGGAGGTCCCGGTGAAAGCCCGTCCAGTCCGCAGCCCAGGCCGCCCCCGCTCCGCCCTGGAAGAGGTCGACGTCGAGGCCTGAGCAGAAGGTCCCGCCTTCGCCCCTCAGCAGGACGACCCGCGCCCCGCCTGCAAGCAGGTCGGACAGCCCCTCCCGGAGGGCGGCGGCGGAGTCCGGGGCGAGCGCGTTGCGACGGTCCGGCCGGTTCAGGACCAGTTCGCCCCAGCCCTCCTGCGGGATCGCCAGGACGGGCGCATCGCTCAAGGTCGGTCGCCCGCTATGGTTTCGAGGTTCCGCGCGTGGCTTTCTTCATCCAGCCGGTAGAAGCTCCAGCTCGCGATGGAGCCCAGGAAGAGGACGAGCACCGTGGGCAGGTAGAGCCAGGCCACCTGGGTGATCAGCTCCATGGTCTTCTCGCTCGGCTGGGCCTTGGTGGGGAAGGCCACGGCGGTGAGGATCAGGCCCGGGATCAGGGCGGCGATGGCGTTGACGATCTTGCTGGGCAGGCTGTCGGCCGTGGTCAGCAGCCCTTCGGCGCGCCGTCCGGTGCGGACCTGAACCTCCTCGACGATATCGCCGATCATGGATGAGGCCAGGATGTAGCCGGCGATGGCGCAGATTGTCTGGACAAGGGTGAAGGTGGCGAGCACCCAGAGCAGGGCGGGCGTCCCGTTCAGCTGCAGCACCCCGATCAGCTTCAGGAACATCGGCGTATGGCCGAAGATCACGCTGGTCAGGAAGAGGCCCATGGCCGCCTTCTTCTTGCCGAAGCGGCGGGCGAGGCGCGGGGCGACGATGCCGCCGAGAATGGGTCCGGGTATGCCCATGAGGGTCAGGATCAGGATGTCCTGGGCCTTCAACTCCCAGAGATAGGTCTGGAAGTAGAGGGTCAGGCCCGCCGCGATCCCGAAGGCCAGGCCGGCGATCACCTGAGCGGAAAGGGCGACCAGGAAGTTGCGGTTGGTCAGGGTGACAAGGGCGTCGCGCCAGTCATCCCGGAAGGTCCGGCCAGGTTCATGGGGCCGCTGATGGAAGCCCGCCGCCTGTTTCTGGGTGCCCAGGGCCATGGTCAGGCCCGCGATCACGAAGATCAGGGTGATGGCGATGGAAAGGGGCCCGTACCCATCGGCGTTCAGCTGGCCCACCGGATGCTCAGGGGTCTTCTTGAGGAAGATGCCGTAGATCAGCACGGTCGCAAGGGCGGTGCCGAGGGTGCCGAGCATCCAGCGATAGCCCAGAAGGACGGTCCGGTCGTGGTAGTCGGGCGCCAGTTCAGGCGCCAGGGCCCCCGACGGGACCTCATAGAGGCTCCAGGCGAGGTTCAGGAAGAGCCCCGTGCCGAGGATGTACCAGAACATGGCTGAGGCTTCCCAGCCGGGCGGGTGCCACCTCAGGAAGAGGGCCACAGGAATCAGCAGCAGGGCCAGGTAGATGAAGGGGTGCCGCCGGCCGATGCGCGAGCGGACCTGGTCGGAGCTATGCCCGATCAGGGGGTCCCAGAAACCATCGATGAAGATGACGGCCGAGATGGCCAGGCTCGCGATGTGCGGAGGCACGCCGACGACCTGGCTGTAGAAGAACATGGTCAGGCCGGCGAGGGCGGCATAGGCGCCGTTCGCCACAGAGCCGACGCCAAAAAAGGCCTTCGTCCCGAAGGTGAGCGGTCTGCGGTGGCCCCTGGCGGGACTCTCGCCTTCGACGTCCTGAACGGTCATGCCGCCTCCCGTCATTGCGGGTTCGCGACCGGATTCGCGCCCGGCCGTTCCTTCTCCCCCCGGGCGCCAGACCATGACGCCGGCGAATCTTTGTCAAGCCGGTACGGGCGCCGGACGGGCTGGGAAGCCCAAACAGGGCGAAGGGTCGCCCCGCTGAGCTCCGGCCCGAAGGGTCCAGGACTTCAGCTGCAGGTCAGGACGATCTTGCCCACATGGTCGCCGGCCTCCAGGGCGGCGTGGGCTTCGCTGGCCCGGGCCAGGGGGAAGGTCCGGTCAATGACGGGGCGGAACTGGCCTGAGGCGATCCAGGGCCAGACCCGTCCCTCCACCGCCGACGCCAGCCGGGCCTTCTCGTCCGCCGTTCGGGGGCGAAGGGTTGATCCTGTGACCACGGCCCGCTTCTGCATCAGCCGGAAGATCGGCAGGGCCACCTCGCCGCCGCCCAGGGCGGCGATGAAGACGATCCGTCCGTCCGTCTTCAGGGCGTCCAGCTCCCGCCCGAAATAGTCGCCGCCGACCATGTCCAGGACGACATCGGCGCCGCCCTCGGCCTTGACCCGCGGGCCGAAGTCTTCGGCGGAGGCGTCGATGGCCAGGTCCGCGCCCAGCTCGCGCGCCCGGGCGGCCTTGTCGGCGCCCCGCGCCGTGGCGATGACCCTGGCGCCGGCGGCCTTGGCCATCTGGATGGCGGTCACGCCTATGCCTGAGGTGGCGCCATGGACCAGCAGGGTCTCACCGGGCTGAAGGGCGCCGTGCTCGAAGACATTGGCCCAGACCGTGAAGACGGTCTCAGGCAGGCCTGCAGCCTCGACGAGGTTGAACCCTTCCGGAACCGGCAGGGCGTGGCGGGAATCGACGACCGCATACTCGGCATAGCCGCCGCCGCCCAGCAGGGCGCAGACCCTGTCCCCGGCCCGCCAGCGTCCCGCGCCCTCGACCACCTCGCCGGCGACCTCCAGGCCCAGGGTGTCCGGCGCTCCGGGCGGAGGCGGATAGCCGCCCATGCGTTGCAGGAGGTCGGGCCGGTTCACCCCGGCGGCGGAGACGCGGATCAGGATCTCGCCCTCCCGGGGCGCCGGCCTCGGGACCCTGACCGGCTTCAGCGCCTCGGGGCCTCCGCGTCCGCCTTCGACGGCGATGGCCGTCATCATTGCCTGGCCCATCATCTCTCTCCCGAAACCTTGCGCCGTGTCGTCCGGCGGCGTCAGATAGGCGCAAGATCAGGGCGCCGCCAAGGGGGCGCAAGGGATGCGGGGTCGTGTCATGGAAGAAGGCGAAGAGGTCCGGCGAGGCCGGGGGGCGGCCCTGGACCAGGCGCTCCGGGAGGACCTGGACCTGTTCTCCATCGGCGACCTTGAGGAGCGGATCGAGCTGCTGGAGGCGGAGATCAGCCGATGTCGCGCCCAGATCGGACGTAAGGCGGCCGGGCGCCAGGCGGCGGACGCCCTCTTCCGCAAGCCGGAGGACTGAAGTCCCTCTTGCCGCCCTCTCTGAAAGCGAGCAGGCAGGGACATCGGAGTCGCGAATCGTGGGCCTTCCGGGGCGCTGCGGGAAGGAGCAGGGGATGAGCGCGGGCGTGAAGCCAGCATTCGCCGCGAGGCCCGGGGTCGTCCTGGACCAGGCCGCCGCGGAGCTCTTTGAGCGGACCTTCCGGGAAGGCATGGACCTGATCGCCGAGGTCTCGGCCTATCTCGACGGCATCGGCCGGCTGGAGTCCCGTCGGCTGAGCCGGGAGGCGGCTGCCGACTATGCTGCTGAGAGCATGCGGCTGACCACCCGCCTGATGCAGGTCGCCTCCTGGCTGATGGTGCAGAGGTCGGTCCGTGAAGGCGAGACCCGACCCGAGGCCGCCGCTGAGGCCCGGTACCGGCTGGGTCACCCGAGCGCTCCGCGACTCTCGCCGCGGATTCCCGAGACTCTCGCCTCGTTCTCGCGACGGGCGGACCGCCTGTTCGAACGCGTGAGCCGGATGGACCGGCAGATGTATGTCGAGGTGGAGCTCGCCGCGAACCCGGTGGCCTCGCATCTGGAGCGCCTCCGGTCCGCCTTCGCGGGCTGACCGCTTACTTGCGGGTGAAACCGCCGAACTTGGCGTTGAAACGCGACACGCGGCCGCCGCGGTCCAGGAGCTGCTGGTTCCCGCCCGTCCAGGCCGGATGGGTCTTGGGATCGATGTCCAGGTTCAGGGTCGCCCCTTCCTTCCCGTAGGTCGAGCGCGTCTGGTAGCTGGAGCCGTCCGTCATCACCACGGTGATGAAGTGATAGTCGGGATGGGTGTCTTGTTTCATCTCGGGGTCATCCGACGTAAAGGAACGGCCAGTTGCATCCTCCGCCCTCTGGCCTGCCGGGGGGCGGAAAGCGCGCCTTCTACAGCAAAGGGCGTCGGTAGAGCAAGGGCGTGGTCCTGATGTCTGAGAGTTCGGTCCAAACACCGGTCGAGGGTCGCCCCAGCGCGGGCGGCGCCCTCGCCCAGGAGATGGAGGCCGCCGCTGAGCGTCGGGACTCGACGCGGAACCTCAAGGCCCTGTCCACCCTCTGGCCGATCCTGATGGCCCACAAGGCCGAGACCTTCATCGCCTGCCTGCTGATGGTGGCCACGTCGGCCGCGACCCTGGGGATGAGCGGCGCCGTGCGCCTGCTGGTCGAGCACCTGACCTCCGACAGGAGCGGGACCTCGGTCGATCCCTGGTTCTGGCTGCTGGGCGCCGTCGCGGTCGCTCTCGGCCTCTTCACGGCCCTGCGCTATTACTGGGTGACACGGCTGGGCGAGCGGATCGTCGCCGACCTGCGAAAGTCGGTCTACGGCCACATCCTGACCCTGGACCCGGCCTTCTTCATCGCCACACGCACCGGCGAGGTCCTGTCGCGCCTGACCACCGACATCCAGATCATCGAGAACCTGCTGGCGACCTCGGCCTCGATCTTCCTCCGGAACACCCTGATCCTGATCGGCGCCCTGATCCTCATGCTGCTGGTCAGCCCCAAGCTGACCCTGCTGGTCCTGCTGATCATTCCCGTGGTCGTGGTGCCCCTCTTCCTCTTCGCCCGGCCCCTGCGCAACCTGACCACCGCCACCCAGGACGAATTCGCCCGGGCCGTCGGTCACGCCGGCGAGACCCTCGACGCCCTCGAGACCGTCCAGGCCTTCGGTCGCGAAGGCGCCGCCACACAAAGGTTCGGCGCGGCCGTGGAGCGCTCGTTCCGCACGTCCCTCAGGCGCATGGCCGCCCGGGCGGTGATGACCGCCGCGGCCATCGTCCTGGTCTTCGGCGGCGTGGTGGCCGTCTTCTGGCTGGGCGTCCATGCGGGCCAGAGGGGTGAACTCACCTGGGGCGCGCTCTTCCAGTTCGCCTTCCTGTCCGTCTTCGCCGCCAGCGCCGTCGGCGCCCTCGGAGAGATGTGGGGCGACGTCCTGAAGGCCGCCGGCGCCATGGAGCGCATCGCTGAGTTGCTCTCCGCCCGCCCCGGGATCGCGCGGCCCGCGGCGCCGCAGGCCCTGGCCGGGCGCGGCGAGGTGCGCTTCGAGGAGGTGGTCTTCGCCTATCCCGGCCGCGAGGCGACCCCGGCCCTGGAGGGTTTCACCCTGACCGTGGCCCCCGGCGAGCGTGTCGCCCTGGTCGGCCCCTCCGGCGCGGGCAAGAGCACCGTCTTCCGCCTGCTCCTGAGGTTCTATGATCCGACCTCGGGCGTCGTCCGGATCGATGGCGTGGACCTGCGCCAGGCCGATCCCCGCGATATCCGCGCCCAGGCCGCCCTGGTGGCCCAGGACAGTCCGCTCTTCTCCGGATCCGCCGCCGACAATATCGCCTTCGGCCGTGAGGGCGCCGGTCCGGAGCATGTCCGGGCGGCCGCCCGGGCGGCCCAGGCCGAAGCCTTCGTCGAGGCCCTTCCCGAGGGCTTTGAGACGGCGCTGGGGGAGCGCGCAAAGGGCCTCTCAGGTGGCCAGAGGCAGCGCCTGGCCATCGCCCGGGCCCTGGTGCGCCAGGCGCCCATCCTGCTGCTGGACGAGGCGACCAGCGCCCTGGACGCCGAGAATGAGAAGCTGGTCCAGGAAGCCCTGGACGAGGCCATGCGGGGCCGGACGACCCTGGTGATCGCCCACCGGCTCGCCACCGTGCTCAAGGCCGACCGCATCGTGGTGATGGACGCCGGGCGTGTGGTGGAGACCGGCTCCCATGCCGAGCTGATCTCCCGGGGAGGGCTGTACGCCCGCCTCGCCGCCCTTCAGTTCACCGAGGGCCGGGACTGAGCCTCAGCCGCCACGGGCCGCGACGGCAAGGTCCGGGAAGTCGCAGAACACCCCATCGACGCCGGCGGCGTAGAGGGCCTTCAGCAGGCTTGCGGCGTCGCCGGGGTCGGAGGGGTTGCCGCCTCGCTGCAGGGCGGGGGGAAGGAAGACGTTCTCGGCCCGCACCGTCCAGGGATAGACCTTCAGGCCCGCCGCGTGGGCGTCGGCGACCAGGGAGGTCGGGCCGGCCAGGGCGCCTGCGCCGTCCACCTTCAGGACCAGGCGCCATTCCGGACCCACCGCCTGGGCGTAGCCGGCGATGGCCTTCAGCCCCGCCGCCGTGACCATGTCGGTGTAGCGCGCGCCGGGAATGTCGGCCGGGCCGCCTTCGCCCGAGACCAGCTGGACGCGCGGCGCCTTGGAAAGCCCCGCCAGGGTCTTCAGGGGGCCGATCTCAAAGCACTGGACCAGCACCGGCGCGGTCGGGGCGTCCAGGCCCTCGGCCTTCAGGGCGGCGGCCATGATGGGTTCGAACGCAAGGCCAAGCCTGCGGAAGTGGGCCGGATGCTTCATCTCCGGGCAGAGGCCGATGGTGCGCCCGGTCCGCGCCGACTCCCGTCGGGCGAGGGCCGCCACCTCGGCGAAGGTCAGGATCCCATCCTCGCCATCGTGCCGGGCGCTGGCGGGGCGCAGCTGGGGCAGACGCTCCCGGGCGCGAAGGGTCTTCAGCTCGGCCAGGGTGAAGTCCTCGGTGAACCAGCCCTCGACCTGCTCGCCGTCGATATCCCGGACCGTCCTGCGGGCGGCGAACTCGGGGCGGGTGGCCACGTCGGTGGTGCCGCCGATCTCATTCTCGTGGCGGGCCACCAGAGCCCCGTCCTTCGTCAGAACCAGGTCCGGCTCGATGACGTCGGCGCCCTGGGCGATGGCCAGGAGGTAGGCCGAGGCGGTGTGCTCGGGGCGATAGCCGCTGGCGCCCCGGTGGGCGACCACCTGGGGGCGCGGCGCGGCGGCGGCGGTGCGGGCGGAGGCCATCAGGGCTCCTGCGGCGGCGAGGCCGGCCCCGAAGGCGCGGCGCGAAGGGATGAGGGAGGCCATGGCCTGCGACTAACGCAGGCGCGTGACGGTTTCGTCAAGCTGGCGGCAGGGCGCCTCAGGCGGCGGCGCGCAGGCGCTCAAGGATCAGGGGGTGCAGGTCCAGGTTGGCGGCGCAGACGCTGCCGGCGGCCAGGACATCCTCGCCGCCTTCGGCGGTGGTCACCTTGCCGCCCGCCTCGGTGACCAGCAGCAGGCCCGCTGCCAGGTCCCAGGCGCTGAGGTCACGCTCCCAGAAGCCGTCCATCCGGCCCGCCGCGACCCAGGCGAGGTCCAGGGCTGCAGCCCCGAACCGCCGGACCCCGGCGACGCGCTGGCTGATCTGGTGCAGCTCCTTGAGGAACCGGGCGTGCTGGCCGTGACCCAGGAAGGGAATGCCGGTGGCGAGCACCGACTCGTCCAGGCGCTGGCGGGCGGCGACCCTCAGGCGGCGGTCGTTGACGAAGGCGCCCTTGCCCTTTTCGGCCCAGAAGAGCTCGTTGGCGACGGGATTGTAGGTGACCGCCGCCACCACGACGCCCTCGCGCTGCAGGGCGATGTTGATGGCGAAGTGCGGGATGGCGTGCAGGAAGTTGGTGGTGCCGTCCAGCGGGTCCACGATCCAGGTGTGGGTCTTGTCCGTGCCCTCGATCAGGCCCCGCTCCTCACCCAGGAAGCTGTAGCCGGGCCGGGCCTTGGACAGGCTCTCGAAGAGGGACTCCTCGGCCTTGATGTCGGCGGCGGAGACGAAGTCCGCAGCACCCTTGCGGGAGACCTGCAGTTCGGCCAGTTCGCCGAAGTCGCGGTTGAGGCCGCGGGCCGCCTTGCGGGCGGCGTCGGACATGACCTTTAGGAGGGCGGAGGGGGTCGACATGGGGCGCGGACCCTAGTGGTCGGGCCGCCGCAAGGCAAGGCGCCGGGCGGCCAGGGCTCAGACTCCGTGGGCGGTCTGACGGTCTGCCAGGCCTTGTGCGATGGCGGCGTTGAGGGCGCGCACCGCCTCGGCCTCTCCGGCCGGGTGGCTCCAGACCCCGGCCGACACCGCGATGAAATCCGCCCCGGCGCCCGCAAGGCCCCGGGCGTTCTCCGCCGTGATCCCGCCGATGGCGACACAGGGGGTCTCCATGCTTTCCTGCCAGAGGGTCAGGACCTCCGGCTCCGCCCGGGTCGGGGCCTCCTTGGTGGACGTGGGGAAGAAGGCGCCAAAGGCGACATAGTCGGCCCCCTGCTCCGCCGCCTCCATGGCCAGGTGCCGGCTGTCATGGCAGGTGACCCCGACGATCCGGTCGCGGCCCATCAGGCGGCGGGCCTGGGCATAGGGCGTATCGGACTGGCCCACATGCACCCCGTCACAGTCCAGCCGGGCGGCGAGTTCGGGATCATCGTTGAGGATCAGGGCGACGTCGTGGGCCCGGGCGATGGGTCCGAGCACCCGGACCGCCTCGGTGATCTCCGCTTCCGACGCGCCCTTCAGCCTGACCTGCAGGGCCGCGACGTCGCCTGCCGAAAGGGCCGCTTCCAGGCGGAGGGCGAAGCCGGCGGGATCCTCGAGGCGAGGCGGTGTCATGAGATAGAGGCGGCAGGCGGGCGCGGACATGGGTCCCTCTTAGCGCGCCGGCGACGGGCGCCCAAGGCCCCTGTCGGGCCCAAGGCCCCTGTCCGGAATGGGTTGGGCCGGGCGGCCGGCAATGCTAAGGCCCCGCGCAATGTTTCTCCTCACCGACGATCTGGAGTCCCTCCGGCGGGACCTCGACGCCGCGGACAGCGCCACCGCCGTCCTGCAGGCCCGGTGCGAGGCGCTCGGCCTGCCCGGCGGCCCTCGGGTCCTGGCCCGGGTCGAAGCCGCCGACCTGTCGCCGGACGCCGAGGTGCGCCGCCAGCTGAGGGCGACCGGGGAGGAGGCCCTGGCCTGCCGTTGCGTGCAGCTCGTCTGGGGCGACCGCACCCTGTCCCGCGCCGTCAACTGGTACCGGCCGGCCCGCCTGACCGCCGATATGCGCCGGCGTCTCGACGAGACCGACGAGCCCTTCGGGGTGGTGGCGCGGCCGCTGGACTATCGCCGGGTCCGGCTGGAGACGCGGATTCTCGAGACGGACGGACGACCGTCGGCGCTCTATTGCCGGGCCAGGCTTGAGACGCCGGATGGCGAGCCCCTGGCCCTGGTCGAGGAGACCTATCCCGGAACCTGAGGCCGGTTCAGGCGGCTTCGGGCAGGGCGCCGGCGAGGTTCGCGGGGGCCGGGGCGGCCGGAGGCGGCCGGCGCTCGCGCGCGCTGCGCGGCGCCAGTTCCAGCTCTTCCGGGGTCAGAAGGAAGCCATAGCGGCGGGCGAGCGTCCCCACCTCAACCCGAGAGCCGAGGAGCGAGATGGCCGGCGACGCCAGCAGGGGCAGGACGATTGGCAGGAAGACCAGGGTCAGGTCCGGGCGCGCCAGGAGGGCGGCGGCGAAGACCACCCCGGCGCGGACCTCCCAGGCGTGGGCGGCGAAGGCTTCGGACCAGGTCATCCGTCCCGCCTCGCGCTGCTGGGGCCGCCAGCCGGAGTCCCGCCCCGAGAAGATCTCGATCAGCATCCGGGTGTGGCTGACCATCATGATGGGCGCCATGACCACGGACATGATCACTTCGAGGGCCACGCCGGGCAGGATGAAGCCGACGCCGCCAAAAGCCTCCCGGTCGCGACGGCGACACAGGGCGAGGAGGCTGCCGAAGAGCTTGGGCCCGAACAGAAGGAACCAGGACAGGGCGGCCATCCAGATCACGACAAGGCCGTCCTGCCGGGGCTCCACGATGGTGCGCCAGCCGTGCACGGTGGAGATCTCGAGCAGCCGCGGCTCGGTCTGAAACTGGATGATCAGGCCGGTCAGGAGGGCCAGGAACCAGAGGGGCGAGGCCAGGTAGGCCATGACGCCGATCAGCATCTGGAGCCGGCTCATGGGGTGAAGGCCCGCCGCCGTCAGCAGGCGAAGGTGTTGCATGTTGCCCTGGCACCAGCGGCGATCGCGGGCCAGGAAGGCCTGGAGGCCGGGAGGCGCCTCCTCATAGCTGCCGGGCAGGGCGCCGGTCATGTGCACAGACCACCCCTGGCGACGCAGATAGGCGGCCTCGACGGAGTCATGGCTCATGACGTGGCCGCCCAGGGGCTTGCGGCCGGGCAGGACCGGAAGGCCGCAGGATTCCGCGAAGGCCCGGACCCGGACAATCGCGTTGTGGCCGAAGTAGGCCGACTCCGGACCGGTCCACCAGGCCAGGCCCGTGGCGGCGACGCGGCCATACAGGCGGACGCCGAACTGCTGGACGCGCTGGTAGAGGGTCTCGGCGTTGATGATGGCGGGTGCGGTCTGGATCAGGCCCGCCCTGGGGTGGCGCTCCATGGCGTCGACCAGGTGCAGCAGGGTCTCGCCCGACATCAGGCTGTCGGCGTCCAGGATCACCATGTGCGGATAGGCGCCGCCAAACCGCCGGACCCAGTCGGCGACATTTCCGGCCTTGCGCTCGGTATTGGTCTCGCGGCGCCGGTAATAGGTCCGGCAGGCGGCGCTGAGGCGGAAGCCCTGGAAGGCGGCCCATTCGGCTTCTGCGGCCTCAGGGCAGGTGGAGTCGGACAGGACGAAGAGGTCGAAGGCGCCGGCGGCGTCGAGGTCCCGTAGGCCCTGGTCGATGCGCGCAAGACGGGCGAAGGCGGCCCCGGCGTCCTCGTTGTAGAGGGGCATCAGAAGGGCGGTCCGGACCTGGGGCCGCCCCGGCCGCTCCGGGAACTCGAAATGGTCCCGGTCGCCGCGGACGACCTGCAGGACAAGTCCGGCGAAGGCGTTGCAGAACCATCCCGACAGCGGAACGATCAGGGCCGAGAAGAGGCACAGGGCGATGATCTCAAGGGCCGTGAAGCCGTCCTCGGCATAGACCCGAGCGGGGGTCAGGAAGGCCAGGAGGGACAGCACCAGGGTCGCGACCAGCATGACCGAGCGGCGCAGGGCCAGGCCCTGGGGGCCCGGAACCGGCGGCGGCGTCCCGTCCTCGGCAAGGCCGTGACGGGGCATGTCGAGCGGCGCCTCGGCGGGAAGCCAGGCGCGCACCGGGGCTTCGCGGGTCCAGGCGTCGTCCGTGGACGCGCCGAACTGCCTGCTGCGAAGACCGTCCATTGTGCCGCGCCGCTCCCTCGCTCCACCCGTAGAGGCAGAGGATCACAAACCCGTTATGCTGCAGCGCCGCATATGCAATAACGGAAACGTGAACGCAAGCCTGCATGATCTTCAGGCGGTGCTTTCGGGCGGGCGCCGGGTTTCCGGGCGCCGGGGGTCTGTCAGGCGTATGGACTGGCCTTGGCCAGGATCAGGAGGCGGCGCTCCAAAGCGTAGGCGGCGATGCCGGTCCACCCCACCAGGACGATGGCGAAGGCTCTCTCCCACCAACCGACATTGTCGTCATTGACCAGTCCCTTGAAGATCAGGTGCTTGGTGAGGACCGTCAGGACGGCCATGACGGCGAAGACCGCGAGCAGGAAGACCCGGAGCCGGCCCATGTCTTCGATCCGTCTCAGGGCCCAGACCATGGCCAGGGGCGCGAGCTGGATGCCCAGGCCGAGGTTGATGGCCAGGTGTCGCGGATCCGGCCAGGGATAGAGGCTGGAGAGGACAAGCCCCACTCCGGCAAGGCCGAAGCAGAGGGCGATGATCGCCGCGGAGATCCGCGCGCCCCCAAGGGCCAGGACGGACAGGCCGAACCCGATCCCCGCCACACCCGCTCCGACCCCGGAGACGAGGACGCCGACATTGAAGATGGCCGGGTGGGGGGCGGCCTCGCCTCCCAGTTCGCTGATGTACTGGGTGGCGTGATCGAAGCCCGGCCAGGTGAGGGCGGCGACGCCCACGCTCACATAGGCCAGGATGGGCGCGGCGATCCCGATCCTCAGGAGGAGACGGCGGCGGCGGAACCTGTTCATGTCGACCTCGGGGTCGGACGCAGGCCCCAGAGGGGGCGCAGGATGCCGATTCGCCGGACGACCTCGTAGACCGCCAGACTGCCGCCCAGGGTGATCAGCACCAGGAGGGAGGCCTCAAGCCCCAGGGGCAGGCTGTGCGGCTTGAGGATGTGAGCGGCGATGACCAGCAGGGTCTGGTGGGCGAGGTAGCAGGGGAAGACGGCGTCGGTCAGGTAACGCAGGGCCGGGCCGTCGGCGCCCCTGAGGAGCCGGCTGCCAAAGCCCAGGACCGTGCAGATGGTCGCCCACTGGTTGATGGCGAAGACAAGGTTCGCCGGGGCCGCGGGCTGCTGATCCACGGGCTGGGACAGAAGGATGAGAGCCGGCAGGCTGACCACCGCCACGGCCAGGGATGTCCAGCGCATCCGCTCGAACCGGGTCCATACATCGTCTCGCAGGGCCAGCAGGAAGCCCGTGAGGAAGACCCCGAGGGACATGGCGTGGTTGTAGGGATCATCCGTGATGTGATTGGTCAGGCCCGCCCAAGGAAAGACCAGGAGCCGCAGCAGGGCCAGGTAGATGATGGGTACGACCAGCAGCCTTCCACCGGCCAGGAGGCGCCCCAGTCCCGCCTCGAGCCGATCGAACAGCCGCGGGGATGACGCCAGGGCCAGTGCCGCCAGGCTGTAGACCGTGATGTAGAGTACGAACCAGATGTGGTTCAGGGGGACCCCGTCGCGGAGCCCGGCCGGGCTGAATTCAGACAGCCACCAGGTCCAGAGGTCGCCCGAGAAGCTCCCCTTTTCCATCGCCTCGATCCAGGACTGGGGCGGTACGAGGACAAGGACGCCGAACAGAAGGGGCGGGACCAGCCGCTCCAGCCTCTGGCGGAAGGCCTGGGGCGGCGGGGTCTTCCGGACCATGAACCGCAGGGCGATCCCGGACACCATGAACAGCAGGGTCAGTCGCCAGGGGTTGGTGACCAGGGCCGCCAGCCCCAGGGCCTCGATGGTGTGCGGGCTGTGCACATGCCAGTCCCACGGGGCATAGTAGAGGCCGACATGATAGAGGATCAGCACGCCGAAGGCGGCGATGCGGATCCAGTCGATGTCCGCGCGGCGCTGTGTGGGGGCCGGAGTCACGGAGTCTCCTATGCGACGAGGAGGGCCCGTCTGTCCATGCCGACCGGCGTCTGGCGTCAGGGATGATGTCTGCCGGCCTGGCGCCGCGCAGGGCGGCGGGCTTCTGAGTGTCCCACATTGGGTGGCCCGGAAGATGTCTCGATCAGCATGGACCCCACCGCTGTGGAGGCCCGCCATCTTGCCAGCCGGCTCCTGCGGGATCAGGCTTGGGAGGACCCCGGCGCCCGGGACGAGAAGGGGAGGCAGGCATGACCATCCAGCTGAGACAGATCGCCCTGGTCGCCGCGAAACTTGAGCCCGTCCTCCAGGACCTCGAGGCGGTCTTCGGCCTCGCGCGCGCCCACATTGATCCCGGGGTCGCCGTCTTCGGCCTCGAGAACACCCTGATGCCGGTGGGCCGGAACTTCTTCGAGGTGGTCGCTCCAGTGCAGGAGAATACGGCGGCGGGTCGGTATCTCGACCGCCGGGGCGGGGATGGCGGTTACATGGTCATCACACAGACCGCGACCCTGGCGGAACTCGAGGCCGTGCGCGCCCAGGCAGGAGCCGCCGGCGTGCGCGTCGCCTGGGAGTCGGCGCGCCGCGGCTGGACCCTGATCCAGCTCCATCCCGGCGACCTGAAGACCACCTTCCTGGACGTGGAGTGGGACGAGCACGGCGACCTTTCCGGGCCCTGGCCGCCCGCGGGGGGGACGGGCTGGGAAGACAAGGTGCGGCAGGACCTGGTCGTCGACTTCACCGGCGTGGAGCTGCAGGCGGACGACCCTGTCCACGCCGCCCGCCTTTGGGGCGCCGTCACCGGGGCTCCGGTGGACACGGCCGGGAGCGCGCCGGAGGTTCGCCTCAACAACGCCGTCCTGAGGTTCGTGGCTCCCGCCGATGGTCGGGGCCCGGGGCTCTCGGCGGTCGACCTGGCCGTCCGGGATGTTTCGGCGATCCTGGAGCGGGCCCGGGCCCGGGGCCTGCCCGCCGCGGGCCAGACGGTCGAGGTCTGCGGCGTGCGCTTCCACCTCAAGGCGGCCTGAAGCGCCCGGACCTGACCGGTCGGTTGCTGGCGACGGCGACGGAATTCCGCGGGTCGGGCGTTACACTTTGCGTCTTCGGCCCCCATCTGGCCGTCTGAGCCGTCCTGGCCCCGGCTGACCTTGCCGGGGGGTCCGGCGGGTGGAGTCTCCGTGCGGACGTTTTTCCTGTCGCCCCTGATCCTGGTCCTGGCCGCGGCGTCCCCGGCCCTTGGCCGGGAGGTCCGCCCCCCCTCCGCAGACGCCCTGGTCGACGAACTGGTGGTCGAGGCGCCTGCCGACAGGGTCGGCGGCGTGGTCGGCGACATCCAGCCAGAGCTCCGGATCGACGAGGCCGAGATCCAGGCCTACGGGGTGAGCAATGTCGCCGAACTGGTGGCCCAGCTGGCGCCCCAGACCCAGTCGGGCCGGGGTCGCAGCCGGGGTGGCCCGCCGGTGGTCCTTCTGAACGGCGCCCGGGTTTCGGGCTTCGCCGAACTCCGGGACCTGCCGTCCGAGGCCATACTGAGGGTCGACGTCCTCCCCGAGGAAGCGGCGCTCAAGTACGGCTTTCCGGCCGACCAGAGGGTGCTGAACTTCGTCACCCGCAAGACCTTCCGCGCCTTCACGGCCGAGATTGACCTGGAGGCGGCCTCCGCCGGGGGCACGGTCACCCGGGAGATCGAGTCGGGCCTGTTCCGGATCGACGGTGACCAGAGGACCCAGCTCCGGGTCGACTGGACCGATGCCTCCGCCGTCACCGAGGCCGAGCGCGACGTCCCGCCCGCCGCCACCGTCGCCCCCTTCACCGCCCAGGGCTCCTTCCGGGGACGGGGGCCTGGCGGCGAGATCGATCCCGCCCTCAGCGCCCTCGCCGGCGCTACGATCCGCCTCGCGGGCGTGCCCGCCATCGCCCGCCAGCGACCGCCGACCCTCGCCGAGATCGCGCCCCTGGCGGGGAAGCTGGCCCCTGATGCCGAGGCCGGCCTCCGGACCCTGACGCCCGAGACGCGGCGCCTCGAGATCAATGGCGTCCTTGCCCGGAACGTCACTCCGACCACCACAGGGACTGTCAACCTGGCTTTGAGCCTGGGAAGCGCGGAGTCCCTGCAGGGCCGCTCGACCTTCGCCCTCGTCCTGCCCCAGGCCAACCCCTGGTCGCCCTTCGCCGGTCCCGTGGACCTTACGCGCCGGGATACATCCCGCGGCCCCATCCGGCGCATTTCGGAGGACTGGACCGCCCGCCTCGGCTTCGGGCTGAACGGCTCGCGCAGCGCCTGGCGTCTGTCCCTCACCGGCGGCCTCGACCTCGCCGATGTCGTGACCCGGACCGATGGCGGGGTCGACGCCAGGCCCGCCCAGGCCCGGCTGGCGGCCGCAGACCCCGGCTTCAACCCCTATGCCGACCTCGGCGCCGTGGACCTCCCCGCCTTCGCATCGGACCGCACCCGGTCGCGGACAGCGGGCGCGGACCTGCAGGCCCTGGCCGCCGGTCCCCTGGTCGAGCTTCCCGCTGGTCCGCTGTTCATCTCCGCCAAGGCGGGAGCCACCGGGAACTGGCTCAAGTCCCGCTCAGTGCGCCGTGACCTGGAGCGGGAGACCGACATCTCCAGGACCGGGGTCAACGCCCAGGCGAGCCTCGACCTGCCCCTCCTTCGCCGGGACATCGAGGGTCCGGGCCGGATCGGCGATGTGTCGGTGAACCTCAACCTTCAGGGCGAGAGCCTTTCTGACGCCGGGACCCTGTCCGCCCTGGGCGGCGGCCTGAACTGGTCCCCGGTCCAGCGCCTGACCCTCCTGGCGTCCTTCAGCCGCGACCAGTCGCCGCCGACCCTGACCCAGCTGGGCGCCCCGCGCTCGCTCACGACGGGGGTGCGGGTCTTCGACTATGTCCGCGGAGAGACGGTCGAGGTCACCCAGGTCTCCGGGGGAGATCCGGACCTCGCCAACGACACCCGCGACGCCGCCCGCCTGGGCGTCAACTGGAAGCCCTTCGCGGATCGCGAGATCAACCTGTCCGCCAACTACACCCGGAGCCGCGCCGAGGATCCGGCCTCGGCCCTGCCGGCCCTGACCGGCGAGGTGCAGGCGGCCTTCCCAGAGAGGTTCCTCCGGGACGGGACCGGCCGACTTACACTGGTCGACATCCGGCCGGTGAACTTCCTGCGCAGCGATCGCGAGGAGATCCGGTGGGGCTTCAACTGGTTCGGGGGCGCCGGGCCCGCAGCGGGGCGGCCTGTCGGCGCCGGCGGTGGCCCGCGTAGCGGTCCCCCCGGGGCGCGGATGGGGCCCCCTGGGGGCGGCATGGGATCGGGGATGGGCCCGCCGGGCGCACGGAACGGCTTCCAGGTCTCGCTCTACCACACCGCCGTACTCACCGACCGCATCCTGGTCCGCTCCGGGGGCCCGGTCTTTGACCTGCTGGACGGGTCCGCCGCCGGGGCCCGCGGCGGGACCCCGGCGCACGCCGTCGATCTCCAGGCCGGCCTGTTCCACAAGGGACGGGGGATCCGGCTGTCGGGCGCCTGGAGGAGCAGCACCGAGGTGCGCGGCGACACGCCGGAGAGCGAACTGACCTTCTCGGACCTCGCCACATTCGACGTCCGAATGTTCGAGACCTTCGCCGGAACGCCTGACCTGGTCCGTCGCTGGCCCTTCCTGAAGGGCGCCCGGCTGACCCTGGCGGTGGACAATGTCTTCGACGCCCGGCTGAAGGTCCGTGACGCCCGGGGCGCTGAGCCTGTGGGATACGCGGCCGATGTCCTCGACCCGATCGGCCGGGTCCTGGAGATCAGTTTCCGAAAGGTGTTCTGAGGGGTTGCGCCGGGCGACAGGCTGGACTTCCCTAGGCGCAAAGCCTCCGGGAGGACGCCGACATGACAGACCCATCGGTCCCGCGACCGCCCGTGCGCGCTGAGCACGCCGCCTTCTCCGCCCAGATCAACGCCGCCCAGGACGTGCTCGACGCCTTTATGGCCGCCTGGAACGCCCGGGATGCCGGCGGCGTCCGGACCAGCTTCAACTTCCCGCATGTCCGCTTCGCTTCTGGGAAGGTCCGGGTCCTGTCTCCCGAGGACGTCAATGACGGCATGTACGCGGGGGCGGCGCTTTCGGAGTGGGGGCGGTCGGCCTGGCTCCGGAGAGAGGTCATCCACGCCGGCGCCGATAAGGTCCAGCTCGACACCCGCTTCGCCCGCTTCCGGCCGGATGGGAGCCTGATCAGCGCCTTCGACTCGATCTACATTGTGACCCTTCAGGACGGTCGCTGGGGGGTCCAGGGCCGGTCCAGCTACGCGCCCTGAACCTTGATCCCGCCATGAAGGCCGCCAGCTATCCCCTCGCCCGCGAGCAGGACTTCACCTCCCGCGTCAACGGTCGCGTCTACCGCGTGAGGGTCGCGACACCCTACGGACCGCCGCCGGAGACCGGCTATCCCGTCCTCTACGTCCTCGACGGGGACGGCTATTTCGGTTCGTTCGCGGACGCCGCGCGGATGCGGGCGGCCCTTGGCGCCGAGCTTCCGCACGCCGCCGTCGTGGGCGTGGGGTATCCGGGCGGCGATTTTTCCGCCGCCCTGGGGCGGCGCTTCCTGGACCTGACCCCGACCGAGCCCGACGAGGCCGAGAAGGCCAGCCACACCTTCGCCACAGGCGACCTCGCCTACGCCGGCGCTGACGACTTTCTGGAGATCCTGACCGAGGAAGTCCGGCCCCGCATCGCCGACATCCTGCCGGTCGACCTCTCGCGGCAGGCCGTGTTCGGCCACTCCCTCGGCGGCCTCTTCGTCCTCTACAGCCTGTTCCGCCGGCCCGAGGCCTTCTCCGCCTGGCTGTCCCTCAGCCCCTCCATCTGGTGGGATGACCGGACGGTCCTCCGGGGCGAGGCGGGCTTCACCGCCGCCCTGCCGGCTTTGGCGCCGCCGCCTCGGCTGTTCGTCGGCGTCGGCGCCCTGGAGCAACCCGTGGGCTCGCCCGCCCGGATGGTTGACAACGCCGTCGAGCTTTCCGCCAGGTTCTCCGCCCTTTCGGGTCCGCCGGGCTGGCGGTTCGCTTCCCGGGTGTTCGAGGGCGAGACCCATTCCAGCGTCATCTGGCCCGCCATTAATCCCATGCTGGACTTCGCCCTCAAGGATGCCTGAGGCGCCCCCGCAACCCATACCCGACGGAGATCCCACCGTGTCCGACACCTTCCGCGCCCTTCGCGCCCACAAGACCGACGCCGGGATTGAGACCCGGCTGGAGACCCTGACCGACGCCGACCTGATGGAGGCCGACGTCACCGTCCGGGTCGAGGCCTCAACGATCAACTTCAAGGATGGCCTGGCCCTGACCGGCCGCTCGCCCATCCTGCGCACCCTTCCGATGATCCCCGGCATCGACTTCGCCGGCGTGGTCGAGGCCTCGAGCCACGCCGGGTTCGCCCCGGGCGACCGGGTCGTCCTGAACGGCTGGGGCGTGGGCGAGACCTGGCACGGCGGCTACGCCCAGAGGGCGCGGGTCAAGGGCGACTGGCTGGTCCGCCTGCCGGACAGCCTCTCCACCACCCGGGCCATGGCCATCGGGACGGCGGGCTACACCGCCATGCTGTGCGTCATGGCCCTGGAGCGCCAGGGGGTGGCGCCGGGGTCCGGCGACATCCTGGTCACCGGCGCCGCCGGCGGGGTGGGGAGTGTGGCCATCACCCTCCTGTCAGCCCTAGGCTACCGGGTCGTGGCCTCCTCCCGGCGGGCCGGGTCAGAGGGCGACTATCTTCGGGCCCTGGGCGCCGCCGAGGTCATCGACGCTGCGGAGTTCTCGGGTCCCGCCCGCCCGGTCGGCAAGGAGCGCTGGGCCGGGGTGGTGGACTCGGTCGGCAGCCACACCCTGGCGAACGCGATCTCGCAGACCCGTTACGGCGGTGCGGTGGCGGCCTGCGGCCTGGCCCAGGGCATGGACCTGCCCGGGTCGGTCGCGCCCTTCATCCTGCGCAGCGTCGTCCTGGCCGGGGTGGACAGCGTCCTGCGGCCCATGCCCGACCGGATCGAGGCCTGGCGCCGGCTGGGAACTGATCTGGACCTCGCCCGCCTGGACGCCATGACCGAGGTCGCCGGCCTGTCCGACCTGCCGCGCCTCGCCGCCGAGATCCTCGATGGCAAGGTCCGCGGCCGGGTGGTGATCGACCCCTCGACCTAGCGGTTGGCCTTACGGCTGGCGGCCTGGCCGCCTGGCGGCGAGGAGCAGAAGCCCGGCGAAGATGCCGAGGTTCTTGATGAAGTTCTGCATCTCGTGCTGCGGGTCTCCGCCGGGGTAGTCGTTCCAGAAGTCGTGCATGAAGACGTTGATCAGCAGGGTCATCCCGGCCAGCAGGAAGGCGGCGGTGCGGGTGTTCCAGTTCGCCATCAGCGCCAGTCCGCCACCGACCTGCAGGGGGATGGTCAGCAGCAGCAGCGGCAGGGCCAAGGGCACCCGATGGAGTTCCATGTAGGCCAGGGTGCCGGCGAACCCGGTGACCTTCATCAGGCCGGGAACCACGAAATAGAGCCCCAAGAGGACGCGTCCGGTGAGGTCCATGGGCCGGCTGAGCCGGTCGAGCAGCGGGTCCAACGGGTTTTTCATGGAAGCTCCGGGTGGGGGGTGAAGGTCGTGGGCCGGGCGCCTCGCCGGACTCAGACGAGGGCGCCCGCCGCCAGGCCAGCGACGGCCCCGGCGGTCAGGATCAGGCGAAGGCGCGGATACCAGTCGGGAAGTCCTTGCGAGCGCAGGTCCCAGAGCAGGTGCAGGACAAGCGCGCCCGCCAGGCCCGCCAGCTGGAGGCCGGAGTGTCCCGCCGGCAGCAGGACCAGCCCCCAGGCGGCGACGCTGGGCGCCATGCTGAAGGCGATGGTCCGCGGGTTGGGTTCAGGGTCGCTGACGGCCCGGCCCCACCGCGCGCCGCCCAGGAAGGACAGGATCACCGCCGCATAGAGACCGAGGGCCCGGTCACACCCAGCCGAAAGTTCCGGTGCGGCCAGGGACAGCATGGGAAGACCCAGGAAGGGGATGAGGCCGGCCAGGCCCCAGGCCAGGACAGGGCGGGGGATGGGGCCAGCGCCGCCCGAGGGATCGCCCGAGGTCATCGCACCGCCTCCTGACGGGTTTCCAGCCCCCGGTCTTGTCCCGGGAGCGCCCAGCTTGCAAGCCCGCGTCAGGTCCAGAGGCGGTTGCGGATCCGCCGGCCCGGCGGGAGGGCCGGCTGAACCGGCCGCTCCAGGACCTCCGCCCCAGGCCCCAGGCGTTCCAGCACCCCCGCGCGGTCCGTGGTCCCGAGGGCGGCGAAGGCGGCCTGGAGGTCCGCCAGGCACTGCACCCGGTAGGGCGAGACAGGCAGGCGCCAGTCCACGCCCCCGCGCCGGAAGCGGACGACCTTCAGGCCCCGGGCCGCCGCCTGGGCGTTGGCGTCCATTTCCACCAGGTGATCGCGCACCGCCAGCCGCAGCAGGGGATCGAGGTCGGCGGGCGCGGTCTCCGGCAGGGGGGTGTCGGTGATCCCCTCAGGGCGGGCGTTCCAGAGCCGGGCGGTCCAGGCCAGGACCGACGGCGCCCGCTCGCGCATCAGGGCCGACGGCGTGGGGTCGCTGGCGAAATGCCTGAACATGGGCCCGAAGAGACCGAAATCGGCCGCGACGGGCCGTTCACCGAACAGGAAGGGCCGCCGGGCGAGGAGGGGTTCAAGGGCGTCCAGCACCTCGAGGTAGAGCCCCGCCACTGAGGGGGCCGTCGTCCGGGTGATCCCGTCCTGACGCAGGTAGACCCCCTGCTGGCGGCGACGCACGACGGCCGCCTTGAGGGCCAGGGGAAGGGGGAGGTCCCGCATCAGGGTGGCGGCGATGCGGCGTCCCATCAGCTGGGCGTCATCGGTGAAGGCCCAGCGATAGTAGAGGGCCGGCCGCCAGAGCCACTCGTCGAAGGCGTCTTCCAGGAACAGGCTGAGGAAGGCGGCGAGGGGGTCGGTCGGCTGCAGGGCCGGGCCCGGCGTCTCGGCCTCCAGCCGGCGGAGGATGGCCGTGGTGTCCGTCAGCCAGGTCCCGTCCGGCGAGCGCAGGGCCGGCATCTGTGCAATGCCGGTGGCCCGGGCGCAGGCGCGGAAGCCGGCCATGTCCATCTCGACGAACCGGAAGGGAAGCCCGCGGACGCGGAGCCAGGCCTCGAGCTTGCCCGTGAAGTAGGACAGCTTCAGGCCATGAAGGTCCCAGGTCCCGTCGCTCACGCCCGCCCGCCGCGCCGCCGCCGCCAGCGCCAGGCCAGGAACCCTGCGCCGCCGAGGACCAGGGCCAGGGCGCCGATTGCCCCGGCCAGGGTCGGCAATTGCCGGACGAGGACGTTGGCCGTGAGCTGCTTCTGAGTGTTGTATCCGGGGGGCAAGGGGGCCACGCCGACCCTCGCCTCATAGTCCGCGTAGTCCGCCAGCATGGCCGTAAGTCGCCCGGGCTCGGCGCCCGAGAGGTCGCGCGTTTCACCCGGATCGCGGACGATGTCATAGAGCCGCCAGCGGCCGTCGCCGAGGGGAGGCATGTCGCGGACGATCTTGAAGTCGCCGCGGTACAGGGCCGCATTTCCCGACACCTCGATCCCCAGGGGCGAATCCGGCCCGCGGACCGGGCCGCTTCCGCCCTCCAGCACGGCCCGCAGGCTGACCCCGTCCATGGCGGGCGCCTCCGGTGTCGGTCGGGCGCCGGCGAAGTCCGCAAGGGTTGGCGTCACATCGGTCACGAAGGTCAGGCCGTCAATGCGCCGGCCGGGCGCCACCCCCGGTCCGGAGACAATGAGGGGCGCGCGGATCCCGCCTTCGGAGACATAGAACTTGTAGCGTCGCCCGGGCGCGGCCAGGGCCTCGGCCCATTCGCGACCGATGTAGTTCAGGCTGCCGGGGCCGCCCAGGCCCTCAAGCCGCCAGGAGTAGCCATTGAGCCGCATCCACAGCCCCATGCCCGTCTGGTGGACCGGGTCGCTCGGCTCGGGGCCATTGTCGGAGGTCACCACGAAGAGGGTGTTGTCGAGCTCGCCCCGGGCCTCCAGACGCTGCATCAGCCGGCCGATGGCGGCGTCCGCCGCCTCGATCATCCCGGCGTAGACCTCCATGGAGCGGGCCGCCATCCGGCGTTCGTCCGCCGGCAGGGCGTCCCAGTCCCGGGCGTCCGGCGAGAAACCATCGACGGGGGCGCCCTCTGGCAGGAGACCGAGCTGCCGGGCCCTTGCAGTACGGGCCTGGCGGAGGGACTCCCAGCCGCCGTCGAACCGGCCGCGATAGCCGTCGGAGAACCGGGCGGGCGCCTGGACCGGGATATGCACCGCCTGCAGGGCGAGGTAGGCGAAGAAGGGCGCCCGTCCGGCGGGGGCCTCATCGATGTAGCGGGTCAGCCGATCCACCAGCATGTCCGACGAGTAGAAGGACCCCGGCATCTTCGTCGGGCGGCCATCCTCGTACCAGGGCGCATCGGTGTAATAGGGCATGTAGGAGCGCGGGGCCCAGTTGTCGGCGCCCGAGGCGTCCAGGGCGAGGGAGCGCTCGAAGCCCTGTCCGTCAGGAAGTTCGCCGGGCCCGTGGCCCAGGTGCCACTTGCCCGCCATCAGGGTCCGGTAGCCCTCAGCCCGCAGCCGCTCGGCGATGGTCAGCACTTCGGGCTCGATCCTCAGGCGGTAGCCAGGCCGGTTCCGCATCTCCGGCGGCAGGATCTCTTCTATGGTCGCCGCTCCGGCCCGATGGTTGTCCAGCCCGGTCAGCAGCATGGCCCGTGAGGGCGTGCAGAGGGGCGATGTCCGGTAGCCGGTGAACCGCGCGCCCTGCCGCGCCAGGCGGTCGATGTTGGGGGTGCGGGCCTCACCGCCATAGGCCCCGAGATCCATCAGGGCGACGTCATCGAACAGGATCACGACGATGTTGGGACGCGTCCGCCCGGGCGACGGGGCCTCGCTTCGGGCGAAGGCTGGGGACGCCATGGAGAGGGCGAGGGCGCCGATCGCCGTGCCCGCCGCCAGAAGTCGCTTCCGAGGAGTCTTCCCGACCGGCATGTCCCGTCTCCGCCCGCAAACTATTGGCACAAGGAGTGTCATGTGGCGCCGCCGAGGGCAAGACGTCCGGGCTTGAAGCCTCAGCGGTAGCGGAAGATCGGGTCGTCGAGGTCGAGGTTGGGCAGCAGGTCCTTTTCGCCCCAGTAGTCCTGGGTATGCCGCCATTCCGGCTTGTCCCCGGCCTTGGGCATCAGGTGGACGCCCCGCATCAGGTAGCCGGGATTGAACTCCGTCTCGTCGATCCAGGGTCCCAGCTTCATCCCGGCGTCCTCGGGTCGCAGGGCGGGCTCGACCCGGCGCAGACCCTTCTCGTCCATGTAGCGAAGGAGGCGGGTGACGAAGTCGCCCATCAGGTCGGCGCGCAGGGTCCAGCTGGCGCGGAAATAGCCGAACACCCAGGCCAGGTTGGGCAGTCCGGTGAACATCATGCCGCGATAGGTGACCGACTGGGACAGGTCCACGGGCCGGCCGTCCACCGAGAAGGCGATGTCCCCCAGCACGTTCAGGTTGAAGCCGGTGGCCGTGATGATGATGTCGGCCTCCAGCACCTTGCCGGACTTCAGGCGGATGCCCTCGGCAACGAAGCGGTCGATCTCGTCGGTCACCACCCCGGCCTTGCCGGCCTTCACCGCCTGGAAGAAGTCGCCGTTCGGCACGAAGGCGATGCGCTGGCGCCAGGGGTCGTAGCGGGGGGTGAAGTGCTCGGCGACGTAGTCGTCGCCCAGCAGGCCGCGCAGCACGCCCAGCAGCTCCTCGCGCACTTCGGCGGGCTGTTCGAGGGCGCGCTTGGTCATCTGGGCGCCGGTCTTCAGCATGGCCCGTCGGACGATCTCGTGGGTCCAGACCGGGTCGATCTCCAGCTCGCGCAGGGTCTCCGCCAGCTCGTTCCGGTTCCGCCCCGGGGTGAAATAGGTGGGCGAGCGCTGGAGCATGGTCACATGGCCGGCGGCATCGGCCAGGGCGGGGATCAGGGTCGCCGCCGTGGCGCCCGAGCCGATGACGATGATCCGCTTGCCGGCGTAGTCCAGGTCTTCAGGCCAGGTCTGGGGATGGATCAGTCGGCCCCGGAAGTCGTCCATGCCCGGCCACTCGGGGGTGTAGCCCTCGCTGTGGCGGTAATAGCCCTGGCACATCCAGAGGAATCCGGCGGTCATTCGGCTCCGTGCGCCGGATTCGACGTCCTCCAGCTCCACCACCCACTGGCAGTCGGCCTCGGACCAGTCGGCGGTCAGCACCCGTGTCCGGTACTGGATGTGGCGGGCGATGTCGTTCTCGTCGATGACCTCGCCCATATAGGCTAGGATCTCCTGGGCCGTGGCGATGGGCGGGCCCCGCCAGGCCTTGAAGCGATAGCCGAAGGTGTGAAGGTCGCTGTCGGAGCGCACGCCCGGATACCTGTGGGTCCACCAGGTGCCGCCGAAGCCCTCCAGGGTCTCGACAATGCGGAAGGTCTTGCCCTGCGCCTGTGTCTGCAGGTGCCAGGCGGCGCCGATACCGGAGATGCCCGCCCCGACGATGAGGACGTCGAAGTGCTGCGCCTCCCCCGCGGATCGCTCCGACTCCCCGGCGCGATCGGAAAGGTTCCCGTCGGACATGGCTGTCTCCCCCGGATGCCCGCCGGTCTTGGTCAGCCGGCCCAGGTCATCCGGGGCAAGTCTAGAGCCTGTTCCCTTCAGACGAAACGTCTGAAGGGGCGAAATGGGCTCCGGCTCCGTTGAGTTCGATCTGATTTCGATCCGATGACCCGTTCCCACCTGTCGGAAAAGGACCCCAGCCGGGTCTCCGGGCCCTCAAGGGAAAAGCGCGCTCAGTAGGCGACGCGCTCGACCTTGAGGCCATCCTTCTCAAGGAGGGCTTGGACGCTCTTCTCCCCGGTCAGGTGGCCGGCGCCCACCGCGACGAAGACGACGCCGGGGCGCTCCATCCGCGCCTTCAGGTCCGTCGCCCAGCGGGCGTTGCGCTCGGTCAGCATGATGCGGAAGGTCTCCGGCGTATCCTTCATGTCCTCGCTCATCAGACGTCCGGTCTCCTCGGGCTCGCCGCGCGCCCAGTGGTCGACCATCTTGGACATGAGCACGAGGCCTTCCTCGCGCCGATGGGCGAGGTCGCGCACCCCGGCCAGTTGCTCGGCCTCAGGCATAGAGTCGAGCATGGTGAACTGCTGCTCGGGGGTCTCGAAGGCGGTGATGGACTTGCCGGCCTTCCGTGCGGCCTGGGTCAGGATCTCCTCGGCGCCGCTCTTCGGATCAAACCCGGCCTTCACATACATCAGGGAGGCCGCCTGGATGGCGATAAACCAGGGTTCCATGGGCTCCAGCTGGCTGGCGGGAAGGCCGATCTCGGTCAGCGCCTTCACATAGGCGGCGTGATCCTCAGGCGAGAGCCTCTGGGACATGGTGCGGCCGTTCGGATCGACGGCGAGCCTCATGATGAGGGGGGCCAGGCTGGCCTGGTTGTCGACGGGCAGCAGCTCCATCCTCAGTTCATCCGAGGCCTTGAAGGCGTCGGCGACCGCGTCGTCGAACCAGGCCAGGTCCTTGGGCAGGAAGTGGACTGTGCCGAACAGGTAGACTGTGGTGTCGGCGTCGCGCACGACCCACAGGGCGGGATCGGCGTCGCGGGTGGTGGCGACGGCCGGCGCCGCCATCAGGCCAAGGGCGGTCGCGAGGGCGGCGGCGAGGGCGGCGGTGCGCCCGGGCAGGCGGATCTTCATGGAAGTTCTCCGTTGGGGGGATCAGAACAGCCGCCAGAGCTTGACGGCGGTGTAGTAGAGGGCGGCCGAGCCGACGATGATCAGGAACAGGACGGACAGGTCCAGGTCGGGCGCATGACCGAGGTGGGCGAGGAAGGCCCACGGGACGCCGGCGGCGAGGCCGGCATGCAGGCCGACCGTGTTGGCCCAAAGGTTGTCCTGGACCTCGACCTCGTCGACCCAGCGGTAGAACCAGACCGAGAAGCCGGCGATCAGCAGGGCTGCGGCCACAGCCAACCCCCAGCCGGTCTCACGGGTTAACTTCAGTCCCCCGTCCTCCGCCATGCCCATTCCGACGCCCACGGCGATGCCGACCAGGAGGCTGAAAGCGAACATGGCGACGAAGATCTGACGCCGGCGGCGGGAGCGGACCTCGCCGGCCGGCCGTTCGGCGTCGGGGGGCGAAGGGATTTCTTGGGCGTCCATGCGTTGTCTCCGGGAGACTTCAGTTCCGGGGTGGGTCGTTGAACACCTGCTCAACGGTCAGGTCGAAGAGGCGCGCAATTCGGAAGGCGAGGCTGAGCGAGGGGTCGTGCTTGCCCGTCTCGATGGCGTTGACCGCCTGGCGGGAGACATCGAGGCGTCCGGCCAGCTCGGCCTGGCTCCAGCCCCGCTCCGCCCGCAGGAGTCTCAATCGGTTGTGCATGTCGTCCCGTGCGATGTCAGGTTTCCCTGACAAAATGTCGCTACAACCTGACTATGTCAAGTTTACCTGACACCCTCCGGGGACTCGGCTCTCTGGGATCGCGCCAACAGGTCCTCCGCGGTGATGGAGGTTGCCCGGAACTGTGAAATTCCCTAGCCCCCAAACAGCGGTCTTCAGACCGTCTGCCGGGGGAGCCGCCCTTGCAGTCCCGATACCTAAGCCAGCTTCACGAACAGGCTCTTGCCCATCACGAAGGAGAGGGCGATTCGTTCCTCCGCCGCCTTGAGGAAAGCATCGCCGACCTTCCTCGGCCCGTCACCAAAGGGCCAGATGTAGTCATCGAAGATGATCCATCCGCCGCGCCGCACCTTTGGGGTCCAAAGTCGCGAATCCAGTTCGACGGCCTCGAAGGCGTGGTTCCCGTCGATATGCAGGACGGAAATCTCGCCCCGGTACCGGGTGTCGCCAAAGGTCGGCGTGCTCACGGTCGCACCCGACTCGTAGACTCCAAGGGCCTCACCCGACGGGGCCCGCAAGTAGTTCAGGTCGCCATTGGCAAGGGGCGCGAGGTTCACCTCGAAAATCTTCAGGAACGCTTCCGGATCCTGGTCCGGGATCGCCTTGTCCAGCACCTCGACACCCTGCACCCAATGTTCCGCCGCCCAGGGGTCGATACACAGAACGGGCCCTACGCCGTTCATCCTCCCGAGCAGCAGAAGCAGGGTGGCGCTTCGGCCCCACAGACTTCCGATCTCCACGATATCGCCAGGGGGGGCATACCGCATGATCTCGATCAGGGCCGAAATCTTGTCGAGGTCCGTCATGCCGGGGACCGTGTCTACCAGGCGATTCAGGCCGGCGCTCTGGATGGCGCTGGGCCGCGGTCGGCCATCCTCAAGCCAGAACCAATCCTGCCCGTTCGCCGTCCCGGCTGAATCAATTCGCCAGCGATACTCCTCGATCAGCGCCTGATACGAACGGGCCTCGACCAGATCGACCTGCGCCGCCGCCTTGGGAAGCCAGGCCTTCAGGACCTGGGCGACGGCGGGGTGGCATGTCCAGATCCGGGTGACCCCCTTTGAGGAGATCACCTTGGCCAGTTCGGTCGGGAAGGATGGGTCGTGGACAAAGGGAAGGTGAACCCAGTCTGTGTAGTCCTTGGCATGTGGATCATTTGGAAGTGACGACGCCCCCAACAGCCCTGCCGCCGCAGCACCGGCTTCCCGGCGGTAACGCTGGGCCTCCGGCATGCCTGCCGGAAACACAAGGGTCAGTCCGTCAAGCGCACGCACCGGTGCGGGAGCTGAAAGGTCGGGCGCTTCAGACACTGGGTCACCATCAAGAGCGTCAGCACTCTGGAGTGCGGAGACAGTATGGTTAATGTAGAAACAATTGAGTCGCATCCAGCGGGATGAGCCGGCGGCGGCGCGCTCGCGCCGAGGGCGAAGGGAGGGGGCGTCGCATGTCGCTAGAGATCGCCAAAGGGCACATTCGCAACCGTCAACCTGAGCAGGCCATCCCCATCCTGACTCAGCTCGTCGCCCAAGCCCCGGGCGACATGGAGGCGCACTATTGGCTGGCTTCGTCCCTTCTCGGCGCCGGCAAGTTGGCTGAGCATGAGATCGCCTTGAACGATGCGCGGTCGATACATGCCTTTCGGATTCTCCGGAGCAATGGGTTCGACGTGGAGCGGATGAAAAAGGACCCAGCCTACGCCCTGGAGATCGGAACCCTATGTTACTCCGCCAATGTAATGTCTGCGTCAAGTCTAGCCATCGGTCTTGGACTCGATCTGAACAATCCATCGCCTGATGCCCTGTTCCGCTACGGCCTTTCTCTTCAGCATCAGGGAAGGCTAAATGACGCAAGAAACGTTTATCAGCTTATGGCTGATTTATTTACGAAATCTTCAGATGTGCAATTGAACATTATTCTTCATATGCATGATAATGATAGACTGGAATCAGTAAAAAATTCTGCAGATAGGTGGGTTCAAGGACAGAAACGTAATATTGTGAAATCAAATTTAGATCCTTCTAACTCGAAGGAATTAGATCGGGTTATCAGGATTGGTTATGTTGCGCCCTCGTTTTTGAACAATCAGCTTGAGCACTTTATTCGTCCTGTCATAGAGAGTCACGATCTCAAATCATTCCAGGTTTTCCTATATGGTGAAGGTAGTATATCTGATGAAGAAATTACACAGTACGCCGATTATACTGATACTTTTAAACTCAGTAACTTCGATTTATGCAAGAAGATTTCTGACCAGCGGATAGACATTCTGGTTGATTTGTGGGGGCATTTTGCTGGAAACAGGGCTGAAATATTTATAATGAAGCCGGCGCCCATACAGTGCGCATGGATTAACTTTGTGTTCACAACCGGAATAAGTGAGATAGACTATACATTGCACCCAAGTGAATTCATCTCCGAATCCGAAATGATGGCCTTTAAGGAAGAGGTTTGGCCTATTGGGCCGATATCTGCACCCTTTCGGCCTTATCAGAACAGGCCGGATGTATTGCCGACTCCGGCACTGAAGAATGGTTTCATCACATATGGGTCGTTCAATAATCCGATAAAACTGTCGAACGAAACAATTGCGGCATGGTCAGCCATTCTCACGTCAAGACCTGAAGATCGGCTGCTTCTAAAGTACAAGTACTTCTTTGATCCTGCCCTGCGTCGGGCGACCCAGGCCAGATTTGCTGCATTTGGCGTGGATCCGGAGCAAATCCTGTTCCGGGGGCACAGCCAGGTAGACGAATATCTCCAGGAATTCCAGGACATCGACCTCGCCCTGGATCCCTCTCCCTGTCCAGGGGGCACCACATCGCTTGATGCGATCTCAAACGGTGTGCCTGTCCTGACCCAGACGGGTCGGGACTTCTACTCCAGGATCGGCAGCTATTGTCTCCTGCCGTGCGGGTTTCCGGAACTCGTCACCGAGGACTGGTCAGAGTATGTCGTCCGGGCCCTTGAGCTGACCAGTGATTACGCTGCGCTCGACGCCCTGCGGCAAAGAATCCGACCGGGCTTTGAGGCTTCACCCTACCGGGATGAGGTCGGCTTTACCCGTCGACTTGAAGGGGAGTTCCGCAAGATGCTCAAGAGATGGGCTGAGACGGCTGCCTGAGGGCCGGGATGGCTCACCACCGGAGTTCACGTTGCATTAACCATGTAAGCC
>JADBZH010000043.1 GCA_020402585.1 Phenylobacterium sp. | reverse complement strand
GGTCGCGGGTCAGGCCGGTGGAACGGAGAAAGCCCTCAAGCGCCGCCTCTGGGGCGGAAGTACGAGGGCCCTTACGCTCCTCTTTCCGGTCCGGCTGGGCGGCTGCGACCCCCTCGGCCACCAGGGTCAGCCGGCGCGGCCCGGCATAGGTGCGCAGGGACTTTGGCTCCAGCCCGGCGGAGGCCAGGCGCTCCCGGGCCATTCGGTCCAGGTCGCGGGCGGCCTGGGCCTGCATCCGGGCCGGGATTTCCTCGGAGAAAAGCTCGATCAGCAGCTGGGGCATGGTCAGACCCCTTCCGCCGGGGCGTTGCCGCCCTCGTTGGCCACCCAGGCCTCGGCGCACATCCTGGTCAGGTCCCGGATGCGGCCAATGTAGCTCTGGCGCTCCGCCACGGCGATCGCGCCTCGGGCGTCCATCAGGTTGAAGAGGTGGCTGGCCTTCAGGACATGGTCGTAGGCGGGCAGCACGGTGACCTGGCCCTGAGGGCCTCGCCCCTCAAGGAGGCGGGGGACCTGGGTCTCCATGTCCTCGAACTGTCGCTTCAGCGTGGCCACGTCATAGAGGTGGAAGTTGGCCTCGGACTGCTGACGCTCGTTCTCCAGGAAGACATCGCCATAGGTCATGGGCAGGGGCCCGTCGGGGTCGTTGAAGGCCAACTGGTCGAAGCGGTCGACGCCCTGCAGGTACATGGCCAGCCGCTCCAGACCGTAGGTGAGCTCCCCGGCCACCGGGAAGACGTCCAGGCCGCCGACCTGCTGGAAGTAGGTGTACTGGGCCACCTCCATCCCGTCGCACCAGACCTCCCAGCCCAGGCCCCAGGCCCCGACGGTGGGATTCTCCCAGTCATCCTCGACAAAGCGGATGTCGTGCATCCGGGTGTCCAGCCCGATCGCCTCCAGGCTGCCCAGGTAGAGCTCCTGCAGGTTGTCGGGGTTGGGCTTCAGGATCACCTGGTACTGATAGTAGTGCTGGAGCCGGTTGGGGTTCTCGCCATAGCGCCCGTCCCCTGGCCGCCGCGAAGGCTGCACGTAGGCTGCACGCCAGGGCCGTGGCCCAATCGCCCGAAGGACCGTCGCCGGGTGCAGGGTCCCTGCGCCGACCTCCACATCATGGGGTTGAAGGATGACGCAACCCTGGCGGCTCCAGTAGTCATGGAGCTTCAGGATCAGCGCCTGAAAAGACAGCGGTTTTTCGGCGGGCATGGGCGAAGCTTCGCAGGCGCAAAAACGAGGGCGGACCATAGGGCCCACAGTCCCCCGCTTCAAGCGCGCCGGAGGGAATGCCGCGAGACCGAAATCAGGGTGCAGGCGCGGAGATCACCCGGCCCAGCACGTGCACGACGCCGTTGGCGGCCATGATGTCGGCCTGAACCACGGGCGCGCCGCCCACAGACGCAGGCTGGTCGCCATTCAGCTCCACCACCTCGCCCCCCAGGGTCGGCGCGCTCGTCACGGCGCCCTTGAAGGTCTCGAAGGGCACCCGGGCATTGATGAGATGACGCAGGACCAGTTTCTGAAGCTCGGCCCGGTTGGCCTGGGCCAGCAGGCGGTCAAGTTCGCCCGCAGGCAGCTGGGCGAAGGCCGCGTCTGCAGGCGCCAGCACGGTCACCGCCGGCAGTCCCTTCACGAAGGCTGTGAGCCCCACGAGGTCCGACGCCTTGAGAAAGGTCGTGAACTGGCCGGAAGCCTTCAGGGTCTCGATGACGTCACCCGCCGGGGTGACAACCGGGAGGGCGGGAGTCACCGGTGCAGGGGGGGCGACAGGCGCCGGGGGCGTCTGGGCGGCGGCGGCGCCCGCGGACAGGAGAAGGGCCAGGAGGGCGATTGAGAACTTGGGCATGGCGACTTTCGAAGCTTGCAGGTCAGGGGCGGCCGGGGCCGCGACGCCCGATTAGTCCAGCCGGGCCGGCGCTGGCTACGGGTCTGGCATCGGGACCTGCGCGCTTCACGCGGTCGTGATCGCCACGCCGGGACTCTGGGCTCCTCATACCCGCTCGCCCGGGCCCTGGCGCCCGGAATCAGATCAGTCCGCGGGCCGGGGCGCCTGTTTTCTGAACTTCCACCGACCGTCGCCTGTTTTTTCGGCGCCTGAAGAGTCCGCCGCCCATCGAGGGCCTTAGCGTGCCCACAGGTCCCGTCGGCCATTCCGGCGTGGGGCCGTTCCACAAGGAACCGAGCGGGAGCGATGGGATGAAACTGATCATGGCGATCGTCAAACCCTTCAAGCTGGATGATGTGCGCGAAGCCCTCGTGTCGTCCGGCGTCGAGGGTCTCACGATCACGGAAGTCAAGGGTTACGGACGGCAGAAGGGGCAGACCGAGATCTATCGGGGCGCCGAATACCAGGTGAACTTCATCCCCAAGGTGAAGCTCGAAGCGGTCGTCGACGACGCCGCCGCGGCGGGAGTGGTCGAGACGATCAAGACCGCCGCCTCCACCGGCAAGATCGGCGACGGGAAGATCTTCGTCATCGACGTGGCCGACGCCGTGCGCATCCGCACCGGCGAAACCGGCGCCTCTGCGCTCTGATCCCTCCAGGAAGGAAGACCAAATGAACGGGTTCAAATTCAAGGGTCTGGCCGGGCTGATGCTCGCCGCGACCCTGGCCGGAGCGCCCCTGGCGGCGCCGGCCTTCGCCCAGGAGGCGGCGCCTGCCGCTGCGGAGGCGGCCCCGGCCGCTGCGCCTGCGGAAGCAGTCCCTGCACCCGCCGAGGCTGCGGCTCCGGCCGTCGCGGCGCCCGCCGAGGAAGCCCCCGCCCCTGTCCCGGACAAGGGCGACACGACCTGGATGCTGGTATCCACCGTCCTGGTCCTGCTCATGATCCTGCCGGGCCTCGCCCTCTTCTACGGCGGTCTGGTCCGCCAGAAGAACATGCTGTCCATGCTCATGCAGGTCGGCGTGGTGACCGTCATCGGCATGATCGCCTGGATGTTCTGGGGCTACAGCCTCGCCTTCACCGACGGCGGCGCCCTCGACAAGTTCATCGGCGGCGGCGGCCGGCTCTTCCTGGACGGAGTCACCCCGGCAAGCACCGTGGCGACCTTCTCCACGGGCGTGGTCATTCCCGAGTTGGTCTTCATGGCCTTCCAGATGACCTTCGCCTGCATCACCGCCGCCCTCGTGCTGGGCGGCGTGGCGGAGCGGATGAAGTTCGCGGCTGTCGTGGCCTTCGCGGTCCTCTGGCCCCTGCTCTCCTACTATCCGCTGGCCCACATGGTCTGGTGGTGGGCGGGTCCTGACGCTGTCGCGGCCGCCCCGACTGACCCGATCCAGTCCGGCCTGCTCTGGGGCTTTGGCGCCCTCGACTTCGCCGGCGGCACCGTCGTCCACATCAATGCGGGCATCGCCGCCCTGGTCGGCGCCCTGATCCTCGGCCCCCGCAAGGGCTTCGGGACCGAGCCGATGCCGCCCCACTCCCTGACCCTGACCATGACCGGTGCGGGCCTCCTCTGGGTGGGCTGGTTCGGCTTCAACGCCGGCTCCAACCTGGAAGCCAACGGCTATGCGGCCCTGGCCATGGTCAACACCCTGGTGGCGACCGCCGCGGCGGGCCTCTCCTGGGTGGTCACCGAGTGGGTCACCCGCAAGCGCGCCAGCGCTCTGGGCCTCGCCTCCGGCCTGGTCGCCGGCCTGGTCGCCATTACGCCGGCTGCAGGCTTCGCCGGTCCGGTCGGCGCCGTTCTCCTGGGTCTGGTGGTCTCGCCGGTCTGCGTGTTCTTCTGCGCCAAGATCAAGAATGCGCTGAAGTACGACGACAGCCTGGACGCCTTCGGCATCCACGCCATCGGCGGCATCGTCGGCGCCATCGCCACCGGCCTGCTGGTCAATCCCGATTGGGGCGGCGCCGGCGTGGTCGACTACACGACCTGCGCCGCCGACGGCGACATCTCCACCTGCGACACGGCCGCCTACGTCCTGTCGACCCAGGTGATGGCGCAGGTGAAGGCGGTCCTCGTGGCCATCGCCTGGTCCGCGGTCGCCAGCGCCATCGTCTTCTTCCTGATCAAGTACACCGTGGGCCTCCGCTCCTCAGTGGACAACGAGGAAGAGGGCCTGGACATCTCCGAGTTCGGAGAGCGCGCCTACCACAACTGATCCTCCCCTCAGTCGTGGCGGAGCGGGGACCCCTCGGGGTCCCCGTTTTCGTTCCGGAAACCCGATTCAGCCGAAGGCGGAGAGGGGCGCGCCCAGACGGCAGGCGCGCACCCACCAGTCCGGGTGTTCATCAGCCAGGATCGCAGCCAGCCGGGCGGCCGAGGGCGTATCCGGACAGAGGGCGAAGCAGGTCGCGCCCGATCCCGACAGCCGGGCCAGCAGCGTCTCCGGCGCCGCCTTCAGACGCTCCAGGACGTTCGCGATGACAGGGGCGACAGAGGCCGCAGGCGCCTCAAGGTCGTTTCGCAGCCCGGAGAGCCACCGGGCGATCCCGGCCACCCCGTCGCGGGTCGGGGGCTGCGGAGGCGGGGACAGGTCGCCGAACCGTCCCGCGGCGTCAAAGGCTCGGTAGACGGCGCCCGTCGGGCACGCGACGCCGGGGTTCACAAGCACCGCAGGAAGCCCCGGCAGGTCCAGGGCCGGGGTCAACACCTCTCCCCTGCCCGTGGCGATCACCGGCCGGCTTCGGACACAGGCGGGGACATCGGAACCGAGGTCCGCCGCCAGGATCTCAAGATCGCCCGCGGACAACCGATCGCCCCAGGCGAGGTTGAGCAGGCGAAGGGTTGCCGCCGCATCCGCTGAACCGCCGCCCAGGCCCGCCGCCACGGGAAGGCGCTTGTCGAGGACCAGAGCCGGCGGCGGTTCTGCCCGACCCAGCTCCCGCGCAAGCCGGCGCGCCGCCTGCAGCACCAGGTTGTCCCCCGCCCCCAGGCCGGCGCCGAAGGGGCCGGTCAGGCTCAAGGCCGGTCCCGGTCCGGACGCCAGCGACACCTCATCGCCGATGTCAGCGAACACCATGAGGCTGTCCAACGGGTGGAAGCCGTCCGCGCCCGGCGGGCCGACGTGGAGGTAGAGATTGACCTTGGCCGGCGCGAAGGCGCTTGCACTCATGGCGAGGTTCAGGGCTTGCGGTTGCCCGGGACGGGCGTCGGAGGCAGACCCTCGGCCAGCTTGCGTTCGGCGTCAGCGCGGATCCTGGGGTCAGGATCCAGGGTCAGCACCCGCTTCCACTGAAAGCCCGCCTCGTCGCGCCGACCGACCCGCCAGTAGGCGTCGCCCAGGTGATTGTTCAGTTCCGGATCGCCGGGCTCAAGCTCCACGGCCAGCTCCAGCGTCGTCACCGCCTGGGGGAAGTCGCCCAGCCGGTAGTAGGCCCAGCCCAGGCTGTCGACCATGGCGCCCGACCGGGGGTTCTGGCTGACCGCCCGTCGGACCATCTCCAGAGCTTCATTCAGGTTCTCGTTCCGGTCGATCCAGGAATAGCCCAGATAGTTGAGAAGCTCGGGCTCGTCAGGATTGAGGGCCAGGGCGGCCTTGAGGTCCTTCTCAGCCTCCGGCCAGCGGCCGGCGCGCTCAAGGGAGACGCCGCGGGAAAAAGACAGCCGCCAGTCCGGCGGTGAACCAGCGAGCACCGGGGTCAGCACGTCCGCCGACTCGGAGAACCTCTCATTGGCCCTGAGGATGTCGGACAGGTTGATCACCGCATCGACGTCGCCCCCCGAGGCGGCCTCACGGGCCAGGCGCAGGGCCGTTTCCTTGTCGCCGGCCTTCTGGTGGCTCCAGGCCAGCTTGGCCTGGGCTGTGGCGAACTCCGGCGCTGTCGAGGGTGTCCGCCGATAGGCCGCGCGGGCGTCTTCGGCCAGGCCATCGCCGTCAAGCAGGTCGCCAACGAGAATCCAGGCGGCGTACTGGTCAGGATCCAGTCGCAGCGCCAGACGCAGGTAGGCGAGGCCCATCTGTTCCTGACCGGCGGCGATGAGGGTCGCCGCCACCGGGATGAGGGTCTGGGCCGCACCCTGGCGAAGGGTGGGCTGGGGCTCGGCCCGGCCCACCTCCGCGCGGGCGCGGGCCGCCTTCACGGAAGTGTTCCTTGGCTCCGTCGCCAGGAGCCGGTCGTAGAGAGCGATCGCCTCGGCGGCCCGTTTGCGGCGCTCCAGGAAGCCGCCATAGGCAAGGACCGTCGCCTGTCCGGGGGAATCGCCCCCCGCCAGGACCTTGAAGTTCGTCTCCGCCTCGTCGAGCCGACCCGCCCGCTCGAAGAGGCGGGCCTGGGCCAGGAGGCCGAAGACATCCACGAGCCGGTCGCCCGGCGACTGGGGCCGGACAAGCAGGCCCTCCTTGTCCCCAGACATGGCGGCCGCCCATGGGGCCAGCAGGGCCGTGGCGGCGCGGTGCGGGAAGGCGGCGCTCTCCGGGATCAGGAGGTCGCGCACCTGTCGCGCCCGCCCGGTGGACATCCCCTCCACCGCCCTTACGAGGCGGCTGAGGGAAAGGTTCGGCGGGGACATCTCGTCCGAGGTCGGAGCCAGGCGGGCCGCCGTCGTCACGTCGCCCGCCAGGAGGGTCGCGATGAAGGCTCTTTCATCGGCGATCCCGGCGGCGTCCGGATCGAGGTTGCGCACCGCACCATAATAGCGCGCCGCGTCGGCGGGACGCCCGGCGTTCAGGGCGGCGCGGGCCGCAAGGAACTGCCCGTAGGGCGAGGACCCGGTCCCCTCGGGCGGGAGATCCGTCGGGTCCGCGGCGGTGGCGCATGCGGCGAGGACAGCCAGCGCGCCCGCCGCCACGAGGCGCAGTGCAGCCCGCCTCAGGGTCCGTTGTCTCCAGCCAGCCATGGAGCGGGTGTTCACCTGTTCGCTCCCCCCGGCAAGCCCGGCTACATGTTCGGGTAGTTGGGTCCGTCGCCGCCCTGGGGCGTCGTCCAGTTGATGTTCTGTGACGGGTCCTTGATGTCGCAGGTCTTGCAGTGGACGCAGTTCTGGAAGTTGATCTGGAACCGCGGGTTCGATCCGCCCTCGTCCGTCAGCACCTCATAGACCCCCGCCGGGCAGTAGCGCTGCGCCGGCTCGGCGTACTTGGGCAGGTTGACGCTGATCGGCGTGGAAGGGTCCATCAGCTTCAGGTGGGCCGGCTGGGCCTCATCGTGGTTGGTCGAGGCCAGGAACACCGACGACAGCTTGTCGAAGCTGAAGACGCCATCGGGCTTGGGATAGGCGATGGGCTGGTAGTCCTTGGCGAGACCGGTGGACTCGGCATCGGACTTGCCATGCTTCAGGGTCCCCAGGAAGGAGAAGCCACCCAGCATGTTCGCGAGGGTGGCGTCGACCCCGCCGAGGACGAGGCCCGGGATCGTCCCGTACTTCGACCACAGCGGCTTGAAGTTGCGGACGGCGTGCAGTTCCTTGGCGATGGACGAGGCCTTGTAGGCGGTCTCGTACTCGACCAGGTCATCGCCGCCGCGACCGGCCTGGATGGCGCCAAAGGCCGCCTCGGCGGCCAGGATCCCGCTCTTCACCGCATTGTGAGAGCCCTTGATCCGCGGAACGTTGACCATGCCCGCAGAGCAGCCCAGCAGGGCGCCGCCCGGGAAGTAGAGCTGGGGCAAGGACTGCTCGCCACCCTCGGTGATGGCCCGGGCGCCGTAGGAGACGCGCTCGCCACCCTCGAGGTAACGGCGGATCGCCGGATGGGTCTTGAACCGCTGGAATTCGTCGAAGGGTGAGAGGTAGGGGTTCTTGTAGTTCAGGTGCACAACGAACCCGATGGACACGTAATTGTCCCCGAAGTGGTACATGAACGACCCGCCACCGGTCTGGTTGTCCAGGGGCCAGCCGAAGGTGTGCTGGGTCAGGCCGGACTGGAAGGCCGCATCAGGCACCTTCCAGAGCTCCTTGATGCCGATGCCGTACTTCTGGGGCTCGCGCCCGTTATTCAGGTTAAAGCGGGCCTGGAGTTGCTTGGCCAGGGAGCCGCGGACACCCTCTCCGATGAGGGTGTACTTGGCGTGGAGTTCGATGCCCGGCTGGTAGTCGGGTCCGGGCTCGCCGTCCTTGCCGATCCCGAAGACGCCCGCAACGACGCCCTTGACGGAACCGTCCGCGTTGAAGACCAGCTCGGAGGCCGCCATGCCGGGATAGATCTCCACCCCCAGGCCCTCGGCGTGCTGGGCGAGCCAGCGGCAGACATTGGCCAGGCTGGCGATGTAGTTGCCGTGGTTGAGCATCCACTTGGGGAAGGGCGCCCAGCTGACGTCCAGCTCCCCGGCCGGACCCAACATCAGGAACTTGTCCTGGGTCACCGCCGTCTCGAGGGGAACGCCCAGTTCCTTCCAGTCCGGCAGAAGCTCGGCGATGCCGCTGGGATCGATCACCGCCCCGGACAGAATGTGGGCGCCGACCTCGGACCCCTTCTCAAGGACCGCGACCGAAATTTCGGCGCCCGCAGCCTCCGCCATCTGCTTCAGGCGGATCGCCGCCGCCAGGCCGGACGGGCCGGCGCCGACGATGACCACATCGTATTCCATCGCCTCGCGTTCGAGGGTCTCGCTCATTTTGCAAGCTCCGGTGCGCCGGTCGCCCCGCGCCGGCCTTGTTCCCTTCAGGCCTTATCAATAGCTTACGTCGGGTGGGTCAAGGGCGAATGGCGCCGGGCCCACCGCCAGCTGAGGGAATTCGCCGCAGATGAGCCGCCCGCCGGCCGCCGCCGTCTCTGAGAGCCTGCTCGCCTTCTGGGCGGAGGCGGGCGTGGACGCGGCCCTGCTCGAAACCGCGGTGGATCGAATCGCCGAGGGCCAGAGGCCTCTGGCCCCCAGATCGGCCCCGGCGGCGGCCCCGCTGCGCCCACCCGCCGCAGCGGCTCCCACGCGGCGGCCGCACGCGATCGAGGCGGCGCGAGAAGCGGCCCGCAGCTGCAGCGACCTGGTCTCGCTTGCCGCCGCCATCGAGGCCTTCGAGGGTTGCCCGATCCGGTTCGAGGGGACCGCGAGCCGGGCGGTGTTCTCCCGGGGGCCAGCGGACGCCCCGGTGGTGGTCATCGGCGAGGCGCCCGGAGCCGAGGAGGACCGGGCGGGCCATCCCTTTGTCGGCAAGGCGGGCCGGATGCTGGACCGGATGCTGGAGGCCATCGGGCTCACCGACCGGGTCTTCATCACCAACACCGTCTTCTGGCGACCGCCGGGGAACCGCACCCCGACGCCTGAGGAACAACTGGTCTGCAAGCCCTTCGTCGAACAGGCGATCAGGCTGGTCAGGCCCCGGCTGCTGTTGCTGGTCGGCGCGCCGGCGACCCGGTGCATGCTGGACCAGACCGAAGGCATCAATCGCCTGCACGGCCGGTGGTTCGAGTGGCGCACCACTGAAGCCGACCTAGAGGTCCCGGCCCTGCCGACCTTCCATCCCGCCTTCCTGATGCGTACGCCGTCCGCCAAGTCCATGGCGTGGAGCGACCTCAAGACCTTCGCCGAACGCCTCAACCGCCCCTCGCGGGGCTGACCTTGGAGGTCAGCCGGCGATCCGCAGCTTCGGGGCGCCCCTGGACGACTGGCGAAGGGCGGCGGCGAGGCTGCAACCCGGCGGCAGGCCCAGCAGCCGGGCGCGGGGCGTGACCAGGCCCAGGGGAGGTCCTGGCGACCAGAAGCCCAGCACGGCGGGGCCTGTCAGGGCCAGACCGCGAGCGAGGCCCGGGGTCCCGAGCGCGGTCAGGTCTCTGCCCAACCGGTCCAGGGCGAAGGCGTCCAGCCTGAGCCCGGACGAAGCCAGAAGGATCAGGTCGCTCCGAGCCTGGCGCACCGCGACCGCAAGTCCCCCGGACACCACAAGCGCACCGGCGTCCTCGCAGAGGGCGGCCATCTCGGGGTCCCCGTGTTCAGGCTCCAGGACAAAGACATCGCGGATCAGGCCGCTGACGGCCCCGGGCACGAGATCAGACAGCAGGCCCGAGAGGTCGGCTGCGGATCGCTCCGGACAGGTGATGACGGAAAGCATGGCGCCAAGAAGCGGCGGTGGAGCCGAAGGTCAAGTCCGACGCCCCAGCGAAGGGATGCGCCGGACGCCGGCGCCCTGCTAGAACTCCTGCCTATGTGGAACTCCCGGAAGCCCCACGCGGGCTCTCAATACAGCCTCACAGGACGCCTCCTTGCGGCGGTGGGCGCCGCATTGGCCCTGTTCGCAGGCCCGGCCGCGGCTGAGGCCTTCGACGCCCCCGAGACCCTCTCGGCCTTCAGGTCCCTCTCCTCCAACGAGGAGGCCTATTGCAGCCGGATCGCCCTGATCCGCGAGGCCCGGACCCGGATCGACATCCAGACCTACATCCTGACTCCGGACATCACAGGTTCGGGCCTGATCCGCGAACTGGAGTCTGCGGCGGGCCGGGGCGTGGCGGTGAGGCTGCTCCTCGACGACTATGGGTCGCATGAGGCCAAGGCCAGGCTCGACCGGCTACGCCGGATGCCGGGAGTGGAGATCCGCTACATCAACGCCTCCCGCAACCAGGGGCTTCTGCGCCGGGTCGACTATGTCCTGCGCTTCGGCCAGCTCAACCGGCGGATGCATAACAAGTCCTTCATCGTGGATGACCGAGCCGCCATCGTTGGGGGGCGGAACATTGGGGATGTCTATTTCCGCAGTGGGGGCGTGGTGTTCTCCGACCTCGACGTGATCATCGAGGGGCCGGCCCTGACCGACCTGAAGCGCGTCTTCGATATCTACTGGGACTCTTCCCTCACCCTGCCCCTCGACGAGATCGCCCCGCTTCCCGCGAGACCTCGATCCGTCCGTGACCCTTCGCCTGAGCTGGTTCCGACCTGCCCCACCCCTGCCGAGGCCCCGCCGCGGCCCCTGCAGCCTGTGCCTGCTGTGGTGTTCTCGGACCCGCCGACGAAGCTCAGCCGGGCTCCGAACGCCGAACCCGCCTTCGATCCGATCCGGGACCAGATCCGGCGGGAGATCGAGACGCCGGCCCGGTCGCTCTACATCGTCTCGCCCTACTTCATCCCCAATGACCGCTGGGTGCACCATCTCGTCACCCTCCGCGCCGAGGGCGTAGAGATCGGGGTCCTGACCAATTCCGCGCGGGCCACCAACTCAACCCCGGTCCACGCCGCCTACTCGAAGTATCGCCGGGAGCTGCTGGAGGGCGGCGTCCGGCTGTTCGAGTTCAAGCCGACCGCGCCGCCTGTGGAGGAGCCGGACCTGGAATTCGCAGGCCTGCGGTCCCGCTCGACCCTCCACGCCAAGACCTTCGCCGTCGATGACCAGAAGATCTTCGTGGGATCATTCAACTTCGATCCCCGGTCCGTGAGCCTGAACACCGAGATGGGTCTGATCCTCCGGAGCCCGCAGGCCGCCGGCGGGGTCCGGACCTATTTCGAGGTCGGCGCGCGGACGAGCGCCTATGAACTCAAAATGCAGGCGGACCGCATTGTCTGGGTGGACTCCAGCGCGGCGGGCGAGAAGGTCCACAAGCGCGAGCCCGGCGTCGGCCTCTTTCGCCGGGTCCTTCTGAAGGCGCTGGCCCTGGCTCCCATTGAGCATCTGCTCTGAGGGCCGGAGCCCGGGGCTCAGACCGCCTGCCGGAGGGCCTCGGCCAATCGCTCTTCCTTCAGCTTCTCCGCGACCAGGAAGGCGAGTTCCAGGGCCTGTTCGCCGTTCAGCCGTGGGTCGCAATGGGTATGGTACCGGTCCGCCAGGTCGCCTTCCGACAGGGCCCGGGCCCCACCCAGGCATTCCGTGACGTTCTGGCCGGTCATCTCCAGGTGAACCCCGCCGGGATGAACGCCTTCGGCCCGGCAGATTTCGACGAAGCTCTTCACTTCCGACAGGATCCGGTCGAACGGCCGGGTCTTGTAGCCGGTGGCTGCGGTCAGGGTGTTGCCGTGCATGGGATCAATGGCCCAGACGACCCGGGCGCCCGCGGCGCGCGTGGCCTTCAGGAGGCCCGGCAGGCGCCCGGCGATCTTATCGTGGCCGAAGCGACCATAGAGGGTCAGGCGGCCCGGCTGGTTGCCCGGGTTCAGGACCTCGATCAGGCGAAGCAGTTCGTCCGGCTCCAGCGTCGGGCCGACCTTCATTCCGATAGGGTTGCGGATGCCGCGGAAGAACTCCACGTGGGCGCCGTCCAGCTGGCGGGTGCGCTCACCGATCCACAGCAGGTGGGCGGAGGTGTCGTACCAGTCGCCGGAGGTGGAATCGACGCGGGTCATGGCCTCCTCAAAGCCGAGGAGCAGGGCCTCGTGGGAGGTGAAGAACTCCACCCGATGCAGGTCGGGGTGAGACTCCGGCGTGACTCCAATCGCGGCCATGAAGGTCAGGGCCTCGGAGATCTTCTCCGACAGGGCGCGATAGCGGGCCCCCTGCGGGCTGTCGTCCACGAAGCCCAGCGTCCAGCGGTGGATGTTGTGCAGGTCGGCGTACCCGCCGCCAGCGAAGGCGCGGAGCAGGTTCAGGGTCGAGGCCGACTGGCCATAGGCCTGCAGCAGGCGCTGGGGATCCGGGGTCCGCGAAGCGGCGTCGAAGTCCATGCCGTTGATGATGTCGCCCCGATAGGACGGCAGGGTGACGTCCCCGACGGTCTCGGTGGCGGAGGAGCGCGGCTTGGCGAACTGGCCGGCCATGCGGCCGACCTTCACCACCGGCTTGCCCCCGGCGAAGGTCAGCACCACCGCCATCTGCAGGATCAGGCGGAAGGTGTCGCGGATGTTGTCCGCGTGGAACTCCTTGAAGCTCTCGGCGCAGTCGCCGCCCTGAAGCAGGAAGGCGCGGCCGGCCTCGACATCGGCGAGCAGGGATGTCAGCCGCCGCGCCTCGCCGGCGAACACCAGCGGCGGCATGCCGCGCAGGGTCTGCTCGACCGAGGCCAGGGATTGGGCGTCCGGATAGTCCTCCGGCATGTGCTTGCCGGGACGGGACCGCCAGGTGGAAGGGCTCCAGGAAGGGCTCATTGTTCAGCTCCGCGCCCGCATCGGCGGGCGCGGCGTTCTATACGGAACGGCCGGAAAGGTCGATAGGGCGGGCGCGCAGGACCAGGATACAGGCCAGGGCGGTCAGGGCGCCGAGGGCCAGCCACCACTCCTGCCAGACCCCGAAACTCACCGCGCCGAACACCAGGTAGGCCGTCGCAGCGGCTGCGGCGGCGGCGGCGGCGGGGGTCCGGACCGGCCGGGAGAGTCCTGAGAAGATCGACGCCCAGACAATGGCCGCCGCGACGGCGCCGATCAGGCCGAGCTCCATCCAGACCTGGAGGGGCGCGTTGTGGGGATGAAGCTGGATTCCTGGCCCAAAGGCGCGGCTCGCATCCAGCCCCCAACCCGGTAGGGGACGGGCCCAGATCCACTCCACCGCCTTGCTCCAATAGCCCAGGCGCTGCAGCCAGGACTCCGAGAGGAAGGGCGAGAGGCGCTCGTCCAGCCCCAGGGTGAACGCCCCGTTCACGAGGACCGGCGCCAGCAGGAACCCCCCTGCGCTGAGGCCTGCCAGGAGACGGGGTCCCATGAAGGAAAAGAACCAGACCAGGCCCGCCGCCAGGAGGGCGCAGGCCAGGGCCAGGAGAGGGGCGTCGTAGCCGAAGACGAGGGCCGGTCCGATGATCCCGGCGCCCAGGCCAAGGCCGAGGACCCACCTCGCCCGGCCGGAGACCGCAGCGATGGCCATCGGCGCCAGCAGGGTCAGGACATAGAGGCCCTGGGCGACGTTCTTGATCGCATAGTCTGGGCGTACAGTCTGGCCGATCAGGCCCAACAGGATCTGGTAGCCTGCAGCGGCGGTTGCAGCCTCGAGAAGAAGGATCAGCGCCAGGATCAAGGTCGCCGCTACGAGCCCCTTGATGAGCCCCGGAAGCCGAACTTCCGGAACCGCCCGGGCGGCGCTGACCGCGCACCCGTAGAGGGCCAGCATGAAGACCAGCTTCAGCCCCGTCTGTTCCTCCAGATCGCCGGGGCGCCAGGGACTCCAGAAGACTGAAGCGCAGGCCCAGACCAGGGCCGTGAAGAGGGCCAGAAGGAGGGCCCTGTCCTCTGTCCGCACCCTCAGGGAGGACACTGTCAGCAGGCCTGCGAGGGCGACGGCGGGGGCGAAGCCCAAAGAACCCGCCCAACCCAGCAGTGGGGTCAGGACCAGGAGACCAGCGATCACCCCGGTGGTCCAGCGGCCTGGCGATGTCTCGTGAAGGCGCAAGCTCAGGCCGTGGGCCGGGGGACCGGCTCGCTCAGTGTGACCAGTTCCTCCGCCAGGGTGGGATGCACGGCGCAGGCCGAGTCCCACTGGGCCTTGGTCACGCCGAGCTTGATCGGAACGGCCGCCATCTGGATGATTTCCGGGGCGTCGGGCCCTACGACGTGGCAGCCCAGCATCCGCTGGCTGTCGGCGTCGACCACCAGCTTGACCAGGGCCTGCTCCTGGCCGCCGTAGAAGGTCTCCTTCATCGGCCGGAACCGAGAGCGGTAGATGTCGATGTTGGAATAGGCCGCCCGGGCTTCAGCCTCGGTCAGGCCCACCGAGCCGACCGGCGGCTGGCTGAAGACGGCCGAGGCAACCGCCTCATGGTCGAACCGCGTGGGCTGACCATAGAACTCCGTCCGGGCGAAGGCGGCGCCCTCGCGGATGGCGACGGGGGTCAGGTTGATCCGGTCGGTGACATCGCCCACGGCCCAGACGGAGGGCGTGGAGGATCGCGACCAGGCGTCGACGCGGATCTCGCCGTTGGGACCGGTCTCCACCCCCGCCGCCTCCAGGCCCAGCCCGCGCGTGTGGGGCCTGCGGCCGGTCGCCAGCATGACCTCTCCGGCCGCGAGGACCTGGCCGTCGGACAGGCGGCACGCCAGGGCGCCGGACGCACCGGAGAGCGCCACCGGATGGGCGCCCAGGATGAGCTTCACACCCCGTCGCTGGATCTCTGCAGCCACGTGCGAGCGGATATCCTCGTCGAAGCCCCGCAGGATCTGTTCGCCGCGATAGACGAGGGTCACATCGACGCCGAGGCCGTTGAAGATGCCGGCGAACTCCACGGCGATGAAACCGCCGCCAACGATGACCATGCGCTCCGGCAGGGCGGGAAGGTCGAAGGCGTCCTCGGAGGTGATGGCCAGGTCCGCGCCGGGAAGATCCTCCGGCTTCCAGGGACGCCCGCCGGTCGCCACCAGGATGCGCTCGGCGGTGATCGCTCCGCGCCCCTCGAGCTCAAGGCTGTTGGGGCCGGTCAGGACGGCCCGCCCCTCCACGATTTCTGCGCCCGAACGGGTGAGGTTGGCGATGTAGAGCCCGGAGAGCCGGGCGATCTCGCGGTCCTTGGCCTCCCGGAAACGGGTCCAGTCGAAGGTCGCACCCGAGGCCGACCAGCCGTAGCCCTCGGCGATGTGCGCGTAGTGCGGAAACTCCGAGGCGTAGACCATGAACTTCTTGGGCACGCAGCCCCGGATCACGCAGGTGCCGCCGACCCGGTACTCCTCGGCCACCGCCACCCGGGCGCCTGAGGCGGCGGCCAGACGACCGGCCCGCACACCGCCGGACCCCGCCCCGATGACGAAGAGATCGTAGTCGAACTGGCTCATGATCGGGCTCCCCCTGCGGCGGCGGCGCGACCCTAGAGCAATTCCGGCCGCTGTTGAATGCCGGCGGCGCTAGGCCTCGACCTCTGGGAAGATGAGGCCTGAGGCGGGCGTGCAATGACCGTCTGGTTCTTCCCCCCCGTGGGAGGTGGACCGCGAAGCGGGCCGGAGGGGATCAACGGCGGCTCAGCTGACCCCCTCACCGACCTTCGGTCGGAGCTCCCCCTTGGGGGAGCAATTCGCTCTCTAATTCCTCCCCCCAGGGGGAGGTGGAGCGCGCAGCGGGCCGGAGGGGGTCAACGGCGGCTCAGCTGACCCCCTCACCGACCTTCGGTCGGAGCTCCCCCTTGGGGGAGCAATTGGCGTTTTGACTCCTAGTCTTCGAGCGCGCCGGGCCCAGGCCAGGGCGCAACTCCAGCCGCCCCGTCACCTAGGGCTCGATCTCCACCACACCGGCGTCCGTCGCCACCAGAGCCAGGTCGGCGAGGTCCAGGAAGAGGCCGTGGTCGACCACGCCGGTCACCGACTTCAGCGCCGCCGCCAGGGACGCCGGAGCGTCGATACGGCCGCAGGCGATGTCGTAGATCACGTTCCCGCCATCGGTCAGGACCGGCGATCCGTCCTTCATCCTCAGCCGGGGCGCCGCGCCGATCTCACACTCGGACAGGGCGTCGCAGATGCGGTCCAGGGTGGTCCGGTGCCCGAAGGCGATCACTTCTACGGGCAGGGGAAAGGCGCCCAGGCGGGAAACGCGCTTGCCGGCGTCGGCGATGACGACGCAGCGGCGGGAGGCCTCCCAGACCAGTTTCTCGCGCAGCAGGGCCGCGCCGCCGCCCTTGATGAGGGAGAGGGCCGGGCCGATCTCGTCGGCGCCGTCCACGGTCAGGTCGATGGGTCCGGTCTCGCCCAGTTCCGCCACCCGGATCCCCAGCTCCTGCGCCAGGGCCGCCGTGGACCGGGAGGTGGCCACGCCGACGATGTCCAGCTTGCGGGCGGCAAGGGCGCGCACGAACCCGGCGGCGGTGGAGCCGGTGCCGAGACCCACCACCATGCCGGGCTGGACAAGGGCGGCGGCGGCCTCGCCGGCGGCCCGTTTCTGGTCCTCGGCGCTCATGACCCGCCCTTCGCCTTGCGGGCCGCCTTCTCGGCGGTCTTGCGGGCGCGGAAGGCGGCGGCCCAGCCGGCCTTGTGGCTCTGCTCGCCCCGCGCCACGGCCAGGGCGTCGTCAGGCACGTCGCGGACGATGACCGAGCCCGAGCCTGTCATGGCGCCCGCGCCGATGGATCGCGGCGCAACGATGGCGGTATTCGAGCCGATAAAGGCGCCCGGCCCCACATGGGTCTCGTACTTGTCGAAACCATCGTAGTTGCAGAAGATCGTGCCGGCGCCGATGTTGGCCCCCGCCCCCACGGTGCCGTCGCCCAGATAGGCCAGGTGATTGGCCTTGGCGCCCTTGTCCAGGCGGACCTTCTTGACCTCGACGAAGTTGCCGATGTGGACCTCCTCGCCGATGTCCGCGCCGGGACGCAGGCGGGCATAGGGGCCGATCAGGGCGCCGGGTCCGACCCGGGCGCCTTCAAGGTGGCTGAAGGCGCGGATCACCGCACCCGTCTCGATGCTGACCCCGGGCGCGAAGACGACGTAGGGCTCCACCTGGACGCCGGCCTCGATCCGCGTGTCCCAGGAAAAGTGCACGGTCTCCGGCGCCGGCATGACCACGCCTTCGGACAGGAAGTGGGTCCGGCGGCGCTGCTGGAAGACGGCCTCGGCCTGGGCCAGCTGGGCGGGGGTGTCGGCGCCCATGACGGCGGTCTCAGGGGCGTAGTGGGCCCGGACCTTCCGCCCTTCCGCCGCGGCGATGGAGACCACGTCGGTCAGGTAGTACTCGCCCTTGGCGTTGGCGTTGGTCAGCCGTGAGAGCCAGTCGAACAGGCGGGCGCGGTCGGCGCAGAGCATTCCGGCGTAACAGGTCCGCACCATGAGCTCCGCCGGCGAAGCGTCTCGGGCCTCGACGATGCGCCGGACCTCGCCGTCGGGGCCGGAGAGGATGCGTCCGTACAGCAGGGGATCGGCCGGCTCGAAGCCCAGCAGGGCCAGGTCCGCCCCCTCCGCCCTCAGGCTGAACAGGGGGTCCAGGTCCTCCGGCGCCAACAGGGGGCAGTCGCCATTGACCACCATGACGTCGCCGTCGAAGTCCGCCAGGGCCGGTCCGGCGGCCAGGACGGCGTGGCCGGTGCCGAGGGGCGGGTCCTGGACCGCCGCCGCCCCGGCGCCGAGACGGGCCTCGACCAGCTGGCGCACGGCCGGGCTGTGGGTCCCCACCACCACCACCACACGCTCGCAGCCGGTCTCGAGGACGGTGTCGATGACCCGGTCCAGCAGGGTACGCCCCCCCACCTTGTGGAGCATCTTGGGGATGGGAGACTTCATCCGGGTCCCCTGCCCGGCGGCGAGGATGACGGCGGCGCGGGCGGTCATGGCGGAAACCCCGGAATCGCAGGCGAGATTGCAATCATGGCGGCTTTAGCCGAAACCGCCAGCGGAGTCCCCGCCCCAGCCACGAGCAGAGGAGCAGCCATGCCGTCCGAAGCCCAGCCCCTGGCCGGCGCCGTCATCGCCTTCGACCTGGACGGGACCCTGGTGGACTCCGCCCCCGACCTTGTGGGGACCCTCAACCACATCCTGGCCGAAGAGGGGATCGCCCCCCTGCCCTTCGACCAGGGCCGCAGCCTGATCGGCCACGGCGCCCGGCGGCTGCTCCAGCGTGGCTTCGAGGCCCAGGGCCTGGAGGTTACCCCCGAAGCGCTGGAGGTCCTTTGGCTGCGCTTCATCGACCACTACAACCTCCACAGCGCTGACCTCACCCGCCCCTTCCCCGGCGTGCCGGAGAGCCTGGAGGCCCTGCGCGCCGCCGGCGCCCGGCTGGCCGTCTGCACCAACAAGCTGACCCGCCTGTCCACACCCATCCTCGAGGCCCTGGACCTGGCCCGCCACTTCGACGCCGTCATCGGCGCCGACCTCGCGCCCGCGCCCAAGCCCGACCCCCGCCATCTTCAGCTCGCAATTCAGGCCGCAGGCGGCGACATCCGCCGGGCGGTCATGGTGGGCGACGCCGGCACCGACGCCGGGGCGGCGCGGGCGGCGGGAACCCCCCTGGTCCTGGTCAGCTTCGGCTACACCGAGGTTCCCGTCAGGGACCTGGACCCCGACCGGCTGATCGACCACTTCGACGATCTCCTGCCTGCCTGCCTGGAGCTGTTGCTGCGGCGCTGATCCTCGGCCCCTCCTCAATACCCCGATCAGGCCTAGGTCCCTGACCCGGCGCCGGGGCCCGCTTGCAGCCAGCAGGCGGGCAGGCTATAGGCCCATCCCTTCCGGCGGATGCGTAGCTCAGCGGTAGAGCACCTCGTTCACACCGAGGGGGTCACAGGTTCGATCCCTGTCGCATCCACCAGGATTTACCCCGCCTCCGCGATCCGTTGACCCGCCCCTCGCCGCGGCGCAGTGCGTCATCGAAGCGTCGCGGGAACGTCGCCTTGGTGACGTCGAACTGACACCGGCGTGACATCGGGCGTGGGCAGTCAGGGGGCCTGCTGGAGGCTCCCATGTATCTGTCCCGACTTCTCCCGATCCGTCGCCACGCCCTTCTGTCGGGCGTCGCCCTCCTCGCAGTCTCTGCGATCGCCCCGCCCGCGCTTGCGGCCGAGGACGCCGACGAGGGTATGCTCTCGGAGGTCATCGTCACTGCGGAGAAGCGGGAGACCAACCTCCAGAAGACGCCCGTGGCGGCCTCGGTGCTCGGTGCGGAGCAACTCGCCGACCGGCGCATCCAGAGCCTTGCGGACCTGACCACGGGGATCCCCTCTCTGCGGGTGGCGCCGTTCTTCTCACGGACTTCGGCGCTGACGGTGGGCATTCGCGGCATTGTCCCCTTCGACGCCAACCAGCCGAGCCGGGACGCGGGCGTCGGCGTCTACATTGACGGGGTCTACCTGGGACGGTCCCAGGGCCTGGGCGCCACGCTTTACGACATTGAGCGGATCGAGGTGCTGAAGGGGCCGCAGGGCGCCCTGTTCGGCCGCAACTCGACCGGCGGCGCGGTCAGCATTGTCAGCCGCAAGCCCTCCGGCGAGCTGGGCCTTCGACAGAGCTTCGGCGTGCGGAACTTTGGCGGCTACAGCGCCGAGACCCACCTGGACCTGCCCGAGTGGAACAATCTGGCCGTGAAGATCGACGGGGTCGTCAGCAAGCGTGACGGCACCACCGACAACCCGATGGAAGGCCAGTCGGACTTCAACGCCATTGATCGGTCCGGCATCCACGTGGGCGTCCTCTGGTCGCCGACCGACGACTTCGAAGCCCGGCTGGACTTCGATGAGGCCTATGACGGGACGACGCCCTACTACGTCCAGCTTCTCTCCAAGAGTCCCACTTCCCCGGCCCTGGCGCCGCTGGTGAAGGTCCAGTCCGACCGGGCGGAGGTCGCGGACATCGGCGTGCCCCAGGAGGACAGCGTCGGACGGACCCAGGGCTGGGCCCTGCACCTGTCCTGGTCGCCTTCGGAGGACCTGGAGATCCGCACCATCTCGGCCTACCGCCGCCTCAAGCAGAGCCAGTATGACAACGGGATCGGCGCCCACGCCGGGGTCTTCGTCCCCAACGGCCAGTTCGCCCGCTACAGCCTCGCCTCCCTGCGACAGGACCAGGTCAGCCACGAGATCCAGGCTCTCGGAACCCTCGGCGACCTGACCTATGTCGTTGGCGCCTACTACTACAATGAGGAGGGTGACGACGACGCCTGGACGCCCAACACCCTGCAGTGGAACGCCACCGGTACGGCGGCGACCCGCCTGCCGAGCCTGATCGCCGGCGCCCGCTGGCCCTTCCCGGACCGGGCCAGCACCGCCCGCGCCACGAGCACCGCCCTGTTCGGCCAGGCGACGTGGATCCCCAGCGCCCTCGACGGCCGGCTGCGCCTGACGGCGGGCGGCCGCTTCACACACGACGAGAAGAGCGGAGACCTGACGCGGGTGAACGGCGCCGTGACCGCCCTCGCCTTCACCTTCGAGGACGAACGGTTCGATCCTTCGGTTTCGGCGCTGTTCGACCTGACGGAGACGACCAGCGTCTACGCCAAGTGGGGCACCGCCTACCGGGCGGGCGGCGCCAACTCCCGCTCGGTCAGCTACCGCGCCTTCGGTCCGGAGGAGGTCGCCACCACCGAGGCCGGCGTCAAGAGTGAGTTCTGGGACCGGCGTGCCCGCCTCAACATCGCAGCCTTCAGCACCCGCTATACGGACATCCAGATCGATTTCTCGGCTGTGAACCTGAACAACAGCAACCGTGGCACTCTTGAGACCGTGAACGCTCCCGGTGAGGGCCGCATCGAGGGCCTCGAGGTCGACTTCACCATCGCCCCGGTGAACGGCCTGACACTGGCGGCGAACTACGCCTTCACAACCAGTCATCTGCCCGTCGCCGCCAACCCCTTCGCCGGTGGGCGACTGCAGTCGGTCTACATCGTCTACACGCCGAAGAACGCGCTCAGCGCCTCCATCGACTATGTCCGTCCGATTGGCGACATGACCCTGCGGGCCCACCTCGACGCCAACTTCGCGGACGGCTACCGGGGCTCATCCGGGGAGGCCACCTTCTCCGACTCCTCAAGGGTCTGGAACGCCCGGCTGGCCCTGACCGACATCCGGGTCTCCGACAGCGTGCGGATGGAGGCCAGCCTCTGGTCCCGCAACCTCTTCGACGACGCCTATGTCTTCTATCGCAGCGCCGGCGCCGCCGCCGCCCAGGGCGTGTTCGGGATGTTCAACGAGCCCAGGACCTATGGCCTGGACCTGACCTTCCGCTACTGACCTTACAGGGATACCGACATCATGATCAGGTCCTTCACCCTCGCCGGCATCCTGGCCGTCAGCCTCGCCGCCGGAACGTCCCAGGCCCGGGTCGCCGGGGAGCAGGTCCAGCGTCCTGCGCCCGACAGGGTCATCGTCAGCTGGACCGCAGCGGGTCCGGTGGATGTCTATGCCGCCGACCGCCCCGATACGCCGCGGGAGCGCATGAAGCTGGTGTCCGACAACGACGCCGATGGCCGGCATGAGCTGGCGGCGGACCTGATCAGCCGGCCCTACTTCCTCCTGGTCGACGCCGCCGATGGTCAGGCGACCCGGGTGGCGGAGCGGGTCCTGCCCCTGGCGCAGGGCTCGAACTTCCGGGATCTCGGGGGTTATCGGACCGAGGACGGGCGATCCGTCCGCTGGGGGCGCATCTACCGCTCCGGCGCCACGCCGACCCTGACAGACGAAGACCTGCGAAGGGTGAAGGACCTGAGCCTGTCCCAGATGATCGACCTTCGGTCGAGCGAGGAGCGCGTCCTGGCGCCGTCCAGGATCGAGGGCGTTCCCTACGTGTCCGTTGGCTACTCGATGGGCGCCATATCCCGGAGCAGCAATCCGGTGATCCCGGACATGGAGACGATCTACCGCGGCTTCCCGGAACTCCTGGCGCCGCAGGTCCGCGTCCTTTTCTCCAGCCTGCTCCGCAATGAAGGCCCCGTGGTCTACAACTGCTCCGCCGGCCAGGACCGGACCGGGTTCGCCTCAGCCCTGATCCTTCGCGCCCTCGGCGTACCGGTGGAGACGGTGATGGAGGACTATCACCTGTCGACGACCTATCGGCGGCCGCAGTACGAGATGCCCAAGCTGACGCCCGAGCTGATCGCCGCCAACCCTGGTGCGGCGATGTACGCACAGTACCAGAAGGACCCCAAGTACCTGACGCCCCAGCCCCTGAAGGACAGTTCCGGCCAGGGCTATCTGACCTTCGCCCTAGAAGAGATCGATCGCCGGTGGGGTTCGGTCGCCGCCTACCTCCAGGCCGAAGCCGGGGTGGGTCCTGCCGAACTGGCCCGGTTGAAGACCCTCTACCTCGAGTAGGCTGGCCTTAAAGCCACCCCATCCCAGGGACGTTCGCCTGAAAGGCGAGCCCGAGGCGGATCAACGGCCCTACCCTGCACGGCGCAGCGCTGATAGGTTCGGCTCCTCAGTTTCCGGAGCCTGACCAACATGCGCAATCCCGGCCTCCTCGCCCTCTCGGCCGCCAGCCTCGTCGCCCTGACCGCCTGCCAGCACGCCCCGGAGGGCATCACCTCGCCAAAGGCGGCGGTGCGCAGCTTCTACAACAGCTATGAGGGCGACTTCCGGAAGGCTGAAACGGCGCGGATGAGCCAGAGCCTGGCCGCCGAGGTCGAGAAGGCCAAGGCCAACGAGGTGGAGTCGGCGGCGCAGAGCAAGGCCGGCCCCAACCCCACCGACAAGCCGAACATCCTTGAAGGCGAGATCTTCGCCGGCCTCTATGAGGGCTACACCAGCTACAAGATGGGTCCGGCCCGCGTGCTCGGCGACCGGGCTTCGGTGGCGGTGACCTTCCGGAATAAGGGCTACAAGACCCGCTGGACCGACGACGTGAAGCTGGTCAACGACAACGGCTGGAAGATCGACAACGTCCTCTTCACCGGCGGGTGGACCGGCCAGACCAGCACCCGCGATTCCCTGCGCCAGTTCAACGCACAGCCCGTCGCGCCCTGACCGGGCGTGGGCTCAACCCGCCCCGGGACGACGAAAGCCCTCACGGACCTTTGGCTTCACACCCGCCACCGACAGGAGGCTCTCGACGCAGTCCCTGATGGAATCGTCCAGGGGCCGGAACTCGATGCCGGTGACAGCCCGGATCCGGTCGTTGCGAAGGTCCGCCAGGGCCCAGACCGCCCGCAGCTCCGCCTCCCGCGCCTGGATGCGCTCAGGGAAGGGATCGGTGACCTCGGGCGTGTCGTGTCCGATCTCGGGCAGGAGCCGGTCGATATCGGCGCAGATGTCCTCGACCTTCCGCATGTCCGTGGACCAGGCGATGAACCGCTCGCCATTGGCGACCTCCGTGCTTTCCAGGAGGCCGATATGGGCCAGGGCGTCGTCGCGCACGTCGACCGTCATCCAGGGCCGGTAGGCGCCGTTCTGGAAGTACTTGCCCAGCAGCATGGTCTCGATGTTGTGTTGCCAGGGACCCATGTCCTTCTGGTGGGCGGACAGGATGGGCCCGACATTGTCCCCCGGGCAGCAGGTGATGGCGTCCCAACGGCCGCTGGATTCGGCGGCGTCGGCGAAGGCCCGCTCGGCGTAGAGCTTGCCCATGGAATAGCCCTGCCCGCGATCCGGGGTCCGCTTGGGGTTGGACTCGTCCGGGTAGCGATCCTCGTAGAAGACAGGACGCCGGGCCACCTCGAAGATGTCGGCCTCGGAGATGACGGCGGCGATGGAGGAGGTCAGGACCACGCGGGTGACCGACCCCGAGGCCTCGACGCTGCGGATGATGTGGTCACAGACCCGGGCGACATAGGCCTGGTCGTCGTAGGTGCTCACGTGGGCGATATGGGCCACGCCGTGGCAGCCCCGGAAGGTCTCATCGTAGCATCCGTCCCGGTCGAGGTCGGCGGCGTGCAGGGTCAGGCGGCCCGAGGCGTAGCCAGGCATGGCCTTGAGGAAGGCGGTCCGGCTGGGATCGTCCACGTCGCGCACACAGGCCCGCACGCGATAGCCCCTTTCCAGCAGCAACCGGACGGTCCAGCCGCCCAGGAACCCCGCCGCCCCGGTGACGGCCACGGTCCCGCGTCTTGGAATAGGCGCCATGTCTTCCTCCCCTGTGATCTTGCGGGCGTCAGGAAGGACCCTCGCGCCCCGGCTGTCAAATCAGGCCGGCGGCGCGGATCCCGAGCGCCAGGAGGAAAAGGACGACGGCCGAGACGAGGCCCAGGCCGACCCCGTCTACGGTTCCGAGGCGGCCCTCGATCTCCGGAGGAGTCCGGAGCGCACGCTCACGCATGGCCAGGAAGAGGGGGAAGGTGAAGGCCATGGCGCCGCCCCATCCGAGGAGGGGGTAGAGCCAGACCCACCTCATGCGCCGGCGCCGCCCCTCGACCACCATCCAGATGGAGGCCGCCCATCCGACGATGAGGATGTCGAAGGCGATGGACCGGGCGCCCGGGTTCACAACCGTGTCGCGGAGGAAGTCCGCCATCGCCCCGGGCCCGGACCCGGGACCGAAATAGGCGAGGTTCTGGCTCCAGGTCAGGGCAAGCCCCGCGAGGGCAAGGACCAGGAACACAGGGAAGAGGAAACGTTCCCGCATGAGACCCTCCGGGATCAGCGCACGTAGCTGGCGCCATTGATGTCGAGGACGGCGCCGGTCATGGAGGCCGGCGCCTCAAGGGCGAGGAAGGCGACCGCAACGGCGACCTCCTCCGGATCGGCGACGCGGCCCAGGGGAATGTCAGCGAGCAGCTTCTCGCCACCCCGGCTGGCCAGGTAGTCGTCGGCCATGCCCGTCATGGTGAAGCCGGGACAGACGGCGAAGGCGAGGACGTCGCGAGCCGCGAAGCCCCGGGCGATGGACTTGGTCATGGCGACCATGCCGGCCTTGGAGGCGGCGTAATGCCAGTGGGCCGGGGAATCGCCCCGATAGGCGGCCCGGCTGGCGACATTGACGATCCGCCCTCCCCCGGGTCGGTCGAGGAAGTGGCGCACGGCAAGACGGGAAAGATCCGCGGCGGCCCTCAGGTTGATCTGGAGCGTTCGCGACCAGGCCGCCTCCCAGTCCGCCTCCGCCAGGTCGACCCCGGCCGGCTCGAAGACACCGGCATTGTTGACGAGCACGTCGATCCGGCCGTCCAGGCGCTCCAGGGCGCGATCCCAGAGGCGGCCGCCGGCTCCGGGGGCTTCAAGATCCTCGCCGAGGATGTCGCCTGTCGTTGCGCGGCCATGTCCCACCACCCGGGCGCCGCGACCCCGCAGGACCCCGGCGATCGCACCGCCTATGCCCCGGGTGGAGCCGGTGACGAGAATGTGGGGACCGGAGGCGCTCATGCCTCCAGCCTAGACCCCGCCGGCGCGGGCGACAAACGCCTTCAGGTCAGCGCGGCAGGCGCGAGGTTCCCATCAGGTGGGCGTCGACGGCGTAGGCGCACTGCCGCCCCTCACGGATCGCCCAGACCACGAGGGACTGACCACGCCGCATGTCGCCGCACGAAAAGATCCCCGGCGTCGAGGTCTGGTAGGAGACGGTATCGGCACGGACGGCGCCGCGGACGTCGAACTCGACGCCCGCCTGCTCGGTCAGCTCGGTCTTGCGAGGGCCTGTGAAGCCCATGGCCAGGAGGACGAGGTCGGCCTTGATCTGGAACTCGCTGCCGGCCACTTCCTGCATCTGCTGGCGACCGTCAGGACCGGTGACCCACTCCAGGCGGACACACTCCAGGGCCTCGACACGGCCGTTGGAGCCGATGGCGCGCCGGGTCGCAACGGCGAACTCGCGGTCGCAGCCTTCCTGGTGGCTGGAGGAGGTGCGAAGGCGCAGGGGCCAGTCGGGCCAGGTCAGGGCCTTGTTCTCGCGCTCCGGCGGCTGGGGCATGATCTCCAGCTGGGTCACCGAGGCGGCGCCGTGACGGTTGGAGGTGCCAATGCAGTCGGAACCCGTATCGCCGCCGCCGATCACCACCACATGCTTGCCGGTGGCCGAGATGGCCCCGGTGGGCGCGGCGCGCAGTTCATCGTCGCCCGCCACGCGCTTGTTCTGCTGGGTCAGGAAATCCATGGCGAAATGGACGCCGCCCAGCTCCCGCCCCTCGATCGGCAGGTCGCGGGGCTCCTCGGCGCCGCCGGCCATGACCAGAACCTCGTAATCGTCCATCAGGCGCTGGACCGAGACATTCACGCCGACCTCGAAGCTGGTGCGGAAGATGACCCCTTCCGCTTCCATCTGGGCCACGCGGCGGTCGATGTGGTGCTTCTCCATCTTGAAGTCGGGAATGCCGTAGCGGAGCAGGCCGCCGATGCGGTCGCTCTTCTCGAAGACCGTCACGGCGTGACCGGCCCGGGCCAGCTGCTGGGCGCAGGCCAGGCCCGCGGGTCCCGAGCCCACGACGGCGACCCGCTTGCCGGTGCCGCGAGGCGCCATGTGCGGCGTGATCCAGCCCTCTTCCCAGCCCCGGTCGATGATCTGGCACTCGATCGTCTTGATCGTGACCGGCGTGTCCTGGATGTTCAGGGTGCAGGAGGCCTCGCAGGGGGCGGGGCAGATGCGGCCGGTGAACTCGGGGAAGTTGTTGGTGGACAACAGGTTGTCCAGGGCGGCCTTCCACTGCTCGCGGTAGACGAGGTTGTTGAAGTCCGGGATCTGGTTGTTCACCGGGCAGCCGTTGTGACAGAACGGAATACCGCAATCCATGCAGCGCGAGGCCTGCGCCACCAACTCCTGGGTGGGGAGCGGCTTGACGAACTCCCGGTAGTTGCGGAGCCGCTCCTGGGGCGGCTGGTAGTCGCGGTCGCGGCGGGCGACCTCCAGGAAACCGGTCGGCTTTCCCATGTCTCGACTCCTTACTCTGCCGCGACCGCGGCGCCGGCCCGGCGGGCGGCGGCGAGGTCGGTGAGGGCCCGGCGGTAATCCCTGGGCATGACCTTCCAGAACTGACCGAGGGAGGCGTCCCAGGTCTCGAGGATCCGGGCGGCCTGCCGCGAGCCGGTGTGCAGCAGGTGGCGCTCAATGAGGATCCTCAGGCGCTCGGCGTCATGCGAGAGCATGTCGCCCATGCCGGAGTTGTCCACCGAGGGCGAACGCTGGCTCGGACGGCCTTCATCGCCGCCGACCGTGGGGTCGATGCGCTCAAGGTCCACCATGGCGGCGTTGCACAGCAGGGGGAACTTCTGGGCAGGGTCGTAGACATAGGCCACGCCGCCGGACATGCCCGCGGCGAAGTTGCGGCCGGTTTCCCCCAGGACCACGACGACGCCGCCGGTCATGTACTCGCAGCCGTGGTCACCCACGCCTTCGACCACCGCCACGGCGCCGGAGTTCCGGACCGCGAAGCGTTCGCCGGCGACCCCCTCGATGTAGGCCTCGCCGGCGATGGCGCCATAGAGCACCGTGTTGCCGACGATGATGTTGGCGGTGGGGTCACGCTGGGAGCCGGCGGGCTGACGGACGATGACCCGGCCTCCGGAGAGGCCCTTGCCGACATAGTCGTTGCCGTCGCCGGTCAGCTCCAGGGTCAGGCCCCGCGCTGTGAAGGCCCCGAAGCTCTGCCCCGCCTGGCCTGCGAAGGACAGGCTGATGGCGCCATCCGGCAGGCCGGCGTGACCATGGCGGCGGGCGATCTCGCCCGACAGCATGGCGCCGACCGTCCGGTTGATGTTCCGCACCGGATAGCTGCCGCGCACCGGACCCCGGCCCTCGAGAGCCTCGGCGCAGTCAGAAATCAGCTGACGGTCGAGGGCCCTTTCGAGCCCATGCTCCTGGTGATCCTGATGGTTCAGCACGGTGCGGTCGCGGGAGGCGCCGTCGTGCAGGATGCGTGACAGGTCGACGCCAGCGGCCTTCCAGTGGTCGACGGCCGGCTGCATGTCGAGCCGGTCCACGCGGCCGACCATTTCGGAGACCGTGCGGATGCCAAGCTCCGCCATGATCTGGCGAAGCTCCTCGGCGACGAAGAAGAAGTAGTTGATCACATGCTCGGGCTGTCCAGTGAACCGGGCGCGCAGAACAGGGTCCTGGGTGGCCACGCCCACCGGGCAGGTGTTGAGGTGGCACTTCCGCATCATGATGCAGCCGGACGCGATCAGCGGCGCCGTGGCGAAGCCGAACTCGTCAGCGCCCAGCAAGGCGGCGACGGCCACATCCCGGCCTGTGCGCAGGCCCCCGTCCGCCTGAACCGCGATGCGCGAACGCAGGCCGTTCAGCAGCAGGGTCTGCTGGGTTTCGGCGAGGCCGATCTCCCAGGGTGATCCGGCATGGGTCAGCGAGGTCAGGGGCGAGGCTCCGGTGCCGCCTTCGTAGCCTGAGATGGTCACATGGTCAGCGCGCGCCTTGGCGACGCCGGCGGCCACCGTGCCCACCCCAACCTCGGAGACCAGCTTCACCGAAATCCGGGCCGCCGGGTTCACGTTCTTCAGGTCGTGGATCAGCTGGGCCAGATCCTCGATGGAGTAGATGTCATGGTGCGGCGGAGGGCTGATCAGGCCCACGCCGGGAGTGGAGTGGCGCACGCGGGCGATGTTGGCGTCGACCTTGTGGCCGGGCAGCTGGCCGCCCTCTCCGGGCTTGGCGCCCTGGGCCATCTTGATCTGGATATCGTCGGCGTTGACCAGATACTCCGCCGTCACCCCGAAGCGGCCGGAAGCCACCTGCTTGATGGCCGAACGCAGGGAGTCGCCGTTGGCCAGCGGCTTGAAGCGGTCCGCCTCCTCGCCGCCCTCTCCGGTGTTCGACCTGCCGCCGATCCGGTTCATGGCGATGGCCAGGTTGGTGTGCGCCTCGCGGCTGATCGACCCGAAGCTCATGGCGCCGGTGGCGAACCGCTTGACGATCTCCGAAGCGGGCTCGACCTCGTCCAGGCTGAGCGGGGTCTCCGCATTGCGGAACCGCATGAGGCCGCGCAGGGTCAGGTGGCTTTCGGCCTGGTCGTTGATGGCCTGGGCGAAGGCCAGGTACTCGTCGGGCAGGTTGCCCCGCACGGCGTGCTGCAGGCGGGAGACGGATTCCGGCGTCCAGGCATGGGTCTCGCCCCGCAGACGGAAGGCGTAGGTGCCGCCGACGTCGAGCATGTCGGCATAGATCGGGGAGTCGCCATAGGCGTCCCGGTGCCGGCGGACGGTCTCCTCGGCAACCTGAACCAGTCCCGCGCCTTCGATCGTCGTGGCGGTCCCGGTGAAGAAGGCCTCGATAAACTCGCTGGACAGGCCCACGGCGTCAAAGATCTGAGCGCCGCAATAGGACTGGTAGGTCGAGATGCCCATCTTGGACATGACCTTCAGAATGCCCTTGCCCACCGCCTTGATGTAGTTCTTGCGGACCTCGTAGGCGGTCTCCGGGAGCGCGTTGCGGACGCGGATGTCCTCCAGCGTCTCGAAGGCCAGATAGGGGTTCACCGCCTCGGCGCCGTAGCCGGCGAGGACGCAGAAGTGATGCACCTCCCGCGCCTCACCCGTCTCGATGACGAGCCCGGTCTGCATGCGCAGCCCCTGACGGATCAGGTGGTGGTGTACGGCCGCCGTGGCGAGCGCCGCCGGGATCGGGATGCGGTCGCTGGAAGCTTCCCGGTCCGAGAGGATCAGGATGTTGCTGTCGGCAAGGACCTGATCGGTCGCCTCCCGACAGAGGCGCTGTACGGCGCCCTCCAGGCCCGCCGGCCCTTCCGAGGCTGGCCAGGTGGCGTCGAGGGTGGCGGTGCGGAAGGCGCCATCCAGAAGCTGGTGGATCGAACGGATCTTGGCCAGGTCCTCGTTGGTCAGGATCGGCTGGGCGACTTCCAGCCGCTTGTGGGCCCCCGCCTGCCGACCCAGGAGGTTCGGACGCGGTCCGATCATCGACACCAGGCTCATGACCAGCTCTTCGCGGATCGGATCGATCGGCGGGTTCGTCACCTGGGCGAAGTTCTGCTTGAAATAGTCGTAGAGCAGCTTGGAGCGGTTCGAGAGCACGGCGATGGGATGGTCCGACCCCATTGAGCCAACCGGATCATCGCCCGAACGCGCCATGGGCTCCAGGAAATGCGACAGGTCTTCCTGCGTGTAGCCGAAGGACTGCTGGCGATCGAGCAGGCTGACCGGGTCGGCCGGAGGCGGCGGTTCGACCGGCGTGACCTCGGCCAGATCCTCCAGCTTGAACTGGGTGCGGGACAGCCACTCCTCGTAGGGCTCGGCCTCGGCGAGGGTGCGCTTGATCTCCTCGTCCTCGATGATCCGGCCCTGCTCGAGGTCGATCAACAGCATCTTGCCGGGCTGCAGCCGCCACTTGCGGACAATCCGTTCGTCCGGAACGGGTAGGACACCCACCTCCGACGCCATGATGACGTTGTCCTGGTCGGTGATGATGAACCGGGCGGGACGCAGGCCGTTGCGATCCAGGGTCGCGCCGATCTGGCGGCCATCCGTGAACGCGACGGCGGCGGGTCCATCCCACGGCTCCATCAGGGCCGCATGATACTCGTAGAAGGCCCGGCGCTTCGGATCCATGAGGGGGTTGCCGGACCAGGCCTCCGGGATGAGCATCATCACCGCCTGGGCAAGCGGAATTCCGCCGGCGACCAGAAGTTCAAGCGCGTTATCCAGGCAGGCGGTGTCGGACTGGCCGTGGGGGATCAGCGGCCACATCTTGTTGAGGTCCGGTCCCAGAAGATCGCTTTCCAGCTTCCGCCGGCGGGCGTTCATCCAGTTCACGTTGCCACGGACGGTGTTGATCTCGCCATTGTGGGCGATGAACCGGTAGGGGTGCGCCAGCTTCCAGGACGGGAAGGTGTTGGTCGAGAACCTCTGGTGAACGAGGGCGAGGGCCGAGACGGTGCGCGGATCGCACAGGTCGCGGTAGAAGCTCCCCACCTGGTGGGCGAGAAGCAGGCCCTTGTAGACCACGGTGCGCGTCGAAAAGGACGGCAGGTAAAGCTGGGTCAGGTTCGGCAGGTTCTTCTGGACCGCCAACTCGGCCAGGGGGTTCTGGAGCTGCTTGCGGATGGTCAGCAGCTTGCGCTCGAAGGCGTCCTGGTCCCGAACGTTCGGCCCCATGCCGACGATCGCCTGGCGGATGACAGGCATCTGGGCCAGCACGGCGGCGCCCAGCCCCGCGGTGTCGGTAGGCACATCGCGCCACCCCAGCAGGACCTGGCCCTCGACCTTCAGGAAGTGCTCGAACTGCTGGATGGCGACGTCGCGCGTCTCCTGGTCCTGCGGCAGGAAGCACATGGCCACGGCGTATCGGCCAGCCTCAGGCAGGTCGACGCCGGCCTCTCCGGCCCAGTCGCGCAGGACGGCGTCCGGAATCTGGATCAGAATCCCTGCGCCATCGCCGACGAGGGGATCCGCGCCCACCGCGCCGCGGTGGTCGAGATTGATGAGAATCTCCAGACCGCTGGCCACGACTTCATGCGATTTGCGGCCCTTGATGTTGGCGACAAATCCCACCCCGCACGAGTCATGCTCGTTACGCGGATCGTACAGACCTTGCTTCTCCGGAGCCCTCATGGCGAACCCCACTCCAAATGGCTTCAAGGCGCACGTGGCCGCGGCCGCAGAGGACCGTTTTCACGCGCATAACCGCGTCGCATTACCGGGTGAAGGAGGGCTTGTCGACGGCTGCGAGGGCCCGAGGCCGAAAGTTTCTATCGCGCCGCAGCATCGAGTAACCCGGCATCAGCGGAGGTGACCCTGGGGCACCCGGTCAGGATCATGGCCGTCGTGAGTTCCGACCGCATGACCCCCAGCATCCGGGCCACCATGGGCTCGCCACCGGCGCCCAGGGCCCAGGCCCAAGGACGCCCCACAAGGCAGGCGCGCGCGCCCAGGGCCAGGGCCTTGAGGACGTCCAGGCCCGAGCGGATACCTCCGTCCATCAGGAGTTCGAGGTCGCCGCCTACGGCGTCAGCGATCCGCGGAAGGGAGGCGATGGAGGAGGAGACCCCGTCGAGCTGGCGGCCGCCATGGTTCGAGACCACCAGGCCCTGGGCGCCGGCGCGCACGGCGTCCCGGGCGTCGTCGGGGTCGAGGACACCCTTGATGACAATCGGCCCGTCCCAGATCTCGCGTACGAAATCCAGGTCCTTCCAGGTGACCGAACGATCGAAGTTCCTGGCGATCCAGGCGAGGAAGTCATTGACCCGGCCGCCGCCCTGGACCGCCGCCTGGACGTTGCCCAGTGTGTGGGGGCGCCCCTGCGTGAAGAGGTCCCAGGACCAGGCGGGATGCGTGGCGCCCTGCCAGAGGGTGTTGAGCGCCGCAGGCAGGCCGCTGAGGCCCGTGAAGCCCGACCGGACATCCCGGTAACGGGCGCCGGGAATGGGCAGGTCGACGGTAAAGACCAGCACCGGGCAGCCGGCCGCCCGGGCCCGGGCGATGAGCTCGCGCATGTAGCCGCGGTCCTTGAGCATGTAGAGCTGGAACCAGGGCGGGGTCCCGGCGGCGGCCACCTCCTCGATCGAGCAGACCCCGACCGTGGACAGGCAGAAGGGAATCCCGGCGGCGGCGGCCGCCCGCGCCGCCTGGACCTCGCCGCGGGAAGCGTACATGCCAGCCAGGCCCACAGGGGCGAGAGCGACAGGCATGGACAGGGTCTGGCCGAAGAGCGTGGTGGAAAGGTCCACCTTCGACATGTCCCGCATGACCCGCTGCCGGAGGGCGATCGCCTCCAGGTCCCGGACGTTCCGGCGAAGGGTCTCCTCGGCATAGGAGCCGCCGTCGATGTACTCGAAGAACATGGGCGGCAGCCGTCGCCGGGCGAGTTCCCTGTAGTCCGACATGGAGGCGGGCTTCATCAAGGTCTCCCTTCTTCCGCCCGACGGGGCTGGACGTGGCTCAGGTCGCCGCTGGCCTGGGAGGCGCACTCATGACGATCCAGACCTGATGGGCCCGCGCCAGAAGTTCACCCTCCGCTGAGAAGAGAGCAACCCCGGCGGTCTCCTTGCGCCCGGACCGCTCAAGGGGCCAGGCGGTGACGATGCAGGGCTCGCCCGCGCGCGGACGTCGCAGGACCTCCCCCGTCATGGTGCCCAGGAGGGCGCCATGACGTCCCTCGCGGACCACCCAGGCGAAGTAGCCCGGACAGTCCAGGGCGGCCCAGATGACCTCCACAGGCGTGAGTCCGTCGGCATCCGCGAAGTTCGCATGGGGCGTCCAGGTGCAGGCCAGCTGTCCGACTTGTGCGCCGGCCACCTGGCCCGCGAAGACGCGGAGGCCGTCGCCCTCTCCCCGCTCGGGGCCGCAGGAGAAGCAGATGGGGTGGAACCTCTGGCCAATGCCGATATGGCGCGCCTCGGCGGCTTTCGCCTCATCCCAGGTTGGGGGCGGCGGGGAAACCGGCAGATCGCCTGGCGAAGCTGGCCGGCCCTCCCCTATGACTTCGCCCTCTGGACTGCTGAGCACCCAACTCCCGGTCCCACCTGCGAGGTCCAGGGGGGTGTCGAGAGGAATCCGGGCCTTGAGCACGGCTGTCGAGGGGCCTGGGATGTCCCTGGCCAGGAGACCGGCGCAGTAACCGCCATTTCCCGAGGTTGGGGGGCCGCAGAAACGCTGGGCGATGACAATGCCCGACATGGAAACTCCGGGAGAGAGGGACGCCTGAAATGGAGCGTGGACGAATGCCGCCGGTTGTCACCCAATCCCCCGATGGACGGAAGCCGGTTTTTGACTCCGGCGCGGTTGGAGCCGGGGGCAGTCCGCGCTAGATAACCCTCTCCGCCGTGTCAGACGAGGAATGATCATGACCAACCAGATCGAGCGCCCCTGGGCCCTGATGCGCCACCATGCGGGCTGGGCGGATGTCTTCCTGATCGAGAGCGAGACCGCAGACTCGATCACGGGGGTCTACCCTGATCGCGAGACGGTGGGGCCGCCGGTGAACTACAGCGTCCGCGCCGTTCTGGCCCGGTTTGAGACCCTGGAGTCCGCCCGCGCCGCCCGTGAGGGCGCTGTCCTGGAGTGGCGCAAGCACGACGTTGGCGTCCGCGAGGCCGAGGACCGGCTGCGCGTCGCCGAGAAGGCGCGCGAGGACGCCTGGCTGAACTGCCTTAGGGACGCTGCGGGCGCCTAACCCAGCCGGAAGCCGCGTGAGGCGGCGAAGCCGACGGCCAGGGCGATCAGGACGCCGACCACCAGCCGCCAGATCGGCGCCCGGACCAGGCCCTGGACCGGGCCCATGAACCTTCGCGCGCCGGTGATCATCGGCCGGACCAGATCCTGGCGCCTCCGGACGGCATAGTAGAGGATCGCCGCCAGATGCAGGACCACCAGGCCCTGAAGCAGGCGGAAGCTGAGTTCGTGCCATTCGGCAAACTGCTGAGCGAGGTCAAAGTCGATGCGGTCCGATAGCGGCCCGCCCTCGAAGCCGTCCTCATCGATGGCGAACAGACCCAACACCACCTGGAGGCCGACAAGGCCCAGGAGGCCCAGGACCGAGAGACCCCCCAGCGGATTATGACCCGCATGCTCGCCTTCCGTCCCGTCGCGGGTGGCCGAAAGGTAGCGGCGTATGGCGGCGGGCCCGCGAACAAAGTTCCGGAACCGCGCTGTAGAGCCTCCAGCCAGTCCCCACCAGATCCGGAAGGCCAGTAGGCCGAGGATGGCGTAGCCCGCGCCCCGGTGAATCGCCATCTGCTCCCCCGCCGTCACCCAGGCGACGATGAGGAGAAGAACGAGCGCCCAGTGAAAGACGCGGGTCGGGCCGTCCCAGACAGGTGTGGGTGTCTCGCTCATGGTTTCAGCACCAGGATCGAACGGGTTCAGTCGGCCTTGAACTTGTCGTGGCAGCCCCCGCATGTCGCACCGACAGCCCGCACCTGGGCGCGGGCCCCGGCGACATCGCCGGCCCGGGCCAGGGCCTCAAGCTTGGCGGCCTCCGGCTCAAGCCGTCGCGCAGCGGCGGCGAAGCCTGCGGGGTCGGTCCAGATCTCCGCACGGGCGTCCGTCTTTACGCCAGACTCAGGCCCGGTGCCCTTCGGGAACCATGTGCTGACCTTCGGGGCGAGACCGCGGATGGTGGCGGCATTGGAGGCGATGGCGGACATGTTCGGCGAGTCCGCCTTCAGTCCATCCGTGATCGCCTTCATGGATCGGCCCATGGTCTTGAAGTTCGCCTCCCGGGACTCGATCACAGCCCGAGCGTTGACCGCGGCCACGGCGGCGCCGGCGAGACCCAGTCCCGCCACCAGAGCCAATGCAGAAAGGGACTTTCGGGACAAACGGATCATGGCGGTCTCCGGATCGCACAAATTTGGCTGGAGCTACTTTGTGCAGGACTTTTGCACACACGGTCAATCCGCAGCGGTCAGTGCCGGACATCACGGCCGGTGACGGCCTCCCTCAAGGTCAAGAAGAGCACGGCGAGGTCGAAGCCCAGGGACCTGCGCTGCAGATATTCGGCGTCAAGCGCCACCTTGCGCGACAGGTCGATCGCATCCCGCCCGTTGATCTGGGCCCAGCCCGTCAGGCCGGGCCTGAGGGCATGGACGCCTGCGCGGGTCCGGAGGGCGATCAGATCGTCCTGGGTATGCAGGGCCGGCCGCGGGCCGACCAGGCTCATCCGGCCGGTCAGTATGCTCCAGAGCTGGGGCAACTCGTCGAGGCTCGTGCGCCGCAGCCATCGCCCCGCCGGGGTGATCCAGCGATCCGGATCGGAAAGCGCCTCCGTAGCCACGTCGGGCGCATCGGTCCGCATCGTGCGGAACTTGGGCATCAGGAACAGCCGGTTGTTCTTTCCGAAGCGACTTGACCAGTGCAGGGCCGGGCCGGGGCTGTCCAGCCGCACCAGCAGGGCGAGGGCCAGAAGGAGGGGCCAGAGAACCGCCAGCCCGGCGGCGGCTCCTGCAATATCGAGACCTCGCTTCAGCATGCCGACGTCCAGACCCGCGCCTCGCCGCCCTCGCCAAGGGTCTCGACCGTCCAGTTGCAGATGGCTTCCAGGTCAGATGCCGTCCCCTCGGGAGGGGAGGCGATGACCAGGGCGCAGCCGTTCATCCGGAGGGGATCCCGAAGCGGGCGCAGGCGCGCCTCGGCGACCAGAACGGGGCCGGCGGGTCCCACCTCCCTCAGGAAGGCGTCGAACGTCTCCAGGTCCTTGAGCGGAAGCCAGATCATCACAGTGGCGTCCGCCCGCTGCGCCAGGATCTGTCGCAGGGCCTCTGCACTGCGCGCATAGTCGTCTCCCCGCTCGAAGGGAGGATCAATGAGGATGAGCCGGGCCCCTTCACCCTCTGCAAGCGCAGGGGCGCCTTCGAAGCCGTCCGCCTCGCGCACCTCAACGCCCGCTCGGCCCTTCAGGACCGAGTGTAGGGCGCTGGCCTCCCGTGGATTGAGCTCGAAGACAGTCAGCCGGTCCTGGGTCCGAAGGCGATCGGCGACCAGGCGAGGCGAGCCGGGATAGAGGCGGACGCCCGGCCCCGGATCGAGCTCCCGGACAGCGTCCCGCAGGGCCAGGATCTGCGTAGGAAGAGCTTCGGCGGCCATGAGCCTCGCCACGCCACGCTCTGCTTCCGCAGACCGCCTGGCCTCAGAGGCCGCCAGGTCGTAGAGGCCCCGGCCCCCATGGGTGTCGATCACACGAAGGCGGGTCGCGCCCGCCTGCATCCGCCCCAGCACAGCCAGCAGGGCGGCGTGCTTGACGATGTCGGCGAAGTTTCCGGCATGGAAGGCGTGGCTGTAGTTCATGTCCTCCTCGTGCCATGACCTGACGCGGAGCTGAAGCCCGTCCTGACGCAAAGGGGCTTCGGATCAACGTCGAAGCGTCAGGCCGATCCTTGCGGTCCGAGGCGCCGCCAGACTGACGGCGCCATCTCCGGCGACCGCGGCCGGGATCCGGGCGTCGGTCAGGTTGTCGAGGGCGATATAGACTTCCGTGCCCGGAGCCAAAATCCAACCTGCGCGGGCGTCGAGCGTCACCGCGGCCTTGAGGCGTCGTGTGTTGCGGTCATCGTCGAACCTTTCGCCCTCGTGACGGGCGTCCAGCTCCAGGACGGCGGCGTCGACGGGACGCCAGACGATGCCCGCCGTGGTCGTCAGGCGGGCTGTCTGGGCCGGGCGCAGTCCGGTGAGCTGGGGAGCGGCGGCGCCGCCGTTCACCTCGGCCTCGGTCCAGGCCGCGGCGGCCCTAAGGTCGACGGCGCCCAACCGCATACGGCCCTCGGCCTCCAGGCCCCAGGCGTCGATACGGCCCGCGTTCCGCCTTTGCCGCAGGGTCCCCCCCGCCGGGATGAAGCCCGCGACGGGAAAGACGCCCGGACCGGTCCCCAGGGTGACGTTGGTGACGGGGTCG